>NZ_JBHUFW010000006.1:0-4639 GCF_042681545.1 Planococcus chinensis
TAGCAATCATACAATCAGCAGCCAATCGAAAGGAGCTTGTCATGAATAAACAGAACGAAATCAAAGATGTGCAGCCGATCCGATCGCTGGAACGGATCGAGGATATGAAATTGAGCTTGAAGAAGTGGTGCAGCGAACGGGATTACATTCTGTTTCTTCTGGGCATCAATTCGGGCTTGCGTGTCGGGGATCTATTAGCCATCAAAACGAGCGAGATCCAGGGCAAAAAGGTGGTGTCGTTGCGTGAAGGAAAGACCGGAAAACGCCGGACGATTCACCTCGGCAACATTTACGACGAACTGGATGCTTATATTCGCACGTTAGAGGGCGCTGAGTGGCTGTTTCCCAGTCGAAAGGGAAATGGATCGATTACGCGCGTTCAAGCGTACAGACAGCTTCAGAAGGCCGCACAGATGGTCGATATCTCGGTAGGCATCGGCACGCATACCTTGCGCAAAACATTTGGCTATTGGCATTACAAGCAATTCAAAGACATTGCCGAGCTGCAGAATATCTTGAACCATGCCCATCCGCAGATCACGTTGCGCTACATCGGCATCACAGATGAGCAAATTGAGAGCAATTTAAAGTCGTTTCGCCTGTAAAACTCCCAGCATTTTTCTGCGGAGTTTTTTTGTTTGTCAAAAAACGGCTTCTAAGAGGGGTTAAATCAATTTTAAGGATGCACCCCTAGTTCTATTCATTTTCGGTCTTAAAATCGTTTTAAAGGGGGTTCTGTGCGTTCTATAGATGTATCAGGAGGGCGATTCACTTTGTCTTATGTAAAACCAATGATTTTATAGAAAAAGTCATGGCGATCTGAGAAGAGTTTTTGAAATGCCACACTTTCGGTCCCTATTATTTGCCCACCACCACCAGCTCGCGCGCGTACGCGTGTTGTTGGTGTTTTTAATTACTTTGTTTTAATTGTTTTAACTGTTTTAGGGAGGCTGAAACCCTTGGTATAACTGCATTGAAAGAGATGAACTATCACACTTTCGGTCCCAACTATCACACTTTCGGTCCCAACTATCACACTTTCGGTCTCTGAACTATCACACTTTCGGTCTCAACTATCACACTTTCGGTTCCAATTATCACAAATAGATATATTATGTGATAAGTATTGACTTTGAAGTTTTTAAAAAATATAATTTAATTATTATTGATCACAAATAAAATAAAATGTGAGTGTAGGTGAGATTGAATGGATAATAGTTATTTAGTGACTCAATCAAATGATTTAATTGAAGCTCGTCATAACAACCCTCTAACTGCAAGGGAACAAAAAATTGTGCTTACAATGGTGAGCATGATTGAACCTTCGGATAGTGATTTCAAACATTATCGAATATCAATACGGGAATTCACAGAAATGCTAGGTCTTGAAGGTAGTACGAAATATACCGAAATCAAGAAAATAGCTAAACAATTAATGTCAAAGACTATTGAAATTCCTTTGGGAGACGGTGATTGGCTATTGGCCAATTGGGTTTCCAGTGCTAAATATCTTAAAGGGGCAGGGGTCATCGATCTGTCTTTTTCTCCGGATTTAAAACCATATATGCTACAGCTAAAAAATCAATTTACGTCATATCGTTTGAGTAATGTTTTGTCTCTAAATAGTACCTATTCAATCCGTTTGTATGAGCTAATGAAAAAGTGGCAGCATTTGGGGCGTTGGGAATGTTCTATTGCAGAGTTGAAAGGGAAACTTGGTGTAGAAGAGGGGCAGTACAAGCAGTATGGGCATTTTAAATCTCGTGTTTTAAAAACTTCAGTAGACGAAGTGAATGATAAGACCGATCTCCATATAATTTATAAGGAAATTAAGAAGGGGCGTGGGGTCAATAAAATTGAATTCACTATTCGTCATGCTCCTGAAAGAGAAATTCAAGTACCCCGTTTGGAAAAGAAGTCTGAACTAGTTAAAGAACCTAGTGCAATAGATAATCTTCGGGAGAGAATGAACGAACTCGCAGAGGGCTATCAATTTGATACCGCCTTTTTTGCGCAGCTGCATCAAGGCGCATCCCTAATTTGGCAAGGCGATGCTGAACAGGAATTGGAATTCTTGATTCGCTACGTCAACGAAGAAAAGAGCGTGAAAAATCCACTCGGGTTCATCAAATCCAAAATTACTTCCGCGTGGGAGATCCATGAAGCTGGCGGACGGATTACGTTTGCGGATCTGCAGCCGGTGAAAGAACGCTGGGCCGGACGCGAAGAAAAACTTCCGGACTGGTTCACCTCCAAAGATGAACCGTCTGAACCATCGGAATCGAATCCGGAACTCGATAAAGAAAAAGAGAAGTTGCTGAAAAAGTTGGCCGAAAAAAAGAAACGCACAACGAAAGATGCCTCCACTTCTTAAACAGAAAAGCCAAAAGCCCGGTTCGATTTCCTCTCGTTGGAATATCAGAACGGGCTTTTTTTGGTTCATCTTTTATTCTTTTTTCTCCCTCTTTTGGATATCCGAAGGCGACCATTAAAACCCCGTCACCACCCCGATTTTGGGGTGGTGTATAACTGGGCACTGTCGGATTTTTTTACGCAGCAATCTTCTGAATCTGCCGTTCTTTTTTCTAGCCAATTGTTTTTCGAGATTCTCTTCAGCAGTCAAAAAGAAAAAGTTCAGTGAGAGTGCCCATTTATACGCACCGATTTTTTCTGCAAAAAAAATCACTGCCGTCCTCTGGGTTTCCTGCCGGGGCTAATGAACAGCAAAACAGTCGTAAAGGTGAAAAAAGAGAGAAAGAGCATAAGGGAAACGTGTCCCCATTTTCATTGTGGAACTAGGCAGAGCCTAGTGTTTAGTTGGGTACATTAAATTTCGGTTTTGGCACAGTTTTGTGCCAGAAAAAAAAGCCTTTGGCACACTTCTGTGCCACTATTTTTTCCGGGTTGGCACAAGTTTGTGCCAGCTTTCCTTACTTTGCTTTTATAAAATTCAGTACAGACGAAATTGAGAGTACGGGAAAAAGTAGAGAGTGCCCATCTATACACCCTGTAGAAATCAGGTGTATTGTGGGCAGCTTCCAGCTGTAAATAATGTGAGACATTGAACGTGCAGCGGCTAAATGAAAAGAATAAAAGTACCAACAAGATCCGAGAGCGAAAAGCGAGAGTGCCCAGTTATACACCACCCAAAAATCGGGGTGGTGAAAGGGATGCACTTGTCGCCTTCGGATATAAAAACTACATAGATAAAAATGAAAAGACAGCAATCATTCGTTCGTAAATTTAGCTTAAAACAGAAGAACGTTCACAAAGTGTATGACCACATTTGCGAACGTTCTTTTTCTGCTTTTCGATTACTTTTGAGGTGTTCGAAAACGTGTACTTTTACGAACGCTTTTATTTTTAAGACAAGAAAGAGACATAACTATATGTGAACTGAAAAATAAACCGACGTTAATACTTTACACCAAAAGCGTAAAAATTTTAGGACTAAAAAAGCCTGGCTATTATGAATATGCCAGACCTTTCTCTGTTTTAAAAAAGTTTAATTAATTTCTCTGAAGCTCAAAAAGGAAGTAACTACTAAAGCAATAATCGAAGCAATAAGGAAGGTAAGGCCAATAACACCTATTCCCATTCCAGACCATCTTCCGACTATGAAGCTTAGAGCGATGGTTATAATACTTAAAATAGCCACTATTAAGGGCACGGCATATTGAAATGAAGAGTTTTTCTTACTAAACATCCAAGAAATATAAATCAATATAATACTAGTGACAAGCGTAATGATAATCAAATCCATTTTATGTATCTCCTTAGAATAAAGATTTGGAATCATCATAACATATACGCGTACTCATGAAATCAAATTACAGAAATTCTAAAATTCTCCACTTACTAGTTTACATATCATCAGATTATCGGAAGTCTTGTAAAAGAAAATTGGAGAAGTTGCTGGCCCGCAGCGTCTTCTCCAATTTTCTTTTTTTTTATGAACCTTTTGCTAAAAAAGAAGATGCAGGATTGATTGGACTCTTATAACATGAAGAAAAGGAAACGGAGGCGAATAATAGATGTTGACTCCAAGCGAAGTAAGTACAAATTTAAAGATCCAACCCTCCACGTTACGGAAATATTCGGCTTTGTTGGAACAGGAAGGCATCCAGTTCAAACGAACGCATAAGAACGCCCGGCTTTATACGGATAGCGAATACATAGCGATTAAAGGCATCATAGCGACAGTTCATAGCGGTAAAAAATCACTTGAAGAGGCTGTTATAGAGGCATCAAGGAGTTTAAAAAAGAATAACTCCATAGCGCCACGTGAGCGCGATAGCGACGACATAGCAACTGCTATGCTGAATGAGGTCAAACAGCTGAAAATCCAGCTACAGCAACAAGAAGAGCGCCAAAAAGAACGGGATATCATGTTTGTGGAAGTATTGGAGAAAATGCAGCAGAAGATTGATCGGATGGAAGCACAACAGAAACAATTACTTGCACCAGTACCGGAAGAATTCGAGTTAGATGCGCCAGAATCGTCCTCACAGCAGCCAGAAAGCGAACCTGAAACGGTCACGCCGAAAAAAGACACCCGAGGTTTATGGGCCAGAATCTGGAACAAATAAAGGGTACTATTTCAGCGGAAACGAATGTAACTTATGTGCAGTTAAGTTAC
>NZ_JBHUFW010000007.1:0-207154 GCF_042681545.1 Planococcus chinensis
TCCCATCCCGAACACGGAAGTTAAGCTCTTTTGCGCCGATGGTAGTTGGGGGTTTCCCCCTGTGAGAGTAGGACGTTGCCAGGCTGATCCATATTATTCCGAAGTAGCTCAGTGGTAGAGCACCGCACTGTTAATGCGATGGTCGTAGGTTCGAGTCCTACCTTCGGAGCCATTCTTTTGGAGAGCTGTCCGAGTGGCCGAAGGAGCATGATTGGAAATCATGTAGGCGGGCAACCGTCTCAAGGGTTCGAATCCCTTGCTCTCCGCCAGAATTTAATCTCCAAATATTAATGGCCCCTTGGTCAAGCGGTTAAGACACCGCCCTTTCACGGCGGTAACACGGGTTCGAATCCCGTAGGGGTCACCATTTTCAATACGGAGGATTAGCTCAGCTGGGAGAGCATCTGCCTTACAAGCAGAGGGTCGGCGGTTCGATCCCGTCATCCTCCACCATTTTGGAAAATACATAATCGATTTGATCAGTAGTTTCATATATAATAGAAGGAAGTCATTCCTTCAAGATATATTGCACTCTAAGTGCACAAAATATCATATAACATTGTCGCGGGGTGGAGCAGTTCGGTAGCTCGTTGGGCTCATAACCCAAAGGTCGCAGGTTCAAATCCTGCCCCCGCAACCAAATGGTCCCGTGGTGTAGCGGTTAACATGCCTGCCTGTCACGCAGGAGATCGCCGGTTCGATCCCGGTCGGGACCGCCATTTTTAAAAATGTGGGTCAGTAGCTCAGTTGGTAGAGCATTAGATTGAAGCTCTAAGTGTCGGCGGTTCGATTCCGTCCTGACCCACCATTATTTTTAATAATCTCCATGCCGGAGTAGCTCAACTGGTAGAGCAACTGACTTGTAATCAGTAGGTTGAGGGTTCAAGTCCTTTCTCCGGCACCACTAGGTGGGGTAGCGAAGTGGCTAAACGCGGCGGACTGTAAATCCGCTCCTTCGGGTTCGGCAGTTCGAATCTGCCCCCCACCACCAGTTTTAGGGGCATAGTTTAACGGTAGAACAGAGGTCTCCAAAACCTCCGATGTGGGTTCGATTCCTACTGCCCCTGCCAATTTTAAATTTTATATGATGGCGGTCGTGGCGAAGTGGTTAACGCACCGGATTGTGATTCCGGCACTCGGGGGTTCAATTCCCCTCGTCCGCCCCATACATTAACTTCAACTTGATGCTATAATAAATATAATATCGTGGCGGTCGTGGCGAAGTGGTTAACGCACCGGATTGTGATTCCGGCATTCGGGGGTTCAATTCCCCTCGTCCGCCCCATCTTATTATTGGGGTATAGCCAAGCGGTAAGGCAACGGGTTTTGATCCCGTCATGCCCTGGTTCGAATCCAGGTACCCCAGCTTTTGCGGAAATAGTTCAGTGGTAGAACGCCACCTTGCCAAGGTGGAGGTCGCGAGTTCGAACCTCGTTTTCCGCTCCAATTTTTGGCGGCATAGCCAAGTGGTAAGGCATGGGTCTGCAACACCCTTATCACCGGTTCGAGTCCGGTTGCCGCCTCCATAATAATTTGCCGGCGTGGCGGAATTGGCAGACGCGCGGGACTCAAAATCCCGTTCCTTCACGGGAGTGTCGGTTCGACCCCGACCGCCGGTATCATGAGAAGGGCCTGCCTGCCCTTCACCAAGCTCCAACTTTGACCTTCAAAGTTGGAGCTTTTTCTTATGCAAAAAAAGAAGAATAATGCATTAAACATTTATAGGGAAAGGGAAATATCAGTTTTATTAAGGGATTGTAAATTTGATGTTTAGGGATTGTTAATTCTGCCTCCTATGAGGTATTATTATCTAGCTTAGATTTTATTATATGAGAATAGCGGAGGGAACAAGAATGGCGTTTAAAAAGAAAGATAAATTTGCAGTGCAATTAAGCGATATCGCGTTGAACTTAAAAGAGAGTGCTGCTTATTTTGCCGATTATAAATTGAACTCGATCAGCGATTTGAAGATTTTCTCGAATACGATGAAAGACTTTGAAACCAAAGGGGATACATTCGTCCACGATGTGATCCAGGACTTGAACAAAGCCTTCATCACACCAATTGAGCGCGAAGACATTCTGGCGCTGGCGATGAGCATGGACGATGTATTGGACGGCTTGGACCACACCGCTTCCATGTTTGAAATGTACTCGATCATCAATGCTGATCAATATATGTTGGAGTTTGTCGAAGCGATCCGATTAAGCACAGAAGAGATTGTAGTGGCGGTCGATTTGATGACTTCCAAGAAATTGCTTGCCATGCGGGAGCATGCAATCAAAATCAAAGACTATGAATCTCAATGCGATGTGACGCGTCGCAATGCCATCAAGAACCTGTTTGCGACTGAGAAAGACCCGATCCGCATTATCCAGTATAAAGAGATCTATGAAGAACTAGAGGAAATAGCAGATCACTGCCAGAAAGTGGCTAATACATTTGAATCAATCATCATGAAGAACGCTTAAGGAGCAAAAAGACTAATGGATATGGTACTGCTGTTAACGGTTTTGATTGTCATCTTTGCAATAGTTTTTGACTTTATCAATGGGTTCCATGATACGGCCAACTCTATTGCCACTGCGGTTTCAACGAAAGCGCTGAAGCCAAGGCACGCCATCCTGCTGGCTGCCATCATGAACTTTGTCGGAGCTATGGCTTTCACAGGCGTCGCTAAAACGATCACGAAAGACATCGTGGATCCGTTCACGCTCGAAAATGGAACAATCGTCATTCTGGCAGCGCTATTGGCTGCGATTACATGGAATTTGGTCACATGGTATTATGGAATCCCTAGCAGCTCCTCGCATGCGCTGATCGGATCGATTGTCGGTGCGGTCATTGCAGCAGCAGGCGTCGGCGCACTTAATCTTGGCGGTTTCCTTAAGATACTCCAAGCTTTGATCCTTTCCCCGATCTTGGCTTTTGTAGTGGGGTATATCGTCTACAGCATCGTAAAAGTCGTGTTCAAGAACCACAACTTGACCAAGACCAACAGGAACTTCCGGCTGGTACAGATCGCCACTGCGGCGTTGCAGTCGTTTTCACACGGGACGAACGATGCCCAAAAAGCGATGGGGATCATCACTATGGCACTCATCGTCAACAATTATCAAACTACGGATGACATCCAGCTATGGGTACAGGTTTCCTGTGCGCTCGCTATGGCTCTTGGGACATCAGTCGGCGGCTGGAGAATCATCAAGACAGTCGGGGGCAAAATCATGAAAATCCGGCCGGTCAACGGAGTTGCCGCTGACTTGACCGGAGCCGCTGTTATTTTCGGCGCTACCGCCATCCACTTGCCGGTCAGTACAACGCATGTTATTTCATCTTCGATCATGGGAGTGGGAGCTGCGCACAGACTGAAAGGCGTGAAATGGGGAACAGCCCAGACCATGCTGATTACGTGGATCATTACCTTGCCGATTTCTGCAATGATTGCTGGACTGATCTATATGGTTTTAAATCTTTTCATGTAAGGGAGAGCTGCCATCGTTTCTGTATAGAGGCGATGGCGTTTGTAATTATTATTTTAAAAAAGTAGTGGCGCACTTTCTTTTTCAATGCTATAATAATAATTGTCCTTTTAGGAATAGGCCGGCGTGGCGGAATTGGCAGACGCGCGGGACTCAAAATCCCGTTCCTTCACCGGAGTGTCGGTTCGACCCCGACCGCCGGTATACTTTTCATCGCATGCCAAACGATGAAACTAAAGCTGATGATTTGAGATCTTCTCAAACCATCGGCTTTTTTTATTGAAAAATAATCGTTTAAATAGAGCTGCCGGACGTTATCCATCGATCAGTTAAATCTTATAAGAACGCTTTACGAAGGAAAGGTTTATCCCCATCGATGTCGAAGTGTTAAGTACTGCCGTAAGGTGAAAAGGAGTGCTGCAAATGGAGATCAACCGGTTGGACCATCTTGTATTGACCGTCAAGGATATCAGGGAAACTTGTGAATTTTATCGCCGGGTATTGGGAATGCGAATCGAAACTTTCGGAGAGGATAGAAAAGCATTGCGCTTCGGAAACCAAAAAATCAATCTTCACAAAGCCGGGAAAGAATTTGAACCGAAAGCGTCTGCTCCTGTGCCGGGAAGTGCAGACTTATGCTTTATCACTGAAGTTCCTATGCCGGAAGTCATCAAACACCTGGCGAAATGCCACACTGCAATAGAAGAGGGGCCGATCGAGCGGACGGGTGCTGTCGGCTCGATTCTGTCGGTGTATATCCGGGATCCGGATGGAAACTTGCTCGAGCTATCCAATTATCAATGAAGTGTTTCTGGCAGCCCCCATTGCGAAACCTACGTAAAACCGCTGCTCATAAAATGCTTCGTGGTATACTAATCAAAATTGTCCGTCAGTGAAGCTAGAATGAGATGCGGGGAGGGCAAGTCTAAGATGAAATGGTACAGTCATGAAATCGCAGACGTCCTTGAGGAATTGGCAGCCGATCCGTCCATGGGTTTATCCGAGGAGGAGGCGGCTGGGAGATTGGCCACGTGGGGCAGGAATGAACTGCCAGAGGCAAAGAACGATTCGCCTATCGTCAAGTTTTTTAAGCATTTCCACGATGTGTTGATCTATGTCTTGCTTGTTGCGGCAGTCATCACGTTTATCCTGCAGCATTATATTGATACGGGCGTTATATTGGCAGTGGTGGTCATAAATGCAGCCATCGGCTTTATCCAGGAGAATCGGGCAGAAAAGGCACTGGAAGGGATCCGCAAAATGCTATCGGTCAAAGCGGTTGTCCTGCGTTCGGGAAAGCGTACCAGCATCCAGGCAGCGGATCTGGTGCCGGGCGATATCGCCTATCTGAGAGCGGGGGATAAAGTGCCGGCTGATCTGCGATTGTTTGATGCAGTGAATCTGCAGATTGAAGAATCTTCTTTAACCGGAGAATCGGATGCTGTCGAAAAGAAGACAGCCTTGCTGCCGGAAGAGACGGTACTTGGCGACAGAGCCAATATGGCATTTGCCGGAACGGCTGTCGCTTCCGGTGCGGGAGCGGGTGTAGTAGTCGCGACAGGAGCGGAGACGGAACTTGGAAAAATCAGCTCTGCGCTCGCCGCGGTTGAGAAGCTGCAGACGCCGTTGCTGAAACAGACTGCCGCCTTCGGCAAATTGGTCTCGATGATCATCGTTCTGAGCGCAGTTGCGCTGTTTTTGATCGGCTATTGGCTTCATGATTATGCAACCGGGGAATTGCTGCTGGCCATCATCGGGCTGACCGTAGCGATGATTCCTGAAGGGCTGCCGGCGATACTATCAATTATCTTGGCTCTTGGTGTGCAGACCATGGCCGGAAAAAATGCCATTGTCCGTAATCTGCCTTCAGTCGAAACGCTTGGAGCGGTGACCGTCATCTGTTCAGATAAAACTGGTACATTAACGAAAAATGAAATGACCGTCAAATCTGTAATACTCGAAAGCGAAGAGTTTGATGTCGGTGGAGTCGGCTATTCCCCGGAAGGGGCGATTCAGAAAAATGGCCGGAATGTTTCGGTGCAGGACCAGCCTATGCTCGAACGTTTCCTGATCTGCGTCAAGACGCTGAACGACTCACATTTGTACAAAGAAGGGGACAGTTGGAAAGTCAGCGGCGGTGCGACTGAGGGATGCCTGCTGACGCTTGCGGAAAAGGCCGATAAAGAAATTGAAATCTACCCCTTGGCCTCCAAAATACCGTTCGACTCTTCCTATAAATATATGGCAGCGCTGGTCAGGGAAGGCAGCCAAAAATGGATTTATGTGAAAGGCGCACCGGAACGGCTGCTGGAAATGATCCCTTCCGCTGAAAGGGGCTATTGGGAAGAAAAGATTCTGGATCACGCGGTACGTGGGGAGCGGCTGTTGGCAGCAGCGGTAAAGCCGGTTCCCAGCGGCGTTGAATCGATCGGGCACAGCGACTTGCAAAGCGGCTTCACCCTTCTGGGAATGGTCGGCATTATCGATCCGCCGCGCGATGAAGTGATTGAGTCGATTGCCCAATGCAAAACGGCCGGTATCCGGGTCAAGATGATCACAGGCGACCATAAAGAAACTGCTGTAGCAATCGGTTCAAAATTGGGCATTGGAGTTGGCCTGAAAGCGATTGAAGGCCGCGAATTGGAAACGATGGATGACGAAGCATTGGCACAGGCAGTGAACGATTTCGATATTTTCGCCCGCACTAGCCCGGCCGACAAATTGCGGCTGGTGGAAGCGCTGCAAAAACAGGGGCATATTTGCGCGATGACAGGGGATGGGGTGAACGATGCCCCGGCATTGAAGCGCGCGGATATCGGCATTGCAATGGGTATAAAAGGGACGGAAGTATCAAAAGAAGCTGCTGAGATGGTGCTGGTCGATGATAATTTCAATACCATTGTCAATGCTGTGAAAGAAGGCCGGCGAGTATACGACAACTTGAAGAAGACGATTCTATTTATATTGCCGACCAATGTATCGGAAGGCATGTTGATCTTTGTCAGCATTCTTCTTGGGGCGACCATCCCGCTGACGCCCGTGCAAATCCTGTGGGTCAATATGATTACGGCGGTAACGATTTCACTGGCGATCGCGTTTGAAAAACTTGAGCCCGGCACGATGGAGCGGCCGCCGCGAAAAGCCGGCAGCCGATTGCTAAGCGGATATTCGATGTTCCGGATTGCCTTTGTCTCGATTTTAATATGCGGCGGCATCCTGTGGATGAATACCGTATTTACAGCAAGGAATTACGATGCAGGTACATTGCAGACCATGACGCTGCAGGCCCTCGTCCTCTCGCAGCTTTTTTACCTTTTCAATTGCCGGAACGAAAGCCGGTTTGCCTTGAACCGCGACTTCTTTTCCAATAAAGCGGCATTTTTTGTCTCGGGCCTGCTCATCATCATACAGCTCGGGGTCACTTATGTGCCTTTTATGAACGTCATCCTTGCGACAGAACCGATCGGCCTCAGCAATTGGATATGGCCGCTTTTGATCGGACTCAGCGTCTTTATCCTTGTGGAAATTGAAAAATGGATAGTGAATCGGGTAATGGGGAATCGCTTGGAAAGGAAAAGCGAAAAGGGAGACAAAGGCGGACGGTAATATGCAGGGCGTGCAGCCGCTTTCCATGGCAAACCGGGACAGGGCAATGCAAGGCCACAGAAAAGCCGGTGCAAAAGGATTTCCTTTTGCACCGGCTTTTTTTGCTGTTAGTGTCCTTGCATCCATTCGGTTATTTAGCGTATTTGCAGCTCACGCGTTCGTTTTCTGGTTCAAACATGCCGTCTGGATTCTTTTTGAACAACCAGGCATGCAAGTCGTAATGTTTGCCTGGAGAGCCATCATGGTTTGCCATCGGCCCTTGGAATTTTTGCTTGAAGAGATAAGGTGTTTTGTTTGTTTCTTCAGCCGGCACATACCATTCTGCTGCAACCAGTTTATAGCTGCCGTCTTTCATTGGCTCATAAACCAGAATTTCCGGTCTAGTGATGGAAAGTTTCGCATCATCGACCCGGTTCGGCTTGATCAAGTGGATGCCCATTTTCGGTACGCAGGCGCCAGGCATCAATCCGGTAAACCCTTCATCCAGTGCGACGTCGATGTCCCGGTATTTCTTCAAGGCTTTTTTGCTGATCATCAATTCCTCCCGTACGCTGAATTTGTCATCGTCTTTGTCATGATGGTGCGGATGGGCGCTCACTGTGGACATGGCAGACAGGCTCAGAAATGCAATCATCAGGGCAACGAGAAACTTCTTCATTACTGCTTCCTCCTTGTTGCTTATTTGCGTTATGTATTATTTATTTGATTTATCCAAAGCTAATTATATACCTTTTCTTAAGGAACACAAGAGTTTAATCTGAATAATTAGAATATTTTTTCGGGACAGAAAACTTGGTGAAAAACCCTTTATCAACCCGTTTTCCTGTCTTCTCCATGCGGTTGATTGCTATAATGGTTGAATATCAAAAGTCAGTGGAGACAGATGGAGGAATGAACCCGTGAAACCCATACATAGCGATATTCTGCAGTTCAGGGGAAGCCATTACGATTTCGGTTTGATGCAGGGGCGGCTGCTGAAAGAATCAGTGACGCTTGAAAACCGCAGGAAGCAGTGGAAAAGCAAACGGCCGCGGTTTGTTGTAGACGCGGCGGAAGCACAAGCTGCTTTTAATGCCTATGCGCCAAAAATCTGGGAGGAACTGAAAGGCCTCGAAGATAGCTTGGAGCTTCCGATCGACGAAGTGCTGCGCGATTTTGGCGGCTACCGCATCGATGCTCCGCCGTCGGGTTGTTCCATCGTCAGCGGCGACGATTTTCTGGTGCGCAATTATGATTTCCATCCACAGACCTATGAAGGCAGGTTCTGCTTGTTCCAACCTGAGGAAGGAGCCGCTGTAATCGGGCCCAGCCAGCGGATTCTGGGACGTACGGACGGCATGAACGAGCACGGCCTCGTGATGGGCTATAATTTCATGCACCGGAAAAATCCCGGCGATGGCTTTGTCTGCTATATGATTGGCCGCATCATTCTTGAGACCTGCGCTACCATTGAAGAGGCTGCGGCACTTGTGAAGGATATTCCGCACCGGGGCTCTTTCAGCTATGTAGTGACTGACCGGAGCGGCGAGACGAAAGTTATGGAAGCGACGCCGCGCGAAGTGATGGTGCGGGAGGCGGCTGCATGCACCAACCATTTTGAAATCCAGCAGCATGAAAACCGCAATTATTTGAAAGATTCCTATGAGCGCCTTGCAGTCATCGAAGCGAATCCGGATGATGCATCAGAAGCCTACCGGGCATACCGGCTGTTCAATGACACGGAGCGGGGGCTGTTTTCCAAGCTATATAAAAGCTGGGCCGGGACAATCCATACCGCCGTCTATTTGCCGACCGAACAGGAAGTCTGGTTCGCGCTGGGCGGTGACCAGGAACCGACCGTTTTCAACTTCGGTGAATGGTTGAAAGGGATACCCGTTACTATTGATGCGATTCATGGCGAGCTTGATACGGCAATCGGATTGGCTCATACAGATCGTCTATATACGTAGAAAAACGGCTGGAGCGAGGATTCGCTTCAGCCGTTTTTAGATTGTAGAAGAGACAGATCATCCAGATATGGAAACGGAAAATGCGTATCAATCTGTCCGTTGATCCGTTTGGCAAGAAGGCGTTCGCCTTTCAGCCATTTCTGGAAATCGAACATCAGCGGCAAGCGGTCCGGTCCGATAGCAAAGCCGACTTCCAGGCTATGCGGGAAATAAGAGGCCGTATGCAAGGTGCCGGAAGCCGTGCTGTATTTTGTCGAGAATACACCTTGCTCCGAATCGTTCAACAAGCGGAATGCAGCATAAGCATCATCCGATTTTGTGGAATGGGTGAGCAGCGCTTCTTCACGGCGTTTGGAATCATCGATCTGGTAGCGGTTTTCTTCCGATAGAATTTCAAAATGGTTTGTCGACACCGCCGCTTCCCGGACGATGACGTTGCGGGGCGATGTTTCGACAACAACCGATCTTCCGCTCTTGTCCAAAAGCACATAGCTGAACGAACGGCGGTGCGGCAATTCTTTCAGCAAATCGACAGCTTCTTCGATGGTCGCGCAATGCTCCAGTAGGAGACGCCCGATCATATTGCAGATAAAGCCGTCTGCGGAATTGCGTCGATTGATGAAATTGTAGCCCATAGCTAGCCCTTTTTCATTGAGGCCGTCTGTCCGGCCGGTGATTTGCATGGATGGACCGATGGAGGCATAACCGCCGTCTGTCGGTTCGTACAGGGCGAAGCGGCCCTCATAGCCCTGCGGTGAACTGTCGTAATTGCGGACCAGAAAATCGGAGCGGGCAAGGATCGAACAGCCGCTTCGTGTGTATTCCAGGTAATAGCCGCTGAATTCACGCAGCGCATCGACAAAAGGCCAGTCCAGCGCATCGGCAAGCCCTTCGATTTCCTCAAGGATGCGCGGGGCAAACCGGTCGAGCATCTCGACCCCTTGGGTCTCGTCTATTAGAAGCTGCCGGCTGTTCTGGCTTCGCTGGGTTTTGCGGTTTGGCAAAAGAATAGAATCCCGGAGCAGCTCGCCTTGATGATACCCGAAATCATAATGGCTGCCGCGGAACTGGATAACATCACTGTGCACTTTCTTCATGGAAATCCCTCATTTTTTATCACGATAACAAAATCATACTAAAATAATGAATGCTTGGAAAAGAATATGCCTGCAAAGAAGATTTCGGAAATTAAAGCACGGCGATTTCGGCATTACCGCCATGGATGCCGGTGAACATATTGGCAGCAGCCTGCAATAATTCCAAGGCAGTATCGCGTTCCATAGATGGGCGCAGGTAAAAGATGTGCAATGCGTTTGTTGTCCGGTCGGTGACCGCCGTTCGCCTTGAATCGACATATGGGCTGCCGAATGCGCCTTGATCGTCTTTCGACACCGGAATGTTCGTCAAGGTATTGAGGCGGTTGTTCAACCCTTCAAATTGATCCGCTGGAGTGCCAAGGGCAATCTCCACATTTCCGTCAATCTGGTCGGCGTCGTAGAGTCCGAGTGGAATTTCATACTGCAGCGACAAGAAGCTGTTCATATCGACCGCTGAGTGGATCGAAGGCAAGTAATTCTGCTTCTTGATGCGGCGGAACAGCGCTTCTGCCGAAGGGCGGTAACGGCTTGGATCGGCCCCGAGCGCTTTCCAGATGAGCTGCCATTCCAAAAGGCCCGGGAAGTCCGTAATTTCCTTGTCTTCCAGGTCGAAGAACAATTGCTCCTGGAAAAGCTGCAGGCGGCCTTTTAACATTTGAGGTGAATCGGAAACGGTGATATTGTTATAATGAATAGTTCCTATTTTAAAATCAGGAAGGATTTCTATGATTTTAGGATTGATTGTCAGTTCCATTGCAATCTTCCTTTCAGATGATGGTTTAGGGATATCGTATCATAGTTAAGGAATGTGAGGTTACAACATGAATCTCGATCACTTTCAACAAGAGCTTGTTGCTTATGCCTCGGAGATCGGAATCGATAAGATCGGTTTTGCTTCGGCAGAACCTTTTTATAATTTGCGGCATCAATTGGTGCGCCAGCAGCAACTGAACTACCAGTCGGGTTTTGAAGAGCCGGATGTCGACAAACGCACACAGCCGGCTCTTTTACTGGATGAAGCGGTGAGCATCATCGCCATTGCCATCGCCTATCCGTCAAAAATGACGGATGCGCCGCAGGGGACAAAAGGCGCCCGGCGCGGCATCTTTTCCCGATCGTCCTGGGGAAAGGACTACCACGCCGCACTGAGAGAAAGACTGACACTTTTGGAAGCGTTCATTGCTGGACATTTTCCTGATGCACGCATGCGCTCAATGGTGGATACCGGCGAATTGTCGGACCGGGCGGTGGCAGAACGGGCAGGGATCGGCTGGAGCGCTAAGAACACCTCGATTATTACGCCCGAGTTCGGATCGTACGTCTATTTGGGGGAGATGATTACCAACATCCCGTTCAAATACGATGAGCCGATGGAAGACCAGTGCGGCGACTGCCGCCTGTGCATCGATGTCTGCCCGACCGGTGCCATTGTGGAGGGCGGCCAGCTGAATGCCCAGCGCTGCATTTCGTTTTTGACGCAGACGAAAGGGTTTCTTCCGGACGAGTTCCGGGGCGTCATCGGCAACCGGCTTTACGGCTGCGATACTTGCCAGACGGTGTGCCCGAAAAACAAGCGCAAGGCAAACCGGATCCATGCCGAGTTCGAGCCGGATCCGGAAATTGCGAAACCGCTTTTAGAACCGCTTCTCTCGATTTCCAACCGGGAATTTAAAGAGAAATTCGGCTATGTTTCAGGCTCATGGCGCGGAAAGAAACCGATTCAGCGAAATGCCATCCTGGCACTTGCTCATTTCAAAGAGGAAAGTGCAGTGCCAGCATTGATTCAATTGCTAGAGAGCGATGAACGCCCGGTGATCCGGGGGACGGCCGCGTGGGCCATCGGCAAGATCGGTACAGCCTTAGGACGCATAGCTTTGGAACAGGCACTCGCGGAGGAGAAAGACGAGGAAGTCAGGGAAGAAATCGAAAAAGGATTGGCATTTTTTGCCGAAGAATCGAAAGGATAAGTGACAGATTTGGCTATACACATTGTTTTGTACCAACCGCTGATCCCTGCGAATACAGGGAATATTGCGCGCTCATGCGCAGGAACGGGCGTAAAGCTCCACCTGATCCGGCCGCTCGGCTTTTCCACGGATGATAAGATGTTGAAGCGGGCAGGCCTCGATTATTGGGAGCACGTCGACTTGGCTTATTATGACTCGCTGCAGGAATTGTTTGACCGCTACAAAGAAGGAAACTTCTATTACATTACAAAATTCGGCACGAAGACGTATTCGGATTTTGATTTCTCGGCCATGGAGGACGATCACTTTTTCGTCTTCGGCCAGGAGACGAAGGGACTACCGAAAGAATTGATCGAACAAAACTTGGACCGCTGCCTGCGGATTCCGATGAACGAGCATATCCGTTCACTGAATCTCTCGAATACCGCGGCAATCCTCATGTACGAGGCGCTTCGCCAGCAGGGGTTCCCGGAACTCGTGTGAGAAAAGAAAAAAGGACAGCGCACAGGGCGCTGTCCTTTTTTATACTAATCTTGTTTGTATGTTCCTGGCTTGTCATCGTATCCAGCTGTTAAGATAGCTGACAAGAAGGCTACTGTAACGCCTAGAATAAGGATTAAGTTCATAGTGACAACCTCCTTGGAATTTGCGTCTTTGTTTAGTATAGCGCATGAACGGGAAAAATGAAATATAAGACCGCTTTCAATTATGGCTAAGTTTTGTCTATACAAAACCTGGTCTGTTTTTTTATTGAATACTGAAACTATTGCCGCGGCAATCCGTAGAATAGAGCAAGGACATTTCCAAGAAAGGATGAAGGACCGATGAAGATGAAAGCTTCAATTGCGTTGATGTGGATTACCGGCCTTGCAGAAGCGCTGCTCGCCATTCCGTTTATCGGAGGCGGATTCGTCGTGAGCACAGGCTATGCAGCATTGGGCGTCATGTTCGTGCTTCATGCCGTCACATTGTTTTTCTGTTTCCGGGAGTATTCCCCGAAATCAGGATCCATCCTCGGAATCATCACGAGTTTGGTTGCCTGGTTCCCGCTTATCGGCTGGGCGATGCATTTATTGACAGCGGCTGTGTTGTTGATCACCGCCGGCATGTCGAGCGCAAGAGCGAAACCGACTTCCCAGTACAGAAACTAATCCGGTATTAGGATAATGGAATAAAAAATGCCCGAAGCGCATTCCGCTCCGGGCATTTTCTTATAGTTTAAAGCCTTTCTCTTTTTCGCGCATGGCCTCGAGCACTTGATCGGCAAGGTTGGAGGGCAAATGGCGCAGCTGGCCGAGCTGCCATTCTCTTTCATCGTGCAGCGGTTTACCGGCAAGCTTCAGGGCTTTCAGCGCATAAAGCGGCGCACCTACGGAATGGTCGGCCATATGGGCGGTAGCGACAGCGTGGCCGACTGAACGGGCCGCGGCTGTCGATGCCGGATTGTCCTTTTCCCTCGCGGCAGCATGTGCAGCTACTGCAGCTTTCATGGCGTCACCTGTCGGCACTTCGCCTTGCTCCCATTTTTGGGCTGTATCGAGGGCATGCGCGAGGCGAGGGTCTGCTTCTTCGCCAAGAACCTGCAAAATATGTTCTGCACATACCCGGGCCCAGTGCATCAGCCGCTGGTGGTCCTCCTTCGTCAGCGTGCCGCCCCGATGGACGGCGACAAACCGGATGTCTCTCATGCGTTGCCTCCTCTGCGGCCGTTTGCCTTTTAGGCCATTATATACCGGAAGATAAAAAAGAAGCAGCCGGCCGGGCTGCTTCTTTGCTGTCAATGTGGTGCTATTAGAATCTGGATGGCGAATAATACGGCAAAGATATAAAGAATCGGGTGGACCGCTTTCCATTTGCCTTTGAAAATCTTCATCAATGGATAAGAGATGAAACCGAGCGCAATGCCGGTGGCGATGCTCGAAGTGAGCGGCATGGCCAGAACAATCAAGAATGCCGGGAATGCTTCATCGAATTCCTCCCATTCGATGTGTTTGACGGCACCGATCATCAAACTGCCGACAATGATCAACGCAGGAGCTGTGATAGCGGCCACGCCCGACAAGGATGATACGAGCGGACCGAAAAATGCAGCGATGATGAACAGGATGCCGACAGTCAACGTGGTCAATCCTGTCCGGCCGCCAGCTGCAACACCGGCAGAAGACTCCACGTAGGCGGATGTAGGGCTTGTACCGACCATGGCGCCTGCAGTTGCCGCTACCGAATCGGCCAGAAGGGCCTGTCGCATGCGCGGCATGTGGTTGTCCTTCATTAAGCCGGCTTGCTTGGCGACGCCGATCATCGTTCCGGTCGTATCGAAGAGCGTAACGAGCAGGAACGAGAAGACGACTCCGTAAAGGCCAAATTCAATGACCAGCTGGACTGCTTCGAGCGGATTCCAGACAATGATGCCTTCCGGCAGCGAAGGCAGTTTCATAAAGCCGCTTTCGAATTTCAATTGGCCGGTGAAGAACGCGATGATGCCGGTGGCGATCATTCCGAAAAAGATTCCGCCGTGAATGTTGAGCGACATGAAGATGAGCGTGATCATCAGCCCCACTAATGTCAACAGGACAGGAGGGGAGGTCAAATCGCCCAGACCGACAAGGTTGGATTCGTTTCCGACGATGATGCCGCTGAGGCGCATGCCGATAAATGCGATGAACAATCCGATGCCTGCCGTGATGGCATGCTTCAAGTTTTCAGGAATGGCCTGGATCAAGACTTTGCGCATCGAAGTCATCGACAGCAGAACGAAAATCAGACCGGCGACAAAGACAGCCGAGAAAGCCGTGACATAATCAATAGCGCCGCCCGAACCCAAAACCATTGACGTGAAATAGGCATTCAATCCCATGCCGGGTGCAATGGCGATCGGATAATTGGCGAAAAGCGCCATCCACAGCGTGCCAATCGCGGCAGCGATGATCGTCGCCAGGAAAACTTGGTCGAAAGGAACCCCTGCGGCACCGAGGATGACTGGATTAACGATAACAATGTAGGCCATTGTTAGAAATGTCGTCATGCCGGCAAGAATTTCTGTTTTTACATCTGTGCCGTACTCTTTTAAATGAAACATCTATATACCCCTTTCAAAATCCGAACAATTTAAACAACATTTCATATAATATTCGCTTTTGAAGAGAAATGCAAGGGATTTTGCCAAATTCGTCAAAGTCGAATTTTTAGCGGGATATTTGTACAATAGGAACAGAAAGGATGATGAAAAATGGATTTGACCATCAAATCAACAAAGACCTTACATAACGGAGTGGAGATGCCGCGCTTTGGCCTTGGCGTATTTAAAATGACGGATAAGGAAGCGGCGGTGGAAGCGATGCTGGCAGCCATCAAAGCGGGGTATCCGGCGATCGACACAGCAGCCATCTATGACAATGAACGCGAAGTGGGGGAAGCGGTCCGGGCTTCAGGCGCCAAAAGGGAAGACTTGTTTATCACATCGAAAGTTTGGAACACCGACCAGGGCTATGACAACACCTTGCGGGCATTTGAGGCATCCCTGGAACGCCTTGGGTTCGATTATTTGGATCTGTATTTGACGCATTGGGCGATGCCGGATACATATGAAGAAACCTACCGCGCAATCCAGCGCCTGTATGACGAAAAACTGGTGCGGTCGATTGGCGTATCGAACCACCAGCAGCATCACCTCGAGAAGATTTTAGCCACGGCCCATACTAAACCGATGGTCAACCAGATCGAGCTGCATCCGCAATTGACACAGGAACCGCTCCGCCAGTTCTGTGCAGACAACGAAATTGCGGTGACATCCTGGTCGCCGCTGGCTCGCGGCCGTCTGCTGGACAACCCGGTGCTAGGGAAGATCGGCGAGAATTACGGCAAGTCGATTGCGCAAGTCATCATCCGCTGGCATTTGCAGCACGACTTGATCGTCATTCCGAAATCGATCCAGCCCGAACGCATCCTCGAAAATGCAGACGTCTTCAATTTTGCGTTGACGGCTGAAGAGATGGCGATGATTGACGGCTTGAACCAGGACTGGCGCACAGGAACTCATCCAGATGAAATTCATTTGAAATAAAAAAGAAGTTCCCATTGGGGAACTTCTGAGAATGCATAGTCAAGAATATTTATTTTTCTCGAAAGAATGAACATGTATTTTGACGAAGTTGTACAAGATCCTCCACTTCAGGCGGACGCTTTCCGCGGGCTCGCGCCGAACTAACTCGGACTGGCGTCCGAGTTAGTTCGGCACTTCGCTATCCCGCAGGGAAAACCGGTGCTCCTGCATCGCTTCGCTGCTTCGTCGCAAACAAGTCGGCCGAACTGCCTTCGACCAACTTGCTCGCCGCCTTCCGTTGCGGATCCTGAAGCCGGCGGCTTGTACCCAGCAGATCAAAGCAGGTCAGCGTTCTCACCTTATCTATTTATTATAGGTGACGCTCCCGACCGGGCTGGCCACGAGACTCCTGTGGGAGCAGCGAAGCGACTCGAGCTGAAGACCCTGGACTGAGCGAAGCGAGGGAAGCGGCTGAAGCCGAGCCCACGGAAAGCGACGTGGCCAGCCCGGTCGGGCTTATACTTCTCTATTCAACATAAGAAGACCTTGTCTACAGTCCGAAAAAAGAAGCTCCCATTGGGGAACTTCTTTTTTTATCTGCTGCTATCTTCAACGACAATCTTTTCGCCGGTGAAGGGATGGATGAATGACATGCGGAATGCATGCAGGTGATAGGAACCGTCTTGTGTCGGAGGCCCGTCGTAAAGTTCATCCCCGATGACCGGGTGATTGAGGTGCGAGAGGTGGGCACGGATCTGGTGCGTACGTCCGGTCTCGAGCGTCAAGTGAAGAAGCGACTTGCCTTCCATCTGCCGCAGCACTTTATAATGCGTCACGGCGCTTTGGCCGGACGGGGACACGCGGCGGCGGGTCGGGTGGTGCCGGTCGCGGCCGAGCGCGGCATCGATCGTGCCGGTTTTGTTGGCAACCTTGCCTTTGACGACGGCTTCATATTCACGGACCAGCTGTTTTTGTTCGAGCATGCGGTCGAGGACGTTTTTAGCCACCGGGTGCTTGGCGACCATCAGTAAGCCCGATGTGCCCTGGTCAAGGCGGTGGACATGTTCGCCGTAAGTGCCGCCGTGGCGGACGATATGGCCGAGAATGGCATTGATGAATGTGTCTTTCTGGCCGACCTCGTTCGGATGGGTCGCCATGCCTTTCGGTTTTCGGGCAATGATGAAATGATCGTCTTCAAACAAGATCGGAAGTTCGATTTCATGGTTGGCTTCATAAGGAGAGCTGGCCGGCGGAAGGTCAAATGTCAGCATCGTCCCTTTTGGGAGCGGCTCTTTCCAGATGACTTCCTGCTGTTTATCATTTTTCACGCTTTTGGCCATGCGCATTTCGTGGACCACTTTTTTGCCTAGTCCCCATTCACTGCGCAGCAGCTCTTCGACGGTCATGCCGTCTTCTTGGATTGCATAATTCCATTGCATCATTTTGCCTCCATATGAAAGGGCCATGCGCACGGCACATGACCCTTGTCTTTTATTATTTTAGAACGACTTCGTTGAAAAATTCTTCGATGTTTTCTTTTGGCTGTGCGCCGACCCAGCGGGCAACTTCTTCGCCATTTTCATAATGCACGAGCGTTGGAGTGGCTTCGATGAAATAATCCTGCCAGCCCTGTTCATACTCTAACAAATTGTATTGGAGGACGTCCACATCCATATCGTTCGCTACGGGCATCAACACAGGCGTTGTTGCCTGGCAATGCGGGCAAGTCGGGCTGAAAAAATAAACCGTCGTCGGTTCGCCGCTTTCGATTTGTTTCGTCACTTCATCCGGCAAGGCGATGTTCTGGTAGTTTTCATCGTCCAGCAGATCGATGGTTGATTGGTCCAAATCTTCTTTATCGTACGGGTTGTCTGCGAGTTTTTTGCTGTTTGACATGTTCGTCAACACGATGATGAGCGCAAAAATCGCCACAATCACGCCGCCGATGATCAACATTTTCTTCATTACTTAACTTCCTCCTTCAATGACTTCAGCAAATAGATGCTCATTCCGGCAATTAGAATAAATGCGGTAAGCGCTAAAAATGGAATGGTGATGAACCCGAAATAATTGATGTACTGGCCGGTGCAAGGGACTTGTCCGCAGGACGGGGCAGCATCCGACAGGAATGTCAGTTTCTGCAGGCCGTAATGGTAGAGCGAAATCCCGCCGCCGATGACGGACAGGGCCAGCGTCGTTGTGGCGATTCGGACGTTCTTCTGGGCAAAAGCGATTCCGATGACGACTACGAGCGGATACATGAAAATCCGCTGCACCCAGCACAATGTACAAGGAATGTAATCCCTGATCTGTGAGAAATACAGGGATCCGGCCGTGGCAACCAGCGCGACAGCCCACATAGCAAGCAAAACATTTTCTTGGCGCTTCGACATTGAGTGGTACCTCTTTTCAAAAGTTACTTCCATAAAAGTATAAATCCTTGACGCCGGCAAGTAAAATATTATCAACCTGCGGCGCTATCCTATATAATAAAGTGTGATACTTTTGTGAAGGAGTGGCTGCAGTGCCAGAACAGTTCGATTTATCCCATTTTGAAAAAAGCATGATCATCCGGGAGATGACCTATGCAGATATAAATCCCATTCTCGAAATGCAGCGACTTTGCTTCCCTGGGATGGATCCATGGAAAGAAGAGCAGCTGCGGAGCCATTTGGGCGTATTCCCGCAGGGACAGCTCGTAGCTGAACTCGATGGCAAAGTCATCGGCTCATGTTCCAGCTTGTTGATCAATTTCGACGAATACGATGACCGCCATACGTGGGACGATGTAACCGACGGCGGCTATATCACGAACCACAATCCCGATGGCTATAACATGTACGGAATTGAAGTGATGGTGCATCCGGAATACCGGCGCATGCAGGTTGGCCAACGGCTGTACGAAGCACGCAAAGAACTTGCGCGGGAATTGAACTTGAAATCGATCATCCTTGGCGGCCGCATCCCGAACTTCCATAAATATGCGGATGAAATGTCGCCGAGGGAATATGTGGATGCGGTTTCGCGCCACAAAATCTACGATCCGGTCCTGACATTCCAATTGATGAACGGCTTCCAATTGATGCGCATCAACCCGAATTACCTGCAGGACGATTTGGCATCAGGCAAATACGCGACGTTGATGGAATGGAACAATGTCGACTATAAACCGGTCTCGAAACGCCATTTCAAGACGAGCCTGCCTGTCCGCATCTGTGTCGTGCAGTATTTAATGCGCGCCATTGAATCGTTCGATGATCTGGCAAACCAGGTTGAATATTTCGTGGACGTGGCTTCCGATGCGCATTCCGATTTTGTGGTGTTCCCGGAAATCTTTACGACGCAATTGATGTCGTTCCTGAACGAGCCATCACCGAGCCAGGCCGTCCGCAAATTGACGGAGTACACGCCGCAATATATCGAGTTGTTCACGGATCTGGCTGTCCGCTACAATATCAACATCATCGGCGGATCGCATTTCGTCAAGGAAGATGACGACGAAATCTATAACATTGCGTACCTGTTCCGCCGCGACGGTTCGATCGACAAGCAGTATAAAATCCACATCACCCCGAATGAACGGAAATGGTGGGGGATTTCTGCAGGCGATTCGGTCCGCGTGTTCGATACGGATTGCGGGAAGATCGCCATCCAGATCTGCTACGACATCGAGTTTCCTGAACTTGCGCGGATTGCGACAGACATGGGGGCGAACATCATCTTCTCTCCTTTCTGTACGGAAGACCGCCAAGGCTACCTGCGCGTGCGTTATTGCGCTCAGGCCCGTGCTGTGGAAAACCAGATTTACACCGTCATTTCCGGGACGGTTGGCAACTTGCCGCAGACTGAAAACATGGATATTCAATATGCACAGTCCGGTATTTTCGCACCGAGCGATTTCGAATTTGCCCGCGACGGCATCGTAGGGGAAACCAATGCCAACCTGGAAATGGTGCTGATCGGCGACGTCGATCTTGAGATCCTGCGCCGCCAGCGCCAAAACGGGACTGTCAAGCAGCTGAAAGACCGCCGCCATGACGTCTACAGTGTGGAATACAAGAAAGATTGAGCCAGATGGCCGCTTCCTAAAGGGAGCGGTTTTTTTTTGGTTTTTTTGGTAAACTGAAGCTATGGAGGGATGCATATGACATGGCAGGAACGAATCAAGCGCTGGTTGGAGCATGACCGGCTGGATGAAGTGACCAGAGAGGCTTTGAATTTACTGAAAGATGATGAAAAATTAGCGGAGGATGCCTTTTACCAGGACTTGGCATTCGGGACCGGAGGCATGCGCGGCGAAATCGGACCGGGCACGAACCGCATGAATGTCTATACGGTACGCAAAGCTTCGCAGGGCATCGCGAATTACATCAAAGAAAACGGTGAAATGGCGATGGCCCGCGGGATTGCAATTGCGTATGACAGCCGGCGCATGTCGCCTGAATTCGCACAGGAAGCGGCGAAAACATTTGCTGCGAATGGGATCCATACGTATGTCTACAGCGAACCGCGGACAACGCCGCAATTGTCATTCAGTGTCCGGTATTTGAATGCATTCATGGGCGTGGTCATTACGGCCAGCCACAACCCGCCTGAATACAACGGCTATAAAGTATACGGCGAAGACGGCGCGCAGCTGAATCTGGAAGATGCCGACCGGGTCATCAGTTTCGTCAGCGAGGTCGAGGACGAACTCGGCATCGACAATTCTTCATACGATCCGGCGCTGCTCGTCAGCCTTGGAGAAAAACTGGATGCTGCTTATATTGAACAGGCGCTGACCGTACAGGAAGGATCGGCGAATCCGATCAAAGCGGTCTTTACGCCGCTTCACGGCGCATCAGGTTCGACGGTGAAGCGCTTGCTGGACGAGGCAGGCTATGCCGATATCGTCTATGTGGCTGAACAGATGCAGCCGGACGGCGAATTTCCGACCGTCAAGTCGCCGAATCCCGAAGAAGCATCCGCTTTTGAACTCGCTGAGAAGTATGGCAAGGAAACCGGGGCGGAACTGCTGATTGCCATCGATCCGGACGGTGACCGCGTCGGGGCTGCCGTTCTGAGCGGCGGCCATTACGAGCTGCTGAATGGCAACCAGACAGGTGCACTTTTGATCGATTATTTGCTGGGCCAGAAGCAGGCGAAAGGCACATTGCCCGCAAACGGCAAAATCTTCAAGACCATCGTTACTTCGGAATTCGGGCGCGTCATTGCTGAATCTTATGCAGTTGACTCTGAAGACGTGTTGACCGGATTCAAATTCATCGGCGAAAAACTGAAGCACAACGACCAAGAGAAAAAATTCGAATTTCTTTTCGGCTATGAAGAAAGCTACGGCTATTTGATCAAGGATTTTGCCCGTGACAAAGATGCCGTTCAGGCGACGCTTCTCCTCATCGAAGCTGCCGCTTATTACAAGACCCAAGGCATGACGCTCCACGATAAATTGACGGAGTTGTATAACCGCCACGGCTGGTACCGGGAAGCATTGGTATCGATGACGAAAAAAGGGCTCGAAGGCGCACGCGAAATCACAGCACTTCTCGAAGGGCTGCGCGAGCAGCCGATCCGGGAAATCGCCGGGATTCCGGTCGTCTCCATCGAGGATTATGAAACGCAGAACCGGATCTTTGCGGACATGAAAACCAACGAGAAAATCGAATTGCCGCAATCGAATGTCCTGAAGTATTTCCTCGAAGACGGCTCGTGGGTCTGTGTGCGGCCAAGCGGAACTGAGCCGAAAGTGAAATATTACTTCGGCGTTACCGCGGCCAATGAACGCGACAGCGACGAAAAGCTCGAGCTGCTGAAGCAGACATTCCTGGATGAACTGAACAGCAGATGATTTGGAGCTCCCTCACGCAGGGAGCTTTTTCATTCAAAAGTCCGAAGCACACGCATGCTTAAAACCTGTAAGGTATACATAATAGCGGGGTGAAGAAGGATGGATATGGAACAGCAGTCGAATGTTGCATTGCTAAAGGAAATTGCAGAGCTCCTGAATGAAGAAACCGATATGGACCGGATGCTTAAAGGCGCGATCTGGAAGTTGCTGAACGGCTCCGCTTTTGAAGCCGCCTGGATATTTTTCATTGACAGCGAAGGCAAACACCAGTTGGTGGCACAGGCGAACCTGCCGCCGGCGCTGCAGAAAAATGATTGCCGCCACTTGAAAAAGGGCGGCTGTTGGTGTGTCAAACGGTATCATGATGCCGATCTCGAAAAGGCATCTAATATCATTGCCTGCCAGCGCATCGAGAATGCCATGGCCTCGGCTGCTGAAGACAGCGGCGGCATCACGCACCATGCCACGGTCCCGCTGCAGTCCGGCAATGAGCGGTTCGGACTCTTGAATATTGCGGCGCCTGATACGCAGCGCTTCTCGAAAGAAGAATTGGCGCTGCTGGAGTCGGTGGCGTTCCAGATCGGATCGGCGATCAAACGCATTCTGCTGACAAAACAGGAACAGGAATTGGCGCTCGTCAAAGAGCGCAACCGGCTCGCGCGCGACCTGCATGATTCCGTCAACCAATTGCTGTTTTCAGTGACGCTGACGGCAAGAGGCGGCAGCGTCATGTCAGAAGACCCGGAAATCCAGGAGACGTTCCGCGATATCCAGCACTTGACGCAGGAAGCATTGAACGAAATGCGCGCCTTGATTTGGCAGCTGCGCCCCAAAGGATTGGAGACGGGGCTCCTTGAAGCGATCAAAGGCTATGCGGAAATGCTCGGCTTGGCTGTGGAGCTGAAAGTGACCGGGGTTGTCCAATTGCCTTCGCGGACAGAAGAGACGCTGTTCCGGATTGCGCAGGAAGCGCTGAACAACATCCGCAAGCATGCCGGCGTCAGTGAAGTCCGGCTGTATATGTCCATGACGCCGTCGGATGTGCTATTGGTCATCAAAGATGAAGGACATGGATTTGTCGTCGGCGAAGGCCTGGCGATTCCGTCGATCGGCATCCAGAGCATGCGCGACCGGGCGAAGGCCGAAGGCGGCACGATTGACTGGTCGAGCGAAATCGGAAAAGGGACGGAAATCCTCATCAGGATTCCGTATTAATGGAGGAGTGGTTGCATGGTGAAAGTATTGATTGCCGATGACCATCATGTCGTGCGGCGGGGGCTGATGTTTTTTCTGAAAACGCAGCAGGACATCGAAGTTGTCGGGGAAGCGGTGAACGGGAAGGAAGCTGTGGAAATGGCCGGGCGGCTGAACCCGGACATTGTCCTGATGGATCTGGTCATGCCCGAGATGGACGGCATCCAGGCTACCCGGAAAATCAAGGAGCAGCATCCCGGCATCATCGTCCTCATGCTGACCAGTTTTTCAGACCGGGACCACGTGTTGCCGGCAATGGAGGCAGGGGCAGCCGGCTATCAGCTGAAGGACATCGAACCTGACGAATTGGTCGAATCGATCCGCAGCCTGATGCGCGGCGAAAATACGCTCCATCCGAAAGCGACGTCGCAGCTTGCCAAAGGGCCGGCCGATCCTGTGCCGCATATGGTCAATCTCCTCACGCCGCGCGAAAAGGAAGTGCTGGCGGAGCTGACGAAAGGGAAAAGCAACCGGGAAATCGCGTCAGCCCTTTTTGTGACAGAGAAAACCGTGAAGACGCATATATCGAACATTTTCACGAAGCTGGAGGTGCAGGACCGCACACAGGCGGCGTTGTACGCGGTGAAGCACGGATTGACCGACCCGGAAAATTAAAAAGAGCAAGCCCGTTGATTCGGGCTTGCTCTCAGACTGTAGACAAAGTCGAATTATGATGAATAGAGATATATAAGCCCGACCGGGCTGGCCACTTCGCTTTCCGTGGGCTCGGCTTCAGCCGCTTCCCTCGCTACGCTCAGTCCAGGGTCTTCAGCTCGAGTCGCTTCGCTGCTCCCACAGGAGTCTCGTGGCCAACCCTGTCGGGAGCGTCACCTATAATAAAAAGATAAGGGAGAACGCTGAGCTGCTGGGTACAAGCCGCCGGCTTCAGGATCCGCAACGGAAGGCGGCGAGCAAGTTGGTCGAAGGCAGTTCGGCCGACTTGTTTGCGACGAAGCAGCGAAGCGATGCAGGAGCACCGGTTTTCCCTGCGGGAAAGCGAAGTGCCGAAATCCACTCGGACGCGAGTCCGAGTTAGTTCGGCGCGAGCCCGCGGAAAGCGTCCGCCTGAAGTGGAGGATCCGGAATAGCTTCTCTCAAATGAAATTTCATTCTTAAAGAGGGATAAATATTCTTTTGTCTACAAGCTAAGAGCAAGCCCGTTGATTCGGGCTTGCTCTTTTTGTTTTATCGTTTTTTGACAGGCCGCTTCCGGTTGTCTTTTGTGATCTGCTTCCATTTGCTGCGTTCGGCTTTTTGGGCCGCTGCATCGCTTTTGCGCTCCATGTGGGCAAGCTCACGCTTCAGTTTGACGTAGCTTCTGTAGCGGTCATGCTGCAATTCACCCGTCAAGAGGGCTTCCTGGATGCGGCAACCGGGTTCGCTGCCATGCCCGCAGTCCCGGAACCGGCACTCATCGGCCAATTGCTCTACATCCGAGAAGCCGCTTTCGATGCCTTCTTCGTAATCGCCGAGCTGGAATTCGCGCATGCCAGGCGTGTCGATCAATAAACCGCCGCCAGGCAACCGGACCAGTTCCCGGTGCGTGGTCGTGTGCCGCCCCTTGCTGTCGTCTTCCCGGATGTCTTGGACCGCCATCAGTTCGCTGCCGGACAAGGCATTGATCAGCGACGATTTTCCAACGCCCGATGAACCGAGAAGTGCGCCGGTTTTATTCGGGGCCAGCAGGTTCTGCAGGTTTTCGATGCCTTCGCCGGTGACACTAGATACCGGATGGACCGGCAAGCCGAATGCGACTGTTTCCACTTCGCGCAGGTAGGGTTCGACGTCTTCGCATTGATCACTTTTCGTCAGGACAATCACCGGATTGGCTCCTGAATCCCAAGCGGCGATCAAATAGCGTTCCAGGCGCCGGACGTTGAAGTCATGGTTCAACGACATAACGAGAAAGACGTAATCCACGTTGACGGCGATTAGTTGAATCTCCGATGTATCGCCAGCCGCTTTCCGTGAAAACTGGGACGTGCGAGGGAGGACTTGATGGATGATCCCTTTTTCCTCGCCGGGCATCCTTTCGACCATGACCCAGTCGCCGACAGCCGGGAATTCACTGTGCAGGTGCTCATGGCGGTATTTGCCGGAAAGCGTACTCAGCCATTCGCCGCGGTCCGTCACGACCCGGTAGATGTTTTTATGTTCCAATGTAATGCGCCCCGGAATACCGAATGCGCCGATTTTTTCTTGCCAAGCTGTATTCCAGCCGTATTGTTCAATTTTATTCAATGTAAGTTCCTCCTATTTATGCATAATAAAAAACCATGGATGCGCGCAAATCGCAATCCATGGTTCCCGGGCATAATGGAAGAAGCGTATCGTCAGCGATACACAGAGCGGGACATTATGGATTGGATTTGCGTATTCAAAAATAAAATAGCCATAATGCCTCACCTCTTTCTTCAAGTTACTTCTACCATACGCTATTCAGAATATATGGTCAATAGATTTTTTTCTGAATAGCAGGAATGATATCTGCCAAGAGCCTGAAGAATCTTTGCCCGAACGATATCTCGATCTTTTTGTTAAGGTCGGCGTATAGCGGGGTATTAAAGTAAAGAACAACGAAAGCCAGGAGAGGAGGAAACGAAATGGCGATCGCGAAATGGATGAAGCTTGGAGCGGCAGCAGCCCTCTCGGTCAGTATGCTTGGCGCTTGCGGCGGCGACGGGGATGGTGACGACGATAACATTGAAGTGGACGATCCGGTGACCGGGGAAGACAACCCGGAAGAAGAAGGGCCGATGGGCGAGGACAATACCGATGAACAGCTGGACCAAGAAGATGACAAAGAACAGGAAGACTAATAGAGCCGGAACAGACAAAGGCCGCCGAGGAGCGGTCTTTTTTTATGGAGGAAATCCTAAAATTCCCTTGCATTTACATTTTGGAAACGCTAACATTAAATTAATATTCTGAACATACCAACCGGTTAGTACAAGAAAGGTGGAAGCACAGATGGATTTTTCCTATTCAGAGAAGACGAAAAAGTTGGAGCAACAATTGACGCAGTTTATGGAGGAGAATGTCTACCCGAACGAAAAGCTCTTTGAACAGCAGTTGAATGCCCAGGCCGATCGCTGGTCGGAGATTCCCCCGATCATGGAGGAACTGAAAAAGAAGGCGAAGGATGCCGGCTTATGGAATCTGTTCCTGCCGGAAAGCGAGTACGGCGCCGGACTGACAAATCAGGAATATGCGCCGCTTTGTGAAATCATGGGGCGTTCGCTGATCGGACCGGAAATCTTCAACTGCAACGCGCCGGATACCGGCAATATGGAGGTGTTGGTGCGATACGGCACCGAAGAGCAGAAAGAGAAATGGCTGAAACCGCTCCTTGCCGGTGAGATCCGTTCCTGTTTTTCGATGACGGAACCGGATGTCGCGTCGAGTGATGCAACCAACATCGAAGCGTCGATCAAACGGGATGGCGATGAATACATAATCAACGGGCGGAAATGGTGGTCGTCTGGCGCCGGGGATCCGCGCTGCAAAATCGCCATCGTCATGGGCAAGAACGATCCGGATGCCGCACGCCACGAACAGCAATCCATGATCCTTGTGCCGCTGGACGCTCCGGGCGTGAAAATCGAACGCCTCTTGCCGGTATTCGGCTATGACCATGCGCCGCATGGCCATGCAGAAATCACATTCGACAATGTACGCGTGCCGGCAGGCAATATGCTGTGGGGCGAGGGGAAAGGCTTCGCCATCGCCCAAGGCCGCTTGGGCCCGGGCCGCATCCATCATTGCATGCGGCTGATCGGTGCCGCAGAACGGGCGCTGGAGGAAATGTGCATCCGTGTCCAGGAGCGGACGCCATTCGGAAAGCCGCTTGCAAACCAGGGCGTCGTCCGTGAATGGATCGCCGATTCGCGCATTGAAATCGAGCAGGCGCGGCTTCTGACGCTAAAAGCCGCGTATATGATGGACACCGTCGGCAATAAAGAAGCGAAAGCGGAAATCGCCATGATCAAAGTGACGGCGCCGAATATGGCGCTCCGCGTAATCGACCGGGCGATCCAAGCATTCGGAGCCGCCGGCGTCAGCGATGACTTTACGCTCGCAGCGCAATGGGCCAATTCGCGTACGCTGCGCCTCGCGGACGGACCGGATGAAGTGCACCGCAACCAGATTGCCAAACTGGAAATGAACAAGTACAGCCAAAAATAAAACAAGGGCGGGGGAAAGAAATGACAATCGAACATATTGCGTCCAAGCATTTTCCGGAAGGCATCCGGACAGAAATGGAATTTCCGGAGAAGACCATGCCGGAATTCCTTGCAGAAACAGCTGCACGGATTCCGGACAATGTGGCGCTGAAGTTTTATCAGAAGGAAATCAGCTATCAGGAGTTTTATGGCTTATCGAACGCATTTGCTTCGGCTCTCCAGAAATCCGGCATTGTGAAAAGCGATCGGGTGGCATTGATGCTGCCGAATTGTCCGCAATACGCCATTTCGTATTTCGGCATTTTGAAGGCAGGCGCCATCGTTACGCAGGTCAATCCGATGCTGCTTGAAAAAGAACTGATTTACCTGCTGAATGATTCCGGGGCGGAAACGATCGTCGTCTATGCACCCTTGCTCCCGCGGATCCAGGGAATCGCGCCGCATACGAAGTTGAAGAACATTATCGTCGTCTCCTTTGATGCGGAAAAGCCGCAGCTTGAAGGTGCAGTCCTGTTCGAGTACTTTTTAGGGCAAGGCGACGGCCGTGTGGAGCCGGTCGCCATCGATCCGGCTGAAGATGTAGCTGTACTGCAGTATACCGGCGGCACGACGGGCCTTTCCAAAGGCGCTATGCTGACGCACCGCAATATTACGGCGAATGCGCAACAATCCCAGGAATTTTTCAAGGAAGAAGTGACTTACGGCGAGGAAAGCTGCCTGACGGTCATTCCCTTGTTCCATGTGTTCGGGATGACAGCGGCGATGAATTTATCCATTTTGAATGGATCGAAAAACATCCTTCTGCCGCGCTTTGACCTCCAGGAGGTGCTCGAGACGATCAAACAGGAACAGCCGACGACGTTCCCGGGGGTGCCGACGATGTACATCGCCATCACCAACCATCCGGAGGCGGAGAAATATGGAATCGACAGCATCCGTATCTGTAATAGCGGAAGCGCGCCGATGCCTGTGGAGACGATGAAAGAATTCGAGCGTAAGACGGGCGCGAAGATTCTCGAAGGCTACGGTTTATCGGAAGCATCGCCGACGACGCATTGCAATCCCCCGTTCGCTGAGCGGAAGCCGGGCAGCATCGGGATCGGCATGCCGTCGACCGAATACAAAGTGGTGGATTTGGCGACTGGGGAAGGGGAAGTGCCGCGCGGCGAAAAGGGCGAAATCGTGATCCGTGGGCCGCAAGTGATGAAAGGGTACTGGAATATGCCGGAAGAAACCGAAAATGCGCTGCGCGACGGGTGGCTGTATACAGGAGATATCGCCACGATGGATGAAGATGGCTACGTTTATATTGTCGACCGGAAAAAGGACATGATCCTTTCAAGCGGCTATAACGTCTATCCGCGCGATATCGAAGAAGTGCTGTATGAACATCCGGCTGTGCAGGAAGCGGTGGCAATCGGTGTAGCAGACCCTTACCGCGGAGAGAGCGTCAAGGCGATCATCGTGAAAAAAGCGGGCCAGGAAGCGACTGAAGAGCAGATCATCGACTGGGCGAAAGAAAAAATGGCGGCTTATAAAGTGCCGAAACTGGTGGAGTTCCGCAGCGAATTGCCAAAGACCAATGTAGGGAAAATCCTGCGCCGTGCGCTTCGCGAAGAAGCGGCGAAATAAAGACGCACAGGTGGACAAAGGGACAGCAGGCACACAGCAGCTGTTCCATTTTTTTCATACCTGTTAAGAGGAAGTGAACACGTGCCGAAACTTCACCTGCTTTTGAAAAAAGAGGAAATCGATGCAGCGAAAATGCAAAAAGACAAGACTGCGGTCATATTCGATGTGCTGCTGGCGACGTCGACCATTGCCGCCTGCTTCTGGCATGGCGCAAAAGAAGTGATCCCGGTCCTTGACGGGGACGAAGCGAGAAGAGAGGCCATCGGCCGGGCGCCCGGAAGTTTCTGCCTGGTCGGTGAATATAACGGCAGGACAATCGAAGGCTTCCTGGACCCGAATCCGCTTCAATTAAAGAACGAAATCATCGGCAAGACCGTCGTCTTGTCGACCACAAACGGCACGGTGGCAATCCGCAAAGCGGCAAATGCCAATAAAGTCTATACCGCCTCACTGTTGAACGGGAAGGCGGCAGCTGCGAAAATTGCAGCCGGCCATCAAGGGGAGACTGTCGTCGCGGTTTGTTCCGGTTCGGGCGGCGAATTCTGTTTGGAGGATTTTTTCGGGGCCGGCTATTTCATCGATTGCCTGATGAACGAAACCGCCCATTGGGAAATGACAGATGCGGCCAAGGCGGCGCGCATTTTCTACGTGTCGAATAAGGATTGGGCCAGCCGGCTGCTGAAAGACACCCGGGTCGGGGAGATGCTGATCGGCTACGGGTTTGAAGAAGAGATTGATTTTATTGCTGAAACGGGCTTGGTTGATTTTGTGCCTTGGCTGGAAGCCGGCAAACTCGTTGTCGATAGGCACGGCAAATCCGATTAAAACTTGAGGAGGAATTTTAGATGGCAAATGAACACTTATTGGTGAAAGTAGAAAACGCGGTGCTGTCGCTGCAATTGAACCGCCCTGAAAGCTTGAACTCATTCAGTCCGGAAATGATCCTGCGCCTTACCGAAGAAATCAAAGCGGCAGGAGCGAATCCCGAAATCGGTGCTGTCGTCCTGTCAGGTTCCGGCCGCTCTTTTTCAGCCGGCGGTGACGTCAAGACGATGGGGCAGGCGGGACCGGTTGAAACGTATGAACATATCGGGAAATTGAATGAGCTGGTGCTCGCCATGCGCGCATTGGAAAAGCCGATTATTGCCGCTGTCCATGGTTTTGCAGCGGGAGCGGCGTTCAATTTGGCGTTGGCATCCGACCTGATCCTGGCGGCGGAAGACAGCAAGTTCGTCATGAGCTTTGCACAAGTAGGGCTGATTTCAGATGGCGGCGGCCTTTATTTTCTGCCTCGCTTGATCGGCCCATACCGGGCGAAGCAGCTGTTCTTCACTGCAGAACCGATCACGGCCATGCAAGCGCACGAATGGGGCATCGTCAATGAATTGTTCCCGGCGGATCAACTGGAGCAAGGGGCTTTGAAACTGGCCGCCCGCCTGGCCGCCGGTCCGTCGAAAGCGTTCGGACAATTGAAGAAGATTGCCGACCAAGCGGCAGTTTCCGGCCTGCCCGAGATTTTGGAGCAGGAGCGCATCACGCAGGCGATGATGGTGACGACCGAAGACCATTTGGAAGGGGTGGCGGCGTTCAAGGAAAAACGCAAACCGGATTTTTCGAAAGAGTTGGAAGTGCGTTGACGCCTGCCAGGAGATAACCGTGAAGGGGGAAGATGGATGAACAAAGCTCATTTTGAATTTTGGCCGAAACGGGTTTCAAAATCATTGACCGTCCCGGAAACCACCATTTATGACAATCTGGCGATTTCCGCCAAAAAGTACCCGCACAAGACCGCACTTGTCTATTATGGAGCGCGTTATACTTACCGGGAGATTGAGCAGCAAGTGGAAGCCTTGGCCGGCTTTTTGGAGAAAGGGCTCGGAGCGGAAAAAGGGGAGCGCATCCTGCTCTTCATGCAGAATTCGCCCCAGTTCCTGATCAGCTATTACGCCATCTTGCGCATAAGGGGAATCGTCGTTCCCGTCAATCCGATGAATACAGCGGAGGAATTGGCATTTTATATCAAAGACGGCGGCATCCGCATCGGCATTGTCGGCCAGGAATTGTACGACCGTGTACAAGAACTTGAAGAATCCGCGGCACTGAAGGCTGTAATCGCTGCGGCCTATTCCGAATATGCCGGAGAAGAAGAAGGGCTCCCGCCGGCTGCAGCGGAAGCGGCCAGGACATTGGAAGGTGCCGTTTCCTGGAGGACGGCGATCAGTTCGGGGGATGTTCCTTCGGAATACAGCGGTGTCCCGGAAGATATCGCGGTGATGCCGTATACGTCCGGTACGACCGGGCTGCCGAAAGGCTGTGTGCATACGAACCGGTCTGTCCAGGCCAATATCGCAGGCACTTACCATTGGATGAACACGACATCAGATGTCGTGGTGCTGGGAACGCTGCCGCTGTTCCATGTCACCGGCATGGTCCACAGCATGCATGCGCCAATCTACGGCGGCGCGGAAATAGTCATGCTGACGCGCTGGGACCGCAATTATGCGGCCAAAGTGATCGAAAGGTATGGCTGCACCCACTGGACGAATATCAGCACGATGGTCGTCGATTTTCTGTCCAATCCGGATCTGGGGAAATACGATTTGTCATCGCTTCAAGTGGTGAGCGGCGGGGGGGCGCCGCTCCCGGCCGCTGTCGGCGAAAAACTGACAGCAATCACCGGACTGAAGTATGTGGAAGGCTACGGTTTGTCCGAGACGATTTCCCAAACGCATTTCAATCCGCCCGATCGGCCGAAACTGCAATGCCTCGGCATTCCTTCGTTTGATGTGGATGCCCGCGTCATCGATCCTTCAACCGGACGGATGCTGGGACATGGGGAAGAAGGGGAGCTGGTCGTCAGAGGGCCGCAGGTGTTCCAAGGCTATTTCAACCGGGATGACGAAAACCGCAGTGCTTTCATCGAACTCGATGGAGTGCCATTTTTCCGCACTGGCGATATTGTCCGGATGGATGAGGAAGGCTATTTCTTCCTCGTGGACCGCGTCAAGCGCATGATCAATGCGGCCGGCTTCAAAGTATGGCCGACGGAAGTGGAATCGCTGCTTTATAAGCATCCGGCAATCCAGCAGGCATGTGTGGTCGGCATCCCCGATCCGCGCCGGGGAGAGACGGTCAAAGCGTTTGTCATTTTGCACGAAGGCAAAGAAGGCGAAGTGACGGAAACGGAAATCATCGAATGGGCAAAAGGTGAGATGGCTGCCTATAAATACCCGCGCGTGATCGAATTCCGTACGAGCTTCCCGACAACCAGCAGCGGGAAGATTCTGTGGCGCAAACTGCAGGATGAAGAAAAACAGAAATCGGGGGAGGTTTTATAAATGGAAAAAAGAGTGGAAACAGTGACGGGTCCGATTGCGCCTGAAGAGATGGGGAAAACGCTGATTCATGAACATTTCATCTTCGGCTATCCGGGTTTTCAGGGTGATCTGACGCTCGGGCCGTTCAACCGCGAGGAAGCGGTCGCTGCAGGCGTGGCAGCGGCGGAGAAAATGATGGCCCATGGCGTTAAGACCGTTGTGGATCCGACGCCGAATGAGTGCGGCCGCGATCCGGATGTGCTAAAGGAGATTTCTGAACGGAGCGGGCTGCAAATCATATGCGCCACAGGCTATTATTATGAAGGCGAAGGGGCGACGCCGTATTTCAAGTTCCGCGCGTCGCTCGGCAGCGCCCCGCAGGAAATCGGCGAAATGTTTTCAAAGGAAATCAAAGATGGCATCGGAGGGACCGGCATCAAGCCGGGGATCATCAAGCTTGCTTCGAGCAAGGATGCCATCACGGATTATGAAAAAATGTTCTTCACAGCGGCAGTCGATGCACAGAAAGAAACAGGGATTACAATTTTGACGCATACGCAGGAAGGGACGATGGGGCCGGAACAGGCGGAGTTCCTCGTCGGGCTCGGCGCGAATCCGGCAGGCATCGTTATCGGGCATATGTGCGGCAATACGGATGCCGATTACCACCGCCGCGCTTTAGAGACCGGCGTCAGCATTGCATTCGACCGTTTCGGCCTTCAAGGGATGGTAGGCGCACCGTTTGATGAGCAGCGCATCGACACCTTGCTGGAATTGCTGAACGACGGCTATGAGGACCAGATTATGCTGTCCCATGATTCCATCAGCGTCTGGCTTGGCCGCCCGCCGGTCATTCCGCCTGCAGCCGAGGCGGGAATTGCAAATTGGCATCCGACCCATCTGTTTGAGACCGTTGTCCCGGCACTGAAAAAAGCGGGCATCACGGAGCAGCAGCTGGACAAAATGTTCCTGGAAAATCCGAAGAAATTATTCGGTGCCGGAACCCTTAGCTTATAAGCAAAAGCCGGTTTTCCGGCTTTTTTTATTTTGTCGTGCAAATTAAGGCGAAGGACCGATAAGGTCCGAGAGCTGGCCGGGTATAGGATACAAAAGGAGGCGAAGAAAATGACCGAAGAATTGTTTACAGCGGATTTTATCCGCAATCCCTATCCGGCATATTCGAAATTGCGGGAAATGGATCCGGTCCATTATGTGCATTTTCAGGACGGGCAGCGGGGCTGGCTGGTGACCGGTTATGAAGACGGAGCAGCGGTTCTCAAGGATGCCCGGTTTATCAAGGACTTTTCGAAGCTTTACGGCGGCAGCATGGACGGCATGTCCGTCTTCACCCAAAACATGCTTTTTTCCGACCCGCCGGACCATAAGCGCCTAAGGGGACTGGCACAAAAAGCGTTCACGCCGAAAATGATTTCGGGCATGCGCGGACGCATACAGGAAATCACGGACACTCTTCTGGATGGTCTGGAAGGAAAGAAGGATGTGGACCTCATTGATGAATTTGCGTTCCCGCTCCCCATCATTGTCATCTGTGAGATTTTAGGCGTGCCTGCCGAAGACCGCGATAAATTCCGGCTCTGGTCCAATTCGCTGATCGAAGGTACCAGCGGAGAAGCGGGCGTCAGCGTCTATCAGCATATGACCCAGTTTATCGAATACCTTGGCCAGTGGTTCCAGAAGGTCCGAGCCAATCCGGATGGCAGCTTGATCAGCAAATTGATCGAGACAGAAGAGGCAGGCGACCGGCTCTCCGAGAAAGAATTATACGGTTTGGTTTCGCTGCTGATCATCGCCGGCCACGAGACGACCGTGAACCTGATCGGCAATACGGTCCTTGCCCTGATGGCATATCCTGATCAGCAGGACATGCTGAGGGAGCAGCCGGAGCTGGTACCTCAAGCGATAGAGGAATCGCTCCGCTTCAATGGGCCGGTGGAATTCAGCACGTCGCGCTGGGCAAGCGAAGACCTGGAATTCCGGGGAAAAAGGATCCACCGGGGAGATGTCGTCGTGGTGGCCTTGAACGCTGCGAACCATGATCCGGAAAAGTTCGAGGCGCCGGACCGGTTCGATGTTTTGCGGGAAAAGAGCCCGCATCTGGCATTCGGCATGGGCATCCATTTTTGCCTGGGTGCGCCGCTTGCACGGCTCGAAGGAGAGATTGCCATTTCAAGCCTGCTGTCCCGTTTCGGAAACATTCGCCTGGCAGTGGATGAGAGCGAATTGTCCTGGCGGCCGGGCATGATTGTCCGCGGGGTCAAGGAGCTGTCAGTCAACTTATGATCGCAAAAGGCCGGACGAATAGTCCGGCCTTTTATAATGACTAGTTTGTCTGCAGAAAGGAAAGGGAAAACAGGGGGAAATGCAGGAATGGAAGAAGGGGTGCGCGTGAAGCCGATTTCATACATCTTCAAAGAAAAAATCTGGATTACACCGGCATTGTACAGTTTGGGGGCCTTGATCTTATCACTGGCAGCTTTTTATTTTGATCTGTATATCATCGAGCTTTTTATTGATGCGATTCCTTCAGTATTTCTCACCGATGTTGAGGCCGGACAGACCATCCTTGGAATCCTGGCGGCAGCGATGCTGACGATGACCACATTCACTTTTTCAACGGTGCTGGTAGTTTTGACGATGTACGCTTCACAATTTTCCCCGCGAGCCCCTGAAAATTTCATCCGCAGTTCCACCACCCGGCACGTCCTCGGCATTTTCCTGGGCGGGTTCATCTTCAATATGCTTTCACTCCTCTATATGCAAAAAGATGTCTTTGATCATGAAATCCTTTCTACAGCGATCGGCATTGGGGTGGTTTTCATCTGTATCGCGGCGTTTGCCTACTATATCCATTTTGTAGCGGCGAATGTCCAAGTCAGCACGTTGATCAATAAATTGATGGCAGATGCTGAAGAAATCATTGACGAATACCAAAAGCTGTATGAAAAGAAGCACCTGTCGCTCGATGAGTGGCGTCCGGAAGGGAAAAGTTTGAAAGTGAAGGCGGAAACATCGGGTTATATCCAGTTTGTCGATTTAACGAAATTGGAAGATTAGGCGGAAGGGAACGATGCGCAAGTTGAAATCATTGTGAAAATCGGGGAATACGTTTTTGAAGGAAAACCGGTCATGAGCGTCTATTCGAAAACCGGGAATCTTCAGCCGGAAAAACCTTTTATCACGATCGGGGACGAACGGACGGCAGAAGAGGACCTGGGCTATTCCATCCAGAAAATCGTCGAAGTGGCCATTCGGGCAACTTCCCCCGGCCGGCAGGATCCGAATACGGCAAATGACATTCTGATGCGGTTGGGCCATCTTCTGGGGCAGGTGGGGCATTTGAAGACAGATGGGCTGGTACTGACGGATGAAAAGGGAAAAAGCCGGCTGTTGTATCGATTCTCTTCTTTCAGTGATATTTTATACAAGGCTTTTTATCAGATCACTTACCATTCCAAGCAGGACATTTCGGTGTTTTCCGCTATGACCGATGCCTTGATTGTCGCAGCTTCGATTGCCCCGGATATTCGGCATGAGACCATCTGGAAAACAGAACTATATATTCTCGAGGCCCTTCAAGATGTGGAGCTCAAGTCGCTCGACCGCGAGTATCTTCAAAAAAGAGTCGATGAACTGGCAGCCATAACGGGAAATGAGACGGTGGAAGCGGAATGTTGATAATTGGGCAACGGCCCAAGAAAGGAGGGGCACCATGCCGAACAACCAGTTGTTTGAAGGCATTGCTTTTTTAAAAGATTTATCTCTAGTGGAATTTTTTCTGTTTTTCGTATACCTGGCATTGATTTTTATTGTGAAATCCGCTGTGCTCTGGCTTATCCGCTTTTTGACAAAGGGCCGGTCTTTTAGGGACCGCGTTTATCCGATCATAGAAGACGTTTTGAATTTATTGGCCATTTATGGTGCTATCCTCTTTTTCCTTTATTATTTTTCAAGGGAAAAATGGCTGTTCACGCCTTTCTATGAAACAGAAGGCGTCGAAGTGTCCATCTTCCTGATTGTGGTCGCTGTCATGATTGTCACGTTCATGAGCCGGCTTGTAAAAGCGTTCAATAGCTACGTCATGCCTTTTTTCTACGAGCAGTTTGACGTTGATGTCGGGCTGAGTTATACCATCAACCGGCTGATCTATTATATCGTGATGTTCATGGCGCTGGCTTTGAGCTTTACGACGGTCGGGCTTGATCTGACGGCCATCGGGGTGGTCTTCAGTGTGCTTGGAATCGGAATCGGTTTTGGTGTGCGCAATATCGCGGCGAATTTCGTTTCCGGGATTATCATTTTGTTTGAACGCCCGATGGAAGTCGGGGAGATGGTGGAAATCGATAAGAAAATCGGCCGCATTTCCAAAATCAAATTGCGTTCGACAATTGTGGAGACGCTAAAAGATGGAACGCTTGTGGTGCCTAACCAATACTTTATTGAACAGATTGTCAAAAACCGCTCGAGCGCTGAACTGATGGCCCGGGTGGTGGTAAGCGTCGCTTACGGCAGCGACACGGAACGAGTCGCCGAACTTTTAAGCGAAGCGGCCGCACAAGAGATGCAAAACGTGAAGGGCATACCGGATAAAGAACCTGATATTCAGTTTGTCGGATTCCGGAATTCCGCATTGGACCTGCAGCTTGAAGTCCATGTCACGACCATTGAAATGAAGGAGAAACTCGAAAGCCGACTGCGGCATGCAATCGCTCGGCTGCTGTTCGAGAACGGCATCCAGCTGGCAGCAAACCCTATAAATCAGAATGATAAATAAATATTATTTTATTAATTTAATGCTTGTTTTGCGAAGGGAAGGGGTATTTATAGAGTAGTAGAAACTAGGGAGGGTAGAGCTATGAACCACGTAAAAGCTTTGGCGATAAAGTTTGTCATGATTGCTGCAGTCTTATTTATCATCCTGACGCTCATGTTTGATGTACCGCTTGCCGATACGCTTTGGATCAGTTTGGCTCTGACAATCATCGCATATGCCATGGGTGATCTGATGGTTTTCCGCAAAGCTGGAAACCGTGCAGAACAAAACAAACGCAATGCCATTGCCACTGTTGCTGATATCGTGGTCGCATTCCTTGTTATCTGGGTGATGGGTGAGGCTTTGGTGGGCAACGATGTCAACATCGCAACTCCTGCTATCGTTTCCGCTCTTCTCATCGGCGGCGGCGAATGGTTTTTCCACAAATACCTCGACCGCAGCGTGTTCCCGGAAAAGGACGATCATGCCCATACAGCAGCACGGTAATGAAAAAGAGCTGTTCCCATTCGGGAACAGCTCTCAGATTGTAGACAAAGTTTAAATTGAATGAATAGAGATGTATAAGCCCGACCGGGCTGGCCACTTCGCTTTCCGTGGGCTCGGCTTCCCTCGCTTCCCTCGCTTCGCTCAGTCCAGGGTCTTCAGCTCGAGTCGCTTCGCTCAGTCCAGGGTCTTCAGCTCGAGTCGCTTCGCTGCTCCCACAGGAGTCTCCGTAGCCAGCCCGGTCGGGAGCGTCATCTGTATCTGATAGAGGAGCTAAGAATACTAATCCTGCTTTGGCCTGCTGGGAACAAGCCGCTGGCTTCAGGATCTGTAACGGAAAGCGTCCGCCTGAAGTGGAGGATCCAACACAGCTTCTATTAGTTTTATTCATCGAATTGAAAAATTATTCTTTTGTCTACAAGCTCAGAGCTGTTCCCATTCGGGAACAGCTCTTTTTTTAAGAAAAATACCTGTGTTGATTACTCGAAATCCGATTCCGGACTTTCAAAATCGGGTTCAATGTGGACAAGAATGACGCAATTCGGTTTGATTTTGTGGATCTTCCGTTCGATTTCTTCCGTAATCCAATGGCTTTCTACAACATTCAACGACGGGTCCACCGCAATCGTCAAATCGATAAACATCACATTTCCATGGTTCCGGCCTTTGAAATCCCGCAGGACGCCGACACCCGGAACTTTCCGGACCAGGACCGACATCGTTTCCACTTCGTCTTCCAGGAAGCCGTCGGTCAGCGTCCACACGGCTTCTTTGAAGATGTCGATGGCCGTTTTGATGATGAGGAGCCCGACGATAAAGGCGGTGATGACGTCGAGGATTGGGGCACCAAAGACCGCCCCGATAATCCCGATGCCTGCTCCGATGCTAACAAGCGCATCCGAACGGTTGTCATGCGCGGCTGCCCGGACAGCTGCACTTTTAATTTCATTGCCCAGTTTCATGTTGTAGCGATAAACCGCATACATGACGATTGCGCTGAAAAAGGCGATGCCGGCGGTATACAGGGAAGGGACCGATTCGGCGGGTTCGAAAAAGCCCCGTACGGCGTCGATCAAAACCTGGAGCCCGATGACGGCCATGATGAACGAAGCCAGCAAGGAAGCGATTGTCTCTGCCCGGAGATGGCCGTAATGATGGTTCTCATCCGGCGGCTTCTGGGATATCCGCAGCCCCACAAGAACCGCGACGGAAGCGATTATATCGGTCAAGTTGTTCAGCCCGTCCGCTTTCAGCGCTTCCGAAGAACCCGCAAAACCGAACGCGAGCTTGATGGCGCTCAGGAAAATGTAGGCGCCAATGGAGATCCAAGCCCCTTTTTCCCCTTTGCGCAAATTTGTATATACTTCCATAAAGTTTCCCGCCTCCAAGTCTCTTAAACAAAGGGAAACGACCCTCGAAAGAGAGCCGTTTCGTCAGAATTCTGATTTTATTTGTTTCATAGCGTATAAGGCCTTTTGACAGCAATTTGCCTATGGGTTCGCTGCAGTATGTTTTTTCAAGCTTTCTCATTATAGCAAAATACCTGCCAACCCGCTACAGGTGAAATGAAATCTGCATCAAGTTGAAGGATGAAATTACATAAGCAATCAGTTATGCTTTTTAGGGGGTATTATTTATTGATGCAAAGGAGAACGATATGGCGAAAAGAAATTATGGGGAAATTTTAAAAGCTTCTACCAAACTGGGGCTCACATCATTCGGCGGACCGACTGCCCATCTTGGCTATTTCCGGGAAGAGTACGTAGTGAAGCGGAAATGGCTGGATGACAAAGCCTATGCGGACTTGGTGGCGTTATGCCAATTCCTGCCGGGGCCCGCAAGTTCACAGGTCGGGATTTCGATCGGCATGCTGAGAGGAGGAATATTCGGCGGTTTCCTGTCATGGTTCGGGTTCACGATGCCATCGGTCATTTTGCTGATTTTATTCGCCATGCTCGTGTCGAATGCAGGGTTTGACAGCGGATGGATCCATGGATTGAAGATTGTCGCAGTAGCGGTAGTTGCGCATGCATTGATGGGCATGTCGAAAACGCTGACACCGGATTTGACCCGGATCACCATCGCTTTGGCGGCTGCGGCAGTGATTCTGCTGGTTCCGACAGCCTGGGCGCAGATTGGAATCATCATACTCGCAGGGATTGTCGGCTACGCACTCTTCCGGAAGGAGAAAGCGCCGGAAGCGGTGAAGCTGGCACTGACATTCGGAAAAAAGACAGGCATCGCGGCCTGGAGCATATTTGCGGGGCTCCTGATCGGTCTGCCATTGCTGCGGCCGGCGATCGACTCTGCGCTTTATGCAATTTTTGATATTTTCTACCGTGTCGGATCCATCGTTTTCGGCGGGGGGCATGTGGTGCTTCCGATGCTCGAACGCGAAGTTGTCCCGGGGTGGATGACAGATGATCTTTTCATCTCCGGATACGGTGCGGCGCAAGCAGTTCCCGGGCCGCTTTTCACCTTAAGCGGTTATCTTGGACAGTTGATGGACGGCGGTTTTGGTGCGGTTGTTGCGGTCATTGCGATGTTCCTGCCTTCGTTTCTTTTGGTCATCGGGACCTTGCCGTTCTGGAGTGTGATCCGGACAAAACCGGGCGTCCAGGCGGCATTAAAAGGCGTCAATGCGGCTGTAGTAGGCATTTTGCTTGCTGCTCTCTATGACCCGGTTTTTACATCCGCTATTCGCGGGCCGGTTGATTTTGCAATTGCGCTAGCTGCCTTTGCAATGTTAGTCTATTTTAAATTGGCTCCCTGGATTGTCGTCTTGGTGACGGCAGTTTTAGGTGCAGTGGCATACGCAATTTGAAATATGAGGGGGATGCAAGGTGGAAAAGATAAAACAGCAGGATCAGAAAGACACGTTGGCACGCTTCAAAAAGGAATTTTTTCAGCCCGAAAACCAGATCTACATGGATGGGAATTCGCTCGGACTGATGTCGGAGCGGGCTGAAAAAAAGCTTTTCGCTTTGGCGGAAAGCTGGAAGCACCATGGCATTGAAGGCTGGACAGAAGGAGAGCATCCCTGGTTCACGCTGGCGGAAAATCTGAGCGAGCGGATTGCGCCGCTCGTCGGGGCCGGTGCCCATGAAGTGATGGTGACAGGTTCGATAACATCGAACATCCATCAGATGCTGTCGACGGTTTATCAGCCGTCGGCGGAGCGTTCCGTGATTTTGGTGGATGAGCTGAATTTCCCGTCTGATATTTATGCAGTGGAGAGCCATTTGCGCTTGCGGGGACAGAATCCGGAGACGGCGATGCGCAAAGTCAAGAGCCGGGACGGCTACACGATTTCATTTGATGACATTGCCGAAGGGCTGGCGGAAGATGTAGCCGTCTTGCTGCTGCCGTCCGTGCTTTATCGGAGCGGCCAGCTTTTGCCGATCCGGAAAATTACGGAAGCAGCCCATGAAAAAGGGATTTTGGTCGGTTTCGACCTCGCCCATTCGATCGGAGCCCTGCCGCACGAACTTCATGACGATGGCGTCGATTTTGCCGTGTGGTGCCATTACAAATACATGAATTCCGGGCCGGGAGGGACTGGCGGACTATATCTCCATGAACGCCACCATCACCTGCTTCCGGGAATTGCCGGATGGTTCGGTTCGGACAAGGCGAAGCAATTCGATATGGACCATTCCTTTGTAAAAGCGGACGGGGCCGGCGCATACCAGGTCGGTACGCCGAACATCTTCAGCATGGCGCCTCTTCTCGGCAGTGTGGAAATTTTTGAAGAAGCGGGCATCGGAAACGTCCGGCAAAAGTCGCTCGAGCTGACCCGTCTGATGCGGGAGCTTATAGCGGAGCAACTGCCGATGCTGAAAGATGTGACGCCGGGCGCTGACGAAGAGCGCGGCGGCCATATCGCACTTGCGCATGAGGAAGCGGCGCGCATCTGCAAAGCGCTGAAAGCGGAAGGGGTCGTTCCGGATTTCCGCGCGCCGGATATCATCCGTTTGGCGCCGATCGCGCTGTATACGTCATTCCAGGATGTCGAGGACATGGTCGGAAGGCTCAAGCGGATCATGGACCAGGAACTTTTCAAGAACTTTACCAATGAACGAAATGTGGTGGCATGATGGCGCGTGAACTATATGACATCTCGATGGATTTGAATGCTGCAACGCCGGAATGGCCGGGCGATACGGCATTCGGTTACCGGCTTTCAGTCACCCAGGAACAAAGCGGTTCGGTCAATATCGGCGAACTGAAAACCAGCACCCATATCGGCACACATGTCGATGCGCCGTATCATTATGACGCTCAGGGATTGAAAATCGATGAGCTTCCGCTGGATGTCTATCTCTCTACGGCACAAGTGGTCGATGTCCAAGGTAAGTCCGTCGTTTCCAAGAAGGATTTGCCGGCGCCGGAAGCCGGAGTTTCAACAATCCTGCTCAAAACGGCTTCCTGGAGCGACCGGAAAAAGTTCCCGCCCCATTGGCCGCTGTTCGAAACGGAACTGGCAGAATGGCTTGTGGAACATGGCATCAGGCTTCTCGGCGTCGATGTGCCTTCCGTCGATCCTGAAACCAGCAAGGAGCTGCCGATGCACCAGGCCATGAACAAGCACGGCCGTTTCATCCTCGAAGGGATCGTGCTTGATGATGTGCCGGCTGGCGTCTATCAATTGGCTGCACTGCCGCTGAAAATTACAGGAGCGGAAGGAAGCCCGGTGCGCGCCGTCCTCTATAAATAAAAAATAAACCCTTCACTGGCTGTTCAAGTGAAGGGTTTTACATATAATTAGACCGGAAATAAGGTTCAAGATTTTTTATGTTCATGGCGATTTCATCACAGACTTCCTGGTATAAAGCCCATTGCTCGTTTTTATCGGATGAACGGAGTTCCGGATTTCGGATATCCCATCTTAAAAGCTTCTGTTGCGGCAAGTCCGCCGGGATGTCGGCACTTTCATACTCGCTGTCATGCAAGGCCACAATGAGATCGGCCTGGCTCACTTCCTGCGAATTGTAGGAACGCGGTTCAACTTTCGGTATATGCAGGACAATTTCTTTCATGACTTCAAAAGGCGTTTCGGTAAATGACGGCTGTCCCCAGGCAGCGCTTCGGATGTCCCAGTCAGGAAGTTCCAGGCGGTTTGCCCATATTTCAGCCATTAGGCCTCGGTGCTGCTGAGAAGACAGAAAATATACGGTATGCTTAGACATAGCTGCTTCCCTTCTTCCTCGACTCTATTATTTTATTCTTAGTAATGTTTACCCATGCATATCGAATCTAAACTGATAAATATGTGACTAATTATTGTATAATAATATGAATCGGTATGAAAAATAGCCTCCCGGATAAGCTGAATTGCTTGCTTTTTCCGGTGAGGCTATCAATTATTTGACAACTAGGACCGAGCATGACGATTCTTTTATCAACTTTTTGCTGACCGATCCGATAAAGAATCGTTGCAATCCGGATTTTCCGCTGTTGCCGATGACCAATAAATCGATGTTCTGTTCTTCGATAAACGCTGCGATTGTCTTGCCGGCGCTTCCTTCGAGTGCGAGCACATCTGCTTCTACGCCTTTTTCATCCAATTGCTGCTGAATGGCATTATGCATATGCTTCGAATACTCGATGGAGGAATGTTCGAATTCATCGGGCTGCCGAAGGTCGTTCGGCGCCCGGTGGTGATTTTCACCGATTTCCGGCGGCATATACTGGGCATAGGTGCTGTCGACTTGTGGCGAAACAACCGGCGCCGATGCGTCCTTCATCCGGGCCGCCCGGAAATTCTCATTGTACTCTTCGTTGACGTAGATGACCGACAGCTTTACATCCGGCAGCACTTTCTTCATTTCAATCGCTTGGTTGAAAGCCATTTTGCTTCCATCCGATCCATCATAAGCTACTGCGATATTGTGAAACATTGCGATCCACTCCGTTCCCTTAGTTCTTAGTTCTAAATTACCCTTGCACCGGAGAATGAAACATAAGGCACAATCATCGAAAATAAAATTTATTCGAAAAACGTTGACAATTCAAAAATGCGAGTGTTACTCTTGAACTACCAAATCAATGGAAAAGGAGGCTGCGGCAATGAAACGTACTGTATTTATAAACTCATCCAATTTAATTCAATTGCCGGGCCTCCCTCTTAATTGTCATTGAATTTATTTCGTGACTAGAAATTCTGGGGACAGGTCTGCTGACCTGTCTTTTTTTCGTGCCCGCGCACCTGAGAAACAGGTGCGCGGTTTTTTGGTTCCAGCGACAGAAGCCCCAGGACTAAGCCCCATGGATGGTTTGCCCAGCTATAAGCTGTTCAAATATAAAAAAACCAAAGGAGAGAATGAAGATGAGAAAACTTCAGAAACGGAAAATCATGATCAAGGAATCGCTTGAAGGCGACTAGTGGACGGCAAAAAAAGAAAGAAGGCGTAAATGATGTTCAGTGTTTTATGGAAATTAAAATGGTTTTTTAGAGAAAACTGGCTCCGGTACTCGATTGCCGTAGGCCTGTTGATGATTGCGAATGTGCTGGAAATTGTACCGCCTTGGCTGATTGGGCTAGCGATCGATTCCATTGCGCAAGGGGAGCTGTCGGCAACTCTTTTGTGGCAATATATTGGGGCTTTGGCGGTTGCCATGGTGCTGGCGTACTTCATCAACTTTGTCTGGCAATACCAGTTGTTCGGGGGGGCATATGTTATCGAGCGGCAGCTCCGTTCCAGTTTGATGGGCCATTTCCTGAAAATGACCCCGACATTCTATGAGAAGAACCGGACGGGGGATTTGATGGCCCGTGCTACGAACGATTTGAGGGCCATCTCGGAAACGGCCGGCTTCGGCATATTGACACTGGTCGATTCCACCTTGTACATGGCAACGATCATTATCGCGATGGGTATGCTCGTGTCCTGGGAATTGACATTCCTGGCGTTGATCCCGCTGCCGATCTTGGCGCTGGTGGTCCAAGTGCTCGGCAAAAAGATCCACGAGCGCTATACAGCTGCCCAGGATGCATTCGGCGATATGAACGACAGTGTCTTGGAATCGATTGGCGGCGTGCGCGTCGTTCGTGCCTATGTCCAGGAGCGCAGATCCGAAAAAGACTTTTCGGACATGACCAACGATGTTTATGAAAAATACATGGCGGTCGAACGGATCGATGCCTTGTTCGCACCGGTGACGAAATTGCTGACAACGTTCAGCTACATGATCGGCCTGGGCTATGGTGCGTTCCTGGTGGCAGATGGGACCATGACGCTCGGTGACTTGGTTGCATTCAACGTCTATCTCGGGATGATCGTCTGGCCGATGTTCGCCATCGGGGAAATGATCAACATCCTGCAGCGCGGAAACGCGTCGCTTGACCGGGTCAATGAAACCCTTGACTACAAAGAAGATGTGGTGGATCCAGCCAAGCCTGAAGAAACCGGAAAACCGGAAGGCATCGGATTCAGGGATTTCAGCTTTACGTACCCGCAGTCGAGCACCATCAACCTGCAAGGCATCAATTTGTCCATGAACAGCGGGCAGACGCTCGGCATCGTCGGGAAAACAGGCAGCGGAAAAACGACGTTCGTCAAACAGCTGCTGCGTGAATACCCGGCGGGTGAAGGGTCCATCTTGATGAACGGCATTGAGCTGGACCAATTGACCAAAGACCAGATCCGCAGCTGGATCGGTTACGTGCCGCAGGACCATGTCCTGTTCTCGCGCACGATCCGTGCAAACATCCTGTTCGGGAAATCGGATGCCAGCGAAGAAGAGATTGATGAAGCAATCCGCCTTTCCTATTTCGAGAAGGATTTGGCGATGATGCCGAACGGCCTCGATACCCTGGTGGGAGAAAAAGGGGTGGCACTGTCCGGCGGCCAAAAGCAGCGGATCTCGATTGCACGGGCACTTATTAAAAATCCGGAAATTCTCATCTTGGACGATTCCCTCTCTGCCGTGGATGCGAAGACGGAAGCGAAAATCATTGAGAATATCCAAAAAGAACGTTCCGGAAAAACGACGATTATCACGACGCACCGGCTTTCCGCCGTGCAGCACGCAGACTGGATCGTCGTACTCGATGACGGCAAAATCATCGAAGAAGGAACACATGAAGATTTGCTGAACAGAAATGGTTGGTATAACGAACAATTCCTCCGCCAGCAGATCGAGGAGGTGTAAGCATGGGAACAGGAAAACGTCTAGTCCAGTACGCCATGACTTTTAAAGGAATATTGATATGGGGGCTTGTGCTCCTGGCAATCGCTGTCGCAGCGGATCTCGCAGCGCCGTTGATTGCCAAAGAAATCATCGACAACCACATCGCTCCCGCACAGGAGCAAGTGGATTTTGAACCGATTGCGCTTTTGCTGGCCGTCTTCTTGGCTTCCGGCATCGTAGCGGCTGTGTTCCGCTACTTGCAGTTCATCTTCCTCCAAAAAGGGGCGAACCGCATCATCCGCAAAATGCGCAACGATGTGTTTGAACATGTGCAGACTTTGCCGATTCGCTATTTCGACGACTTGCCGGCGGGCAAAGTGGTATCGCGCATCACCAACGACACGGAAGCCATCCGTGAATTGTTCTTTACGGTCTTTTCCCAATTCGCGACCAGCTTCATGTACTTGGCGGGCATCTATGCTGCGCTGTTCTACCTGGACTGGAAGCTTGCAGCGATGATGCTGGTACTGCTTCCGATGCTCTATGGCTGGATGCTCATCTACCGGAAATACGCTTCAAAATACAACCATGTCGTCCGTGAAAAATTGAGCGATATGAATGCCATCATCAACGAATCGATTCAAGGGATGACCATCATCCAGGCGTTCCGCAATGAAAAGCAAATGAAAAACGAGTTTGAAGAGCTGAACAATACACATTACAAGTTTCAGCAGAAATTGCTGATTCTGGAAGCGACTGCTTCCCATAATATGGTCGGCGTCCTGCGCTCCCTTATTTTCATCCTGTTCATCGCTTATTTCGGAACCGGTTCACTGACAGGGGAGACCGCAGTTACCGTGGGTGTGCTTTACGCATTCATCGACTATATCATCCGGCTGTTCAATCCGATCAGCGGCATCGTCAACCAATTTTCGCGCCTGGAACAGGCATTGGTTGCAGCGGAGCGGGTATTCCGCCTGCTGGACCGCACCGGAGAACCGGTCAGCGATGAAAAAATCGCACGCTACCGCGGCAATGTCCGGTTTGAAGATGTCTGGTTCGCCTATGAGAAAGAGGAATATGTCCTGAAGAATATTTCGTTTGAAGCGAGCCAAGGGGAGACCGTGGCGCTTGTCGGCCATACGGGCTCCGGGAAGAGTTCCATCATGAACTTGCTCCTGCGCTTCTATGACGTTTCGAAAGGGCGGATCACCATTGATGGCCAAAATATCAATGATATGTCCCGCCAGTCGGTCCGCGACCATATGGGAATCGTTCTGCAAGATCCGTATCTGTTCACAGGCACGATCGAGTCGAATGTTTCCCTTGGAGATCCGCGCATTACGCGCGAGCGGGTCGAAGAAGCACTGGAAGCGGTCGGCGGCGAACGTGTACTCAAACACTTGCCGGGTGGCATCGATGAACCGGTCGTTGAAAAAGGAAGCACCCTGTCATCCGGCCAGCGGCAATTGGTTTCATTTGCCCGTGCGCTGGCGTTCGATCCGGCTATCCTGATTTTGGATGAAGCCACCTCGAACATTGATACAGAAACAGAAGAAATCATCCAGCATGCCATGAACGTGCTGAAAAGGGGCCGTACAACATTTATCATTGCCCACCGTTTGTCGACCATCAAAAATGCAGACCGCATCTTGGTGCTGGACCACGGGGAGATTGCCGAATCCGGTTCCCATGAGGAATTGATGAAACTCGGCGGCCAGTATTACCAGATGTACAAGATCCAATCCGGAATGTCCTCTACCCAGCAAGTCGGGTAAGGGGACATTCCCTTTTTTATGCAATCCGGTTTATCCCGGATAGGAACCTGTTCAATCTTTGGTTCGTGCAATGCAATTGCTGTTAAAAATCCAGCCCTTTACCTATAATGGAAAAGCGGATATAAAAAAGCGCCGGAAACTTTCCAGCGCTTCAATCGTATACATGGAAGAGCATCAGCTCATGGATCATGGTTTTTACGGTTTCTTCATCCTGCGGCGGATTCGTCAGCCAGGTGATGCGGCCGTCCGGATGATATTCGCCCGCGATGCGTTCGTTCTTATAGAAAAAAGAGATGTTCCAGCCAGGCAATTGGGCGTTGTCGAACATCGGCTTGAATTTGAAATGCTGCAGCATGCGAATCCTCCTTTGTGTTTCTTCTATTATAAAGGGATTTGCAAGGATTGACAAAGATGAAAAAGAAATGAGTGAACCCATTGAATATATTTTTGACCTTGCTTTTCATGGCGCTGATCGGCGCGATCATTGGTGGATTCACCAACTTTATCGCCATCAAGATGCTGTTCCGCCCTTACAAGACGCTTTATCTCGGCAAGTGGCGATTGCCGTTCACCCCGGGTCTTATCCCGAAGCGCCGGGATGAACTTTCCACGCAGCTCGGCCGGACCATCGTCGACCATTTGCTGACGCCAGAAACGTTCAAGAAGCGTTTTTTGAATGACGAGATGCGCACACGTACCGAAAATTGGATCCAGCGCCAGCTTGCTACGCATGCCTTTCAGTCGAGCCGTTCATTGAACGACTGGCTTCTGATAGCCAATCAGGAAGGGATGGAAGGGAAGATCGAAGCCAAGCTGGATGAATTGGTCGACCGCCAGTCAGCCTCGCTCCGTGGATACATTGAAGGGAAGACGGTCCGGGAACTGCTCCCGGAAAACTGGAAAACGGAAGCTGAGCATAAAATGATGCACGGCGTAAAATACGCAATCGACCAAGCGACCGATTATTTCGTTTCGTTCGAAGGGCGGCAGACAATCAAAACCTTTTTTGAAGAATTTTTAGCTTCCCGCGGACGGTTCGGTTCCGTGCTGCAGTCGCTGCTTGGGGAATCACGCCCGATCATCGACCGCATCCAACCGGAAATCGTCAAATTCCTCAATTCCCCGAAAACATTCGAGACTGTCGCTTCGCTCGCATACGGCGAGTGGGAAAAGTTTCAGGATAAGAAAGCCGATGACCTTCTAAAGGAATTCGATTTCAATCCGGCTGCAGAATCCGTCAAGCAGTATGTCAAAGAAACAGTCAATGTCCGGCGCCGTTTGGATGCGACACTTGCAGAGACTTGGCCAACAGGGTTAGAATGGACAAGGGAACACCTGACTCCGCTTGTGACGGATTTCATCTTTGAACAAGGGGAAGTCAGATTGGAAGAAGCCTTGCGCAAGATCAATCTTGAAAGCATGGTGAAAGAGCAAGTCGATTCATTTGAACTCAGCCGGCTTGAAGAGCTTGTGCTCGGCATCTCGCGGCGTGAGCTGAAAATGATCACAGTGCTTGGCGCTCTCCTTGGTGGACTGATCGGCATAGTCCAAGGGTTTGTAGCTATAGGGCTGAATCTATAAAAAGAGGAGAATGATTTTAATGGCAGTAAACATTTACGACGATATCAACAAATTGGAAAGCACGTTCCGCAGCACAGAGGAATTCACGAAATTGCAGAAAGCAGTCGAAGAAGTGACAGCTGACAGCGCTTCAAACGAATTGTTCAAGAATTTCCGTGATTTGCAAATCACACTTCAGCAAAAACAGGCGCAAGGCGAAGAAATCACAGAGCAGGAAATGATGGATGCGCAAGCGACTGCAGTAGCGGCACAGGAAAACCCGAAGATCTTGGCGATGCTTGAAGCCGAAATGGGCCTCAGCCAGATCATCGACGAAGTCAACCGCGTATTGATCAAACCGGTTCAATCGCTATACGAATCCATGTAATTTCCATTTAAATAAAGGATATTGCCAAGAAGACACCGAATACGTAAAGATGAATGACAATTCATTTTACGAAGGGGTGTCTTTTTGTATGTATGAAACAATTGAGTTGACGAAACAAGGCCGTACCGGCTACTTGAAATTGAACCGCCCGCAGGCGATGAATGCGATGAACGGCAAGATGATGAAAGAACTTGGGGATTGCTTTGAATCGCTCCATCAGGAAGACTCGCTCCAAGTGCTCATCCTGCATGGCGAAGGCCGGGCATTTTCGGCAGGCGGGGACATCAAAGAAATGATGGATCCGGACAATCCGATGGATATCGACCACGTCATGCAAGACGTTACCCGGCTGGCAAAAGCGCTGTATACGTTGCCGCAGATTACGATCGCTTCGATCAACGGCGCAGCAGCCGGGCTCGCGTTCAGCATGGCGCTTGCCTGCGACCATGTCATCGCGGAGGAAAATAGCAAACTGGCGATGAATTTCATCGGCATCGGCTTGGTGCCCGATGGCGGCGGCCATTTCTTCATGAAAGAGCGGGTAGGGGTACCGAAGGCCAAGCAATTGATCTGGTCCGGACAAATCCTGAAAGCCCATGATGCACTTGCAAAAGGCCTGATAGAAGAAGTGACGGCGGAAGGCCGCGCGATGGAATTCGCGGAAGCATATGCCAGCCAATCACTCCAATCGCCGATTCGGGCAAAACTGGCAAGCAAGCAAATCCTCCACCAATCAAAGACCGAAGAACTGGCAAAAGTGCTCGAAATGGAAGCCGCTGCCCAATCCGCAATGCGCAAAAGCAGCGATCACCTCGAAGGCATCCAGGCCTTCGTCGAAAAACGGAAACCGGTGTTCAAAGGGAACTGACTTTGAAGTAAGCTGGGAAAGAAGAGATTACAGCAAAAGGTGTATTGGAATTTTCTCCAATACACCTTTTGCTTCAGACTGTAAACAAAATCTAATTTAAGTGGAAAGAGATGCATAAGCCCGACCGGGCTGGCCATTTCGCTTTCCGTGGGCTCGGCTTCAGCCGCTTCCCTCGCTTCCCTCGCTTCCCTCGCTTCGCTCAGTCCAGGGTCTTCAGCTCGAGCTGACCCCACAGGAGTCTCTTGGCCAACCCGGTCGGGAGCGTCGCCTGTATCTAAAAGATGAGGTTAGGATACTGATTCTGCTTAGACCTGCTGAGTACAAGCTGCTGGCTTCAAGTCCGAAACGGAAGGCGGCGACTCCAGCGGGACAGCGAAGTGCCGAAATCCACTCGGACGCCAGTCCGAGTTAGTTCGGCGCGAGCCCGCGGAAAGCGTCCGCCTGAAGTGGAGGATGCGGTACAGCTATTCTTAAATGGCTAATGATTCTTTAAGACAAATAAATATTCTTTTGTATAAATGCACTTTCAGTAAAAAGGTGTATTGGAGTCTTCTCCAATACACCTTTTGCTTGTCTTCAAGTTATGAATGGAATAGCACGAGCTTGCCTTCCGGCGAAACGACCCGGTGTGTTTTCTCGAGAAGTGATTTTTCTTCCAGAAGCGCTTGGCCTTTTTCTTTTGCTTGGCTGTCGTTTTCAGCAGTGAATGACTCTTCGGTGATCAGTTCGCCCGTTTTTTCAAAGGCAGTCAATTTATACGTTCTCATGCAGGGACAACTCCTTCTGAATGGTTATTCATTTTCAGTATAGCCGTTTTCCAGAAAAAAGTCCTCCGATTTGTGAAACATTTCAAGCGCCATGCCGTATAAGAAGAAAAGGGGGAATGGAAAATGGCGTTGCGAGTGGAAAATGCTACAAAGCAATTCGGCAGCTTTACCGCGGTAGACAATCTGACGCTGCAGGTCGGCCAAGGCCAGATGTACGGCTTTCTTGGGGCGAACGGCGCAGGGAAAACCACAACGTTCCGGATGATTCTCGGGCTGCTCAATCAGACCAGCGGAACGATCACCTGGAACGGCAAGCCGATTACATATGAAAGCAGCCCGAAAATCGGCTATTTGCCGGAAGAGCGGGGACTGTATCCGAAAATGAAAGTGGAAGAGCAGCTTGTGTATTTGGCGCAGCTGCGCCAAATGCCGGCGGCTGATGCGAAGCGGGAAGCCCATCGCTGGCTGGAGCGGTTTGAAGTTCCGCATTATGCCCAGAAAAAAGTGGAGGAGCTGTCCAAAGGGAATCAGCAGAAAATCCAGCTGATCGCTTCATTGATACATAAACCTTCTTTGCTGATTCTCGATGAACCATTCTCAGGACTGGATCCGGTCAATGTGGAAATGCTGAAGTCCGCCATCCTGGATTTTCAGAAGCAAGGAGCCACCATCGTGTTCTCGAGCCATCGCATGGATCATGTAGAGGAACTTTGTGACGATATGAGCATTCTGGATAAGGGGAAAGTGGTCGTCAGTGGATCGATCCGGGACGTCAAACGCTCTTTCGGCAAACAGAATGTCCGTCTCAAGATGGATGCCGACCTCTCCCGCCTGGGAGGCTTGCAAGGCGTGGAAGGCTTCACAAAAACGCATGACGGAGCCCTGTTCCGGATCGGCCAGGAAGAAACAGCACAGCGGATCTTGGAGGAAGCGATGAAGCTGGGGCCGCTCCGACATTTTGCCATCGAGGAACCGACCTTGGAGGAAATTTTCATCGCGAAAGTAGGGAAAGCGTATGCATAGTTTTTGGATCATTTTCAAGCAGGCTTTCCTGACCAAGGCCCGCACCAAATCGTTTATTATTACGACCCTTGTCGTAGCAGCTTCATTTTTCCTGCTGGCGAATCTATCGAATATCATCGCACTGGTGGACGGGGAAGAAGATGAAACGGACGTGCTGCACGTCATCGATTCTTCTGGAGAACTCTTGCCGTTATTGCAGGAGCAATTGGCTGCGGCCGGCAGTCCGGTCGAAGCTGTGCCGGCAGAGAAGACGGAAGCCGAATTGCGTGAAGGCATCACGGATGGAAGCATCCAGGCATTCCTGGAATTGCAGCAAGAAGGCCAATTGAGCGCAAGGTACGTTTCGGAGTCGGCAAACGGAATGGGCAGTGCGGGAGCGGTCGAGCAGGCCGTCCAGTCCCTGCAGACGGTTCTGGCAGCCGAACAGCTCGGGCTGGAGGGTGCGGAAGTGGCCCAATTATTTGCCCCTGTTGCTTTTGAAAGGGAAGCGGTGTCCGCATCGTCCAAGTCCGAGGAGGAACTGAACCAGTCGCGCGGGCTTGTGTATATCCTGATTTTGCTTATATATGTAGCAGTCATCTATTACCCGAATATGATTGCCATGGAAGTGGCGAATGAAAAATCCTCACGGGTCATGGAAATCCTCATTTCCAGCGTTTCGCCGGTCAAGCATATGTTTGCAAAAATTGCCGGAATCGGGACGCTCGGCATTCTTCAAATGGCTGTATTCGGAGCAGCCGGCTATTTGGCGATCAAAACAGCCGGAACAGAACTGGGCGGCGGAATGTCTGATGTGTTCGGGTTTTCAGACGTTAAAATCAGCACGTTCCTGTTCGCCATCCTGTTTTTCTTATTAGGCTACTTTTTGTATGCTGTGCTTGCAGCGCTGCTCGGCTCGCTTGTCAGCCGGACGGAGGATGTGCAGCAATTGATGCTGCCGATGATGTTCCTCGTGATCATCGCTTCATTTATCGCGTTCTCCGGAATTGCGGTACCGGAAGCGACATATGTCACGGTCGCTTCCTATATCCCGTTCTTCGCTCCGCTCGTGATGTTTTTGCGGGTCGGCATGCTGGAGATCCCTTTGTGGGAACCGCTTCTTTCCATCGCCCTCATGCTGGCGACCATTGGCGTGCTGGGATGGATTGGCGCGCGGGTCTACCGCGGCGGCGTCCTGATGTATGGCCCATCGCAGTCCCTGAAGGACATCCGCAAAGCCATCCGGCTTGGGGAAAATAAATAAAGTTGCCGCTGTCAGCCGGAAGTTTTCGGCTGGCAGTTTTTTTTCGCCAGCGCACATGGTAATATAAGAACAAATATTCGGTTTTCGAAGGAGCTTAATCATGAAGGAAATTCGATTTATTCACACGGCAGATCTGCATTTAGGAAGCCCGTTCACCGGCATGAAAGGCTTGCAGAAAGAACAATGGAAAAGATTGAAGGACAGTACGCTGCTGGCATTTGACCGGCTGGTCGATTATGCGGTGGAACAGCGCCCGGATTTCCTGCTGGTTGCGGGAGATATCTATGACGGGGAGAACCGCAGCCTGCGCGCGCAGCACCGGTTCCAGACCGGGATGCAGCGCCTGGCCGATGAGGGCATTCCTGTCCTGATCAGCCACGGCAACCACGACCATTTGAGCGGGAAATGGACACGTTTCGAGCTGCCGTCGAACGTGCATGTTTTCGGTGCTGAAGTATCCCGGAAAACGCTTGCCATACGCGGTATGGATGTGGCGATTTCAGGATTCAGCTACGGGGAGCGGCATGTCAAGGAATCGAAAGTAAAAGAATATCTTCCGGCAGAAAACAGGGACGCTTTTTATATCGGAATGCTCCATGGCAGCCTGGAAGGGGAAACTGCGCATGCGGTCTATGCACCGTTTACGAAAAACCAGCTGCTGGAGAAAAATTATGATTATTGGGCACTTGGCCATATCCACCAGCGGCAGGAACTGCACGCCGACCCTCCTATCGTTTATCCAGGAAACACGCAAGGGCGGCACCGGGGGGAAAGCGGAACAAAAGGCTTTTACGATGTGCGCCTGTCAAAAAGCGGGGCAAAGCTGGAATTCATCCAGGCTTCAGTTCTGCAATTCGATGAAGTGGAAGTGGACTGTTCCGGAGCTGTGCACATGAACGAGTTGCTGGAAGCCTGCAGCAGCAGCGCGAACCGGTTTGCGGAACAGTGCGGCCCGGCTGCACTGGCGTTGAAGCTGGTCAATCTCGATGCTGAAGCTCTTGAACTCATACAGGAAATTCCGGAAGAAGAGCTGTTGGAAGCAATCCGGGAGAGCGTGGAGGCGCAGGACACGTTTATGCTTGTGCAAAGGGTATCGGCAGCCCGCGGCAATGAAGGCGGCGAACTGTCGCCGATAGCGGAAGAAATCATCGCCAAAATGGACTCCTGGGAAATCGGCGATTGGAAAACCGTATTGAAGGATCTTTATCGCCATCCCAAAAGCGGCCGGTATTTGGAACCGCTGGAAACCGGCGCTGCAGAAGAAGTCAAATCGCTCGCTGCCGAAAAAATCCGCCGAAGCCTTGGAATGGGGTTGAACTCATGAAAATCGAAAAATTAACGATCTATGGTTTCGGCAAGCACCAAGACCGGACGATTGAATTAGGGCCCGAACTGTCGGTTTTTTACGGATCGAACGAAGCTGGCAAGACGACGATCCAGCAATTTATCATCCAGACTTTATTCGGCTATCCGGCAAAAAATCAGAATCTCCGCCGCTATGAACCGAAGAACGGCGGGAAGTATGGCGGCCAGGTGCTGATCAACGATCCGGTTTACGGACGCGTGGCCATCGAACGCATCAAAGGGAAAGCCGCAGGCGATGTGACCCTTTACTTTGAAGACGGCACGCGCGGTTCGGATGCCGAATTGAAGGCGATCTTGCGGGACTACGACCGGGCTTCATTTGAATCGGTGTTTTCATTTTCCATCCACGAGTTGCAAGGGCTGGAGTCCATGACAGAAGAAGAGTTGAGCCGGACGCTGCTGGCTTCGGGCACCACCGGGATGGATGCGGTCGGCAAACTGGAAAGCCGCCTGGAAAAGGAAATGGGCGATGTGTTCAAAAAGAATGGGCGCAATCCGCAGATCAATCAGGCTGTTGAAGAGCTGAGGGCTTTGGAGGCGGAACTGAAAGAACACCGCAGCCAAATGGAATTATATGAACCGTATCTTTCCAGGAGCCGTGAAATTGATGCCCGGCTCGCCGGCATCCTCGAGGAGGAAGCCGCAATCGACTCGGAGATGAAATTGGTCGAGCGCTGGCTTCAGGCGGCGCCGCTGCTCGAAAAATGCCAGGCTTTACAGGCGGAGGCTGCTGTGCTGAAGGCGGCTGAAATGCCGTTGGATGGCCGCCGGAGAATGGATCGGCTGGTGGACCGGCTTTCGGAAGTACAGTCTCAGCTTGCATTGCTCCAAAGGGATCCAGTGCCGCCAACCGTCGCTGCGATAGCCGATACGCAGCAGCTCGAACGGCTGTTGGAAGAGGAATCCGGCTGGCATCAGCTGCAATCTGCACTTCGGAAGGGGCAGGAGGAAGCGGCTAAAATCTCTGCAGAACAGAACCGGCTCCTGTCATTGGTAGGCATGGAGCTTCAGGAAGCGATGCAGGCGGACGTTTCCCTGAACAATGAAGAACGGCTTCTTTCCCATATTGAAGAAGTGGACCAAGAAGAAGAAGAGAACCGTTTCCGTGAGAGGAAGCTGGGAGAAGAAAAAGCGAAGTTGGCCGAAACCGAGAAAGAGCTGAAATTTTTTCTGGCAGGAGAGCCTTCGGAACAAGAGCGCACAGCAGCGGAAGAATGGATGGAGGCTGTCCCGAAATTGGCAGAAGCCAAAGCGGCAAGCCGGGCCAGTAATCGGCAGGATACCCGGAAACTCAGCCTTGGATTGATCGCAATCGGCCTTTTTGGGGCTTTAGCGGGCGCTGTCCAGGGAAACTACTTGCTGGCAGCAATCGCCCTGGCAGCAGCCGGGGCAGGTGTCTGGCAGCTATGGAGTACAAAGGGTGGAGAAAGCCTCCAACCGGAATACGTCCGGTTGCTATCTACCTACGAAGGGCGGGAAGCGGAGTTCGAAGCATTGATCCACAAGCTGGACCGCTGGGACCGGAGGCTGGATGAGTTGCTGGAAGGATTGGAGGCCGCGAAAGAGCGGGTCGCTTCGCTTTCCAAGCAACCCCGAAAGGAAACCGCTGAAGGGGCTTACCGGCAATTTCTGGTGCGCCTTGGACTGCATCCGGAAACCGGTCGGAAAACGATTGTGGAGCTTTTTGCCAAACTTCGGGAAATCCATGCCTTGCATTCGGCAAACGCGAGTCTTCAGCGAGACCTTGAAAAGTATCAGTCCGAGGAGAGGGAATGGCTGCAAAAAGCGGAAAGCGCCTGCGGCATGCACTTATCTTCAGACGGGCTTTTCACGGCTCTGCGGAGGGAACTGGCGAGCAGGCAAGAAAAGTATAACCAAGCCGTCAAGCAGCGCGAAAAAGCCGAAGCCAGGCAAGCAGAACTGGATGCGCTCCAGGCACTTGGGGAACAGATCCGGCAGGAGCAGCAAGTGCTACTCGAAGAAGCCGGCGCGGAGAATCCGGAGGCCTTTTACGCGCTCTGCAGCGATGAGGAGCAGCTTGAAGCCGTGAGGAAAGAACTGGCGCCGATCAAAGCGCAGTTGGCAGCAATCGGCGAGTTGCCGGAAATACGGGGCGAAGAAGCTCCTGTCCACATGGAAGAACTCGGAACAAAGCGGTCCGAGCTGAAAGAGGAGCGCAATTCCCTCCTTGCTGAACAGGCGGAGAAGCTTCAGGCAGCAAAGAATCTGCTCTCGAGCGGTGAATACGAAGATAAACTTCAGCAATACGAGGAGCAGAAAGTGGAGCTTGCCGAGCTGGCAAAGCGGTGGTCCGTCGATAAAGCAATCACCGAAGCGATCCGGCAGACCCTCGGCGAACTGAAAGAAAAGAAACTGCCGGCAGTGATTGAAGCGGCGAGGGCTTACTTCAGCACCCTGACAGGAAATGCCTATAGCGCACTTGAAATGAATCCCCATGGCTTCTTCGAAGCGGTGAGGGAAGATGGCATGCGCTTCCATATAGCAGAGCTCAGCCAAGCGACAAAAGAACAGGCTTACCTTTCCTTGCGACTTTCACTGGCAGTCTCCATGAAGGACAGCCACCCGTTTCCGATCATCATGGATGATCCGTTCGTCCATTTTGATCGCCGCCGGCTCCAGCACGTGATAAACTTAATAACAGAGCTGCAACAGCACCATCAGTTCATATATTTCACCTGCCATGAATCGATGCGGCAAGCTTGGCCAAAAGCCGCTGTCATCGATGTCGCAGCAACTGAAAGGAGTGTCCATTCATGACCAAAGGCATCACCCAGCGCGCCGTCGGCGAGACGATCGACGAGTTTTTGCTGATCAAACAATCCGTCAAAGGGGTTACGACAACCGGCAATCCCTTCATGTCACTCGTCCTGCAGGACAAGAGCGGCGATATAGAAGCGAAATTATGGGATACGAAGGATGAACACGAAAAGGTGTTTGCCGCTGAAACGATTGTCCGGGTAGGCGGAGAAATCCATAGCTACCGCGGCAAAAATCAGCTGCGCATCAAAAGCATCCGCCCGGCAAAGCCGGAAGAAAACCAGTCTATTGCAGATTTGATGCCATCTTCAGAGAAAAGTACGGAAGAGCTTCTCGAAGAAGTGATGCAGTATTTGTTCGAGATGGAAAATCCGCATATTCAGCGGATCACCCGCCATATTCTTAAAAAGTACCAGCAGCAGTTCCTGACATTCCCGGCGGCTACCCGCAATCACCATGATTACGTGTCCGGACTCGCTGACCACGTTGTTTCCATGTTGCAGCTTGGGAAAGCCCTTATCGGCATCTACCCGTCGCTCAACAAGGACTTGCTCTATGCCGGCATCATTCTGCACGACATCGGCAAGGTGTTCGAGTTGTCGGGGCCGATTGCAACAACCTATACAGTCAAAGGCAATCTCTTGGGCCATATTTCCATCATGGTGACGGAAATTGAAAAGACAGCAGAAGAACTCGAAATCGACTCGGAAGAAGTCCTGCTGCTTCAGCATATGGTGTTGTCGCACCACGGCAAGGAAGAGTGGGGGAGCCCGAAAAAACCGATGATCAAAGAAGCGGAAATCCTTCACTATATCGATAACATCGATGCGAAGATGATGATGCTTGACCGCGCACTCGGCAAAACGAAACCCGGCGAGTTCACGGAACGGCTGTTTCCACTGGATAACCGTTCTTTCTACAAACCGACGATTGAATAAAAAAACTCCCGTTCATGAGAACGGGAGTTTTTCAGCTCGTTGAGAAAGATATAAAATGCTTGTCTCTTAACCGATATTCCGCAAAACAGCTTCGTAAACCCGTGTGCTCCTGCGCGCTTGGCAACGAAACACGAAGTGCTGTATAAGCAGTAAGGTTTTCTCCGCTGTTTTGCTCCATATCTCAGACAGCACTGCTAAATAAGTAAGGTCTTGGCTTTCAAAGAACTGTACCAGCGCCGGCGCGTCCAGGGGCTAGGCGAAGCTATGAGACGGGTGCTTTTCCCGGCTCATGGCGAAAGCCATGCCCAAAGCGGCCGAAGCGGGGAAGAATTTATTTCTTTGATTAACTTATCTAACGAAGGTTTCTCTGCTGTCTAAAAAAACTCCCGTTCATGAGAACGGGAGTTTTTCTATGATCATTGGGTTGGAGCTGGAGCTGCTTCGGCGTTGATGATTTCATCCAAAGCGCCTTTCAAGTCTTCATCTTTGATGTCGACTTTTGCGTCTTTCAGCATTTCCGCGATTTTCGGCACTAAAGCAGCCTGGTCAGCTTTAGCCATTGCCAAGTCAGAGCGGATCTGCTCTTTCTGGTCTTCAAGGGCAGGCTGGTCTTCCACTTGGCGCTTTTCAGTCACCTGGATAATATGGAAACCGTGCTGCGATTGGACAGGTTCACTGATTTCATCGACTTCAAGTGCAAATGCCGCTTCTTCGAATTCAGGGACCATTGCACCGGCTCCGAACCAATCAAGGCCGCCGCCGTTTGCTGCAGAGCCTGGGTCTGTGGAGTACTCTTCCGCAAGTTTAGCGAAATCGCCGCCTTCATCCAATTCTTTTTTCACTTTATCGGCAGTTTCCTGATCCGCTACAAGGATGTGGCGGGCATTCAATTCCGTGCCTTGGCGTTCGTATTGCTGTTGGATTTCTTCATCCGTCACTTCGACGCCGTCTGTCAACGCTTTTTCCTGCAACAGGTTCAAGCGGATGACTTTTTTATAGCTTTCTTCTGTCTGGTTGTTCTGTTCAAGGAATTGGTCGAACGTGTCGCCCATTTCTTCTTTATTTTTTTTGAATTCGGCTTCAACTTCATCGTCGGTTACTTCATATTTGTCGGCAAGGACTTTCTCGATCATAAGGATCTGGATCGCTTGGTCGCCGACCGATGTTTTCATTTCTTCATAAAGGTCTTCTTTTGAAATATCGCCGACTTCTGACGATACAATCACTTCACCGTCTGAGCTGTCGCTGCAAGCAGCTAAGGCCAGTACAGAAGCAGCCAATGACAGGGTTAATATGGATTTCTTCATTTTATTCGCTCCCAACTTTCTATCTAGATGCAGTAGTTACTATACCATAAACGTTTAAAAAATCAAAAAGTTTCCTATAAAAAAAAGTTCAGATGCCGAAGGCAAATGAACTCATGGAGTAAATTCTACACCTACATACAATGATACTAATAGAATCGTAATCAATATATTGATGGTCCGGAAAATTTTCTGGTGATTTTCTTCCGGAATTTCCCGAGAAGTGACGAGTGCCAGTGTCATACGGTTGATCTGGAACAGGTAAAACACAGAAAACATAACTACAAATGCGATAATCATGGATTTCCTCCCCTCTGACTTAGCATCTAGTATAGCAAATGCGGAGAGAAAAAACACGATTAGACAATCGCTTCAGGTACAAGGATCTCGAATCCGGTCTCTGTTTCTTCAATCAGTGCATCTTTTGGAGAATGGGCGAGGTTGCGGATATAGATCAGATCCGTCAAGCACAAGCCGCTGTGATAGGCGAGCAGTACAGCGAAATAATGGCTGTAGCTCGGCATAAGCATGCTCATGACAACAATCACTGAATTAATCACCAGGAACGGCGAAAGCAGGGTCATGAGAAAACGCAGTTTTGGCACCGGCTCATCGATGTGCAGAGAAATGAGCGGCAGGATGCCCATCCGTTTTTTGACGATCAGACGGATGCATTTCCGGCAGCCGAGAAGCGGCAGCAGATGAAAGAGCTTATGAAGCGGATAGATGGCAAGGATGGCCGCAATGAATAACAGGAAGTTCTGATCCGAAAGAGGATCGGAATACAGTATGTTCAGTATGATATAAAAGCTCATAAAAACACCGAGCGCTATAAGTCCAGACATCATGTAAAGGCGGTCGTGGCCGTATTGTTTTTTCACGTTGATGGTTTTCCAGCAATGCATTGGTTTGCATCTCCTAAAAGTCGATTTCTCTTTTGAGTCGATACATACAATACAACGATTTCAACCTAATTGCAACCATCTGTGATATTAAATTTTAGAGAGCGTTTTCACTCTTTTTCTCGGATCCAATGATGTGGTTTTCTTCGCTGAATTTTGTCTCGAGATTTTTGAAAGAGGCTTCGAAGATCTCCATGAAGTCATTGCCGTAAATATTGCGGATAATGGCCATTACATCCATGAATTCCGGGAATTTGCCGTACAGGCTTCGGAGCGGCAACGAGCTTTCGATGACGGTATGGGGAGTGTCATGGTATTTCTCAATCATCTCCTGCATAAGCTCTTCGCCCTTAGGAGTCAATTCCACATATGTATTGCGCTTGTCGGTGTCGCGTTTTGAAAAGGCCAGCAATTCCCGTTCTTCCAGCTTCTTTGAGAAGTTAAAGGCGGTGGAAACATGCATAACGCCGAACTTGGCGACATCGGAAATCGAGGCGCCTTTCAAGTGATAGGCAATCCATAAAATATGATGTTCATTGATATTCAAATCATAAGGTTTTATCCATAACTGCCAGTCTTTTTCAACGGCTTTCCATAAAGCTTTCGACAACTGGCCAATCCTTTGGCTGAACATCATCGCTTCTTTCATCGTATAATCGCGCTCGGTCATAAAAGCACCAACTCTCCCCGTTAATGTTTTCCCTTATTATAGCAATAAAGCAAAACATAATGAAGTGCGAATAATAAAAAAATTTGAAATAAAAAAATTGGAATAAAAAAAACTGCCAAAAGGCAGCTGTTTTTATGAATGGTCGATCACTTTGACCGACTCGTCTTCATCATGCGCGTCGTTTTTATCTTTTTTGTCTTTGCTGATGGAGTTCTGCAAAGCTTCAATTGCATTCTGGATGGCCAGGATTTCAAGCTGCAAATGCTCTTTTGCAGGAGCAGTGCTTTCCTTCCAGGTTTCCATTGAGGCTTTCAAGCCATTCGTTGCTTCCGGTACGGTCGTTTTTGTTTCTTCTTTCAAGTTGTTGACCGATTCTTTGAGTTCGTTCACTTTCTCTTTTACATCCGTCATTTTTTCTTTCCAGTCATCTTTCCAATCGGATGACGCCGTCTTCACCGAAGTACGAAGATCTTTCCCGGATTGGGGTGCTGAAAATAATGTGGTTGCCGCTCCAGCGGCCAGGCCTGTCGCAAGCCCTAAGAAAAATGTCGATGCTTTCATTAGCAAAACGCCCCTTTCGTCCTATATCGTTCTTTTCCTTTATTTCACCTAATTAAAACATAAAAATGAATGACTGCTCAATGAAAAAAGCTTTTCGGCGGTATTCCGCCGAAAAGCTTTGAACAACAAACCCTTTGCCGCCGCGCGTTTAAGCGGATTGGGTTGCTGCCGTTTCAAACTTCGAACGTTTGACCAGCGTCAAGACGATCGGGTAGATCAAGCCGAACGCAATTCCGTTGATCAGCATCGCAGGTACCACAACAGTCACGAACAATGCGCTGAAGGGGATATCCGCGCCAACTACAAAAATGGCTGCTGACAGGAAAATCGCGCCTGATAAAGCTGTGCCGCCAGCCGCCAATGCGATGGATGCCGGCAGTTTTGCTGCATATTTCTTCAGGATCAAGACTGCCGCCAAAAAGACGAAAGCAGTAACGAACTTATCGATGATGTTCGGAACAAATCCGCCCGGGAATGTTGAAAACAGTCCTGAAATTACACCGGTAGTTACCGCTAGCAGAAAAACATTTTTTGTATAAGGGAATAATAATATTCCGATAAACATCATTGTCAGCATGAAATCGGGCTTCATTCCGCCGTTGAATCCCGGAATGATCACATAAAGTGCTGCACCGACACTGACCAGCATTGCCATTAAAACCAAATTCTTCGTATTCATTTCTCATCTCTCCTCAGCTCAAGGCTATTTGTTTTTGGCTTCTCCCGGACGTGCCCTCGTGGCCGCCGGCGAAAAACTTATTCTGATTCTATCTCTTCCGGACCGGTAAATCAAGTGGCGGGGGTTAATTTCATTTTCACTTGCTCAGCCAGCTCCTGGATGCGCTCGGCTGTAAACTCTTTTTCCTTCGTCATCCACTTTGCACCAAAGCCGTCTGTTTCGCCGTAGCGCGGGATGAAATGCAGGTGGAAATGAAAGACGCTCTGTCCGGCCTTGGCACCGTTGTTATTGAGCAGGTTCATGCCTTCGGGCTGGAATGTCTCGTTTATGGCCGATGCGATTTTTGGTGCCGCACTGAACAGGTTGGCTGCTTCAGCGGGCGAAAGATCATAGACAAATTCACGGTGGGTTTTCGGAACAAGCAATGTATGCCCTTTGGAGAGCGGCATGATATCCATGAATGCATAGACATGTTCATCTTCATAAATCTTAACGCTTGGAATATCGCCAGCTATGATCTTGCAGAAAATACAATCCTTCATTTTCATCATCCTTTCCATTTTTTCCAGTTTACCATATATAATTTTCAGAAAAGAAATCATCCGCCACATTTGATACAATGAACGAAGAGAAAGAGGTGTTGAGATTGGCAATTTTAGAAGTCCAGTCGCTGACAGGGGGCTATACACGGAAACCGGTCCTGCAAGACGTGACATTTTCTATCAAAAAAGGGGAACTGGTCGGCTTGATCGGCTTGAACGGGGCCGGAAAGAGTACGACGATCAAACACATCATCGGGTTGATGCAGCCGCAGTCCGGGGAAATCCGGCTGAACGGCAAAACATTCGAAGAAGACATGGATGCATACAGGTCTTCGTTTTCTTACATACCCGAGACACCGGTTCTGTATGAAGAACTGACTTTGCGCGAGCATCTGGAATTGACGGCGATGGCCTACAATATCGAACCGGCGGTGTTCGAGAAGCGTTCTGCTGAACTGTTGAAGGAATTCCGCATGGAAAAACGGCTGAATTGGTTCCCGTCGCACTTTTCTAAAGGGATGCGCCAAAAAGTGATGATCATGAGTGCGTTCTTGATCAACCCGGCACTGTACATCATCGATGAACCGTTTGTCGGGCTCGATCCGCTCGGCATCAAGTCGCTGCTGGACCAGATGGAACAGCAAAAGAAAAAAGGGGCCTCGGTGCTGATGTCGACCCATATCCTGTCGACTGCCGAGCGCTATTGCGACCGCATCATCCTGCTCCACAACGGACGGGTGCGGGCGATGGGCACAATGAATGACCTCCGGAAAGCGTTTGCGATGCCGGATGCTTCACTGGATGATTTGTATATTGCCATGACTGAGGATGCTGCAAATGAAGAACTTGCATGAAGTGTGGTCCAGTCGCCTCCAAAAATATACTATAGAAGTCCAAAATTACATGAAATATATCGTCACTGGCCATATCGCGGTCGTCATGCTGTTTGCCATTGGCGCGGCAGGCTATGCATACAGCAACTGGGTCCAGAATGTCCCGCCCGGTTTTCCGGGCGCCTGGCTGTTGGCTGTGGTATTCGGCCTGCTGCTCGCTTATAGCCCGCCGTCGTCCTTATTGAAAGCGGCGGATATGGTTTATTTCCTGCCGCTCGAAAGCAAACTCGATGAATATGTGAACCCGGCTTTGAAATGGTCGTTTTTCTCGCAGCTGCTTCTGCCGGTCGTGGCGTTCATCGTTTCGCTGCCGATGGTCAATGCGCTTTACGGGCTGCCGTCGTCACTTTTGATCGGTCTGCCGATTCTGCTCCTTCTATTGAAGTGGTGGAGCATCCAGACGGAATACGCGTTCCGGAAAGCGCGCGCCGGTCGCGACGCGTGGCTGGACCGCCTTGTCCGCTTTGCGCTTGTCCTTGGTTTTGTATATTTGTATGTCATTGGCCAATTGGTGATCGCCGTTGTGGTGCTGTTTGCCATCATTCTATATGGCAGGTGGGTGAAACAGCAGGCGGCAGGCAAGCCGTTTCCGTATGAGCACTTTATCGGGCTCGAGGAGAACCGCATGCTGCGCTTTTATCAGTTTGCCAATTATTTCACCGACGTGCCTCATCTGAAAGGGAAGATCAAAGAGCGCCGCTGGCTGGACTGGGTGTATAAATTCATCGGGAAAGGCCCGGAGAATGCCCATTATTATCTGGTCTGGCGCACGTTCATTCGGTCTGATGAAATGTTCTATCTCTGGGTGCGACTCACCGTGATTTCCATGGCGGGTGTGTGGCTAATCCCGTTCCCGGTTGCCGCAGTGATCTTTGCAGCCGCACTGGCCTTTGCCTCGTCAATCCAGATCTGGCAGGGGCTGAACCAGACCCAGTATTTCCGCATGGACAACCTGTTCCCGCTGAGCCGTTTCAGCAGGCAGCAGGCAGTAAGGAAACTTGTCCTGCTGTTGCAGGTCCTTCAGGCCTTGCTCGTTGGAGCAGCTTCATTCGCAGCAGGGGAGCCCTTGGTTGCGTTGATTATTATAGCAGCGGTCCTTGCAGTTTCTGCCGTGACAATCGCTTCCGCTAAAAAACGGAAATGAAGAAAGCCCTTCGCACTCAATGTGAAGGGTTTTCTAGAATGTCGAGAAACATTTTATAAATTGGTTAATAAAAGAAGATCAACTTTTTACACCGCTTCGGTCGCTTAGGGAAGGGCAAAGACCATTGTTTCTGCATCGCTACGCTAGCTTCGAAACAGGAAGAGCATTGCTCCTGCGCAAGCTCGTCGCAAAAGAGGTGCCCAAAATCTTTTGTGCACCTCTTTGGCTTACGCTATGAGCCGAGAAGGGCACTCGTCTCATAGCTTCGCCTAGCCCATGGACGGGCCGGCGCTAAATAGCTCTTGATAAGTTGAGAGCTCGTGTCGTCAATTTGATTTTTCATTATAAAAGATAAGGAATTTCTATCTTCCTCAACAAGCAGCAAAAGCCCTTCGCACTTGATGCGAAGGGCTTTCCTTTTTTATTCCTGATAATTGATGGCAGCTGCTGCTAAGGTTTTGGCAGCGATCAGCATCGCTTCTTCCTTGAAATCGAATTTCGGATGGTGGTGGGGGAATCCTTCACCGTCCGGCTGTGCTCCTGTAAAGAAGAAGGTACCCGGTACTTTTTGGAGATAGTAAGCGAAATCTTCTCCGCCCATTTGCGGGGGAGCGTCGTATACTTCGGTGACGCCTGGTACATTCGCTGCGATGTCTCTCAAATACAAGGTCTCTTTTTCGTGATTGACTACCGCCGGATAGCCGCGTGTGAATTTGAACTCGGCGCTGCTGTCCGTTGCAAGGCTTGTGCCGTCAACGACGCGCTTCATTTCCTGCTCCATCAGATTGCGGTTTTCTTCCGTGAAAGTGCGCACGGTGCCCGACAGCTTCGCTTGATCAGCGATGATGTTGTAGGGATTTTCGGCAACGAACGATGTGACAGAAAGGACGGCTGATTCGAGAGGATCCACTCGGCGTGCGACCAATTGCTGCAGGTTCGTCACAAGCTGTGAGCCGATCACAACAGCGTCTTTGGTTTCGTGCGGGTTTGCGCCGTGGCCGCCGCGCCCCTGGATTTGAATGTCGAATGCGTCAGCTGCCGCCATGAACGGTCCGACGCGGTAATCGATGCGGCCGTAAGGGGAAGTGGACCAGAGATGCGTGCCGAAAATGACGTCGACACCATCAAGCGCCCCCGCTTCGATCATCGCCTGTGCTCCGCCCGGAGCGATTTCTTCAGCATGCTGGTGGATCAGCACGTATGTGCCGGCCAGTTCATGGCGCATCATGTGCAGGGTTTTTCCAAGCACCAGAAGGGTGGCGGTATGGCCGTCATGGCCGCAGGCATGCATAACGCCCGGGACAGTCGATTTGTAAGGGACCTCTTTTTGGTCATCGATCGACAATGCGTCGAAGTCTGCGCGGAGTGCTACGGTCTTGCCGGGCTTGCTGCCGCGGATTGTGGCAACGACCCCATTTCCGCCGACGCCGTGTTTGACCTCTACACCGAGCTGTTCGTAATAATGCCGTATGTAGTAGGCGGTTTTCGTTTCTTTGAAGGAAGGTTCCGGATGCATATGCAAATGCCTGCGGATGTCCACCATTTCTTCATAGCTTGTATCTAACTCTGCGTAGATTTTTTCCAACATTCGATAAACCCCTTTCAATTCCTAAAATCCTGAATAAATAAAGGATAGCACAAAAAAAGAGCCGCTTGGCCCTTTTAGTAGGTGAAATTCAGGTAGGAAGCGACAAAGTAGATAAGAATGATCACAATTGACGGCAGCGAATAGGTCAAGGTTGACATCGTTTTTCTCTGGACGAGCGAGAAAAGAGCCAGGATCGTCATGAAGAACACGCCAACTGCGATGATCATATGCGATCCGGATACCGCCGACAGGATGGGGCCCGCTGTATAGACAGGATCGGACAGCGCCAGGATGATCATGTTGAAGACGTTGCTGCCGAAAATGGCACCGACAGCCATATTGACGTTGCTGAGACGCAAAGCGACAAATACGGAAATGGCTTCCGGCAGGGAAGTCGTAGCGGCAATCAAAAAGCTGCCGATAAAGCTCGAGCCGATGCCGGTGATGATTGCGATTTGGTCGCCGAGCACCGACAAGGCCGTCCCGGCACCGAGAATGATGATAGCGGCAACCACAAAGCGGGCAAGAGCCGCTTTTGCCGACAGGTCGGCGGTCGGATTCCGCGGTTCGGTCTCGGGCACTTCAACGTTCGCTTCGGGCTGTGACTTGGGCAGCCGGTTGATGAGGACCATGCCTAGGATGTAGGCGGCCCCGATGATCAGCGCATCCAGTCCGATTCCCAGGATCGATGCGTCAATCCGCAGCCATAATGCCGTGATGACCAGCACCGTCAACAACAGGCCCAGCAAAGCGGTATACACATGGTCGCGGGAAGCGGTCTCCAGAATGCGGCGGCGTCGCAGCAGGAAGTCGAACATCGCCAAGATGAATAAATTGAACAAATTGGATCCGACCATGTTGCCGACCGCGATATCGGCATTGCCGATTGCGGCTGCGGAGATGCTGGTGGAGATTTCAGGGAGCGATGTAGCACCTGCCAGCAGGAGCGTACCCACCATCATGCCGCCCATTGCTGTTTTCTCGCTGATGACGTCCGCGTATTGCGATAGTTTGATCGCGGCAAAAACGGTGACTGCAGCGGCAAGAATAAAATAAACGAAAACCAAAGCGGAACCTCCTATCTAAAAATGCAGGCAACCTTTTTCAAGGCTGCCTGGATTTTCATTCTTCCGGTTTTGCTTTATAGGTCGTGATATACGAGGCGCCGGAGAAGATGTGCTGGCGCTTTTCAGCCGGGGCTTCATCGGAATTTGAATGGGCTTTGGCGAAAGCCTGGGATTCTTTCCACTTTTCGAAGAAAGCGGGGGATTCCCATTCGGTCAATACCACGTAAGTGTCGGAATCCAACGGGCGCAAGACCCGGAAAGCGACATAGCCCGGTTCGTTCTCGATCGCGCCTGCACGGTTTTTGAAGCGGTGCTCGAAAATCGGTCGGCCTTCATCAGTCACCGGAATATTATTGAAGACAAAAAAGCCTTTTTCCTTGAATGTCCCGGTACCGTCGACAACTTCATAGCGCCGCGGCGTCTGAAAAATGCTTTTCCCTTCAGTTTCATGCAGCAGGAGAGTGGTGTTTTCGCCCTGCATCAGCACCATCGTTTCATCCGGGTGCTTTTCGCGCATTTTTTTCATAAAATCGTACGTTCCAGTGGTCATAAATAAGTTCATTTGAATTCCTCCTCAACAAGTCTCTCATTATATAGCCTTCCCTTATAAAAAATGCTTGAAACACAAAATGGCAAACGCGTGAAGTGAGAAGCGTCTAATTTATGACATTTGCAGAAGGATTCTATACAATAGGATGCGGAGCGTCTATAGTAAATACGGATATAGAACGATTTATGAGAAGAATCGAAAGGATGTATAACGAAATGACACAATTCAATGATACGTTTTTGAGGGCGGCGCGCGGGGAAAAGACCGACCATGTACCTGCTTGGTATATGCGCCAAGCTGGCCGTTCGCAGCCTGAATACCGGAAGATCAAAGAAAAATATTCCCTCGAGGAAATTACCCACCAGCCGGAGCTTTGTGCCTACGTCACGAAATTGCCGGTCGACCAGTACAACGTCGATGCGGCGGTCCTGTACAAAGACATCGTGACACCGCTCCCGGCAATCGGCGTGGATGTGAAAATCAAAGCGGGCATCGGCCCGGTCATCGATAACCCGATCCGCACGATGGCGGATATCGAACGCCTCGGCGAGATCAATCCGGAGCAGGATGTGCCGTTCGTGCTTGAGACGATCCGCATCCTGACACAGGAACAATTGAATGTGCCATTGATCGGATTTTCCGGTGCACCGTTTACATTGGCGAGCTACATGATTGAAGGCGGCCCTTCCAAGAGCTATAACAAGACAAAAGCGATGATGGTGTCACAGCCGCAAATGTGGTTTGCGCTGATGGACAAGCTAGCCGATACCATCATCCCTTATGTGAAAGCCCAGATCAAAGCAGGCGCCAAAGTGATCCAGATCTTCGATTCATGGGTCGGGGCATTGAACGTGGAAGACTACCGCATCTTCATCAAACCGGTCATGGAGCGGATTTTTGCGGAACTCCGCACAGAAGGTGTGCCGCTTATCATCTTCGGCGTGGGCGCAAGCCATCTTGCGAAAGAATGGCATGACCTTCCGGTGGACGTAGTCGGCCTCGACTGGCGCCTGCCGATTTCCGAAGCGCGCGCAATGGGCTTGACGAAAACTTTGCAGGGCAATTTCGATCCATCTTATTTATTGGCGGACTGGCCGATCATCGAAGAGCGCGTGAAAGCGATCTTGGACATGGGCATGCAGCAGGACGGCTATATCTTCAATCTTGGGCACGGAGTTTTCCCGGAAGTGAATCCGGATACGCTGAAACGCCTGACTTCGTTTGTACATGAATACAGCGCTGCTCATAAAGCAGGCAAGTGACGAACAACAACTATTCCTATGAGGTGATTTCTTTGAAGAAGACAATGGGTTTATTGGTGATGGCGTATGGAACGCCTTACGAAGAAGCGGATATTGAACGTTATTACACACACATCCGGCGCGGCAGAAAGCCGAGCGAAGAAAGTCTGGAAGATTTGAAGAGCCGCTATAAAGCGATCGGCGGATTGTCGCCGCTGGCAAAAATCACGCAAGACCAGGCAGATGCCCTGGGAGCGCGCCTGAACGAAGTGCAGGATGACATCGAGTTCAAAGTTTATTTGGGCTTGAAGCACATCGAACCATTTGTCGAAGACGGCGTGGAAGCGATGCACCGCGACGGCATCACAGAAGCTGTATCAATCGTCCTTGCACCGCATTTTTCAACGTTCTCTGTGAAGTCCTATAACGGACGTGCAGCTGAAGCGGCTGAAAAAGCGGGCATTCGCTTGACTTCAGTCGAAAGCTGGTACCAAGAGCCGAAGTTCATCCAATATTGGAGCGAAAAAGTAAGTGCAGCGTTTGCGGAAATGAGCGACGAAGAGCGTGCGAAATCGTGCCTGATCGTTTCTGCACACTCCTTGCCGGAGAAAATCATTGCCAATGGCGACCCTTATCCGGATCAATTGAAGGAAACAGCAGACTTGATCGCAGCTGCAGCCGGCGTTGAAAACTACGAAGTCGGCTGGCAGAGTGCCGGCCAGACACCGGAACCTTGGATCGGGCCGGACGTGCAGGATTTGACGCGCGACCTGTTCGAGCAAAAAGGCTATACATCATTCGTCTATACGCCAGTCGGCTTTGTAGCGGATCACCTGGAAGTGCTGTTTGATAATGATTATGAATGCAAAGTGGTATGCGATGAAATCGGCGCCACATACAGACGCCCAGAAATGCCGAATGTCCAGCCATTGTTCATCGATGGATTGGCAGACGTGGTATTGAGAAAACTGGCTGAATAAAGCTCGGGCAGAAAAAGAAGGGGCGGAGACGACCTTGAAAATGAAACAGCTGACACTGTTGATGCTGGTATTTCTCTTGCTCGCTGCCTGTGGAAACGAAGAAAGCGGGACGGCTAGCAGCGGGAACATCGAGCCGCTGACAGTGGAAATCTTGACGCCGGAAAAAGTCGAGGCTGAAGAGCCGACGCTTTTGTCGGCTTCCGTCATGCAAGGTGAAGAAACTGTGGAAGACGCGGACGAAGTGATTTTTGAGGTTTGGGAATCAGGAAACCGCAACGGCGCAGAAATGATCGAAGCGAAACATACAAAAGACGGCGTTTATGAAGCGGAAGCGGAACTTGGAGAAGGCCTGTATTTTATCCAGGCCCACACCACCGCCCGTTTGATGCACGCCATGCCGAAACAGGAAGTGACGGTCGGAAATCCGGACCCGGCATCAATCGTTCCGGATGACAGCGATGACACTGAAGGCATGAAAAACGTCGAAGAACATACCGGACATTAAATGAATGCAAAAGAAAGCCGCCCATGGTTCTATGGGCGGCTTTCTTGCTATTGGAAAAATTCTTGAATATGTTAATAAAAGAAACAAACTATATACCGCTTCGGCTGCTTTGGGCATGGCTCCCGCCAGGAGCCGAGAAGAACACTCGTCTCCTGGCTTCGCCCAGCCCGTGGACGCGCCGGCGCTAGATAGGCTCTCTAAAAAAGAAAGGTTCAAGTTAGGACCCGGTTCATAAGAAATCTCTGAGATATGGAGCAAAACAGCGGAGACGCCTGCGGGAATAGCGTAGTGCCGAGATCCACTCGGGCGCATAGCCCGAGTTGGCTCGGCGCAAGCCCGCGGCAAGCGCAGCTGTTTTGCGGAATATCGGTTTACGAAGTAAAAGACTGGAAATTTATATCTTTCTCAACAAGCTGAAAGCCGCCCGTGAATCCCACAGGCGGCTTTCGTTATTTAGAGATTATTGCAGGAATCACATTGGCTTCCGTAGCATTCATGCTGTTCATCGATTTTTTCTCCACAAGTTGTACATTGTTTAGGGGGCAGGTTTTTGAAAAATTCTACGACATTTTCAATCATTTTCTCCACTCCTTTTTGTTATAGTACTGTTGGTGTTTATAGAAGTGTATTATAACAGTTTCGATCCGTCAACCCTTAACCGTGAACTTTTTCAAATTATCCGTTAAAATAGAGGAAGAACCGTACGTAAAAGGAGAGAAATCATGTATTTCGTAGACAATAACGGCATTACTGACCCGCGCATCAATTTGGCCATCGAAGAATATTTATTGAAGAATATGGATGTTGAGAAAGATCCGTTCCTGCTGTTCTATATCAATGAGCCTTCCATCATCATCGGCAAGAACCAGAACACAGCAGAGGAGATCAATACGGATTATGTGGATTCTAACGGTATCCATGTCGTGCGCCGGCTTTCCGGCGGCGGTGCGGTCTACCATGACCACGGCAACCTGAACTACAGCTTTATTACCATAGATGACGGCAACAGCTTCCGCAATTTCCGCAAGTTCACCGAGCCGGTGGTTCAAGCGCTTCAAAGCCTAGGCGTCAACGCTGAGCTTTCGGGCCGCAACGACTTGATGGCGGAAGGCCGGAAGATTTCGGGCAACGCGCAATTCTCGACGCGCGGACGCATGTACAGCCATGGAACGCTGCTGTTTGATACCGAAGTGGAGGCCGTTGTATCGGCGCTAAAAGTCAGCAAGGAAAAAATCGAGTCGAAAGGCATCAAGTCGATCCGCAGCCGCGTCGCGAACATTTCCGAGTTTCTTGAGAACCCGATGTCTGTTACGGAATTCCGTTCTGCCATCCTGCATTCGATTTTTGATGGCGAAGAAAACGTCCGGTATTATGAATTGACGGAGCAGGATTGGGCCGGCATCCATGAAATTTCAAAAGAGCGCTACGGCAACTGGGACTGGAATTACGGCAAATCGCCGAAGTTCAATGTCAAGCATTCGCACCGCTTCCCGGTCGGCGGTATCGATGTCCGTCTTCAGGTCGAGAACGGCACTGTCCAGGATGCCAGCATCTACGGCGACTTTTTCGGCGTGGGCGATGTCTCGGAAATCGAGGAGGCCATCACAGGCGTCAAGTACGAGCGCGCTGCGCTTGATGAAGCGATCAGCGGATTCGATATTCCGAAATATCTCGGCGGCATCACGAAAGAAGAGTTCCTCAAATTAATTTATTAAGAATTAGTGAAGAGCCTGCTAATGAGCAGGCTCTTTTGTTAGAATGGAAGGAAAACAGGAAGGGGGAACCGATATGGCAAACAGACGGATATTCATCGTGGAAGACGATTTGAAGATTGCGGCCATGCTGGCGGAAACGCTGCGCAAATACCATTACGAAGTGGAGACCGCTAAAGACTTTGATCGGATTCTGGAAGAATTCGAAGCGTTTGATCCCCATATGGTGCTGCTCGACATCAACCTGCCCTCCTATGACGGCTATTATTGGTGCCGCCAGCTGCGCCAGCTGTCGACATGCCCGATCCTGTTCATCTCCGCCCGTTCCGGCGAGATGGACCAGGTTTTCGCACTTGAAAACGGCGGGGACGATTTCATCACGAAACCTTTCCATTACGAAATCGTCCTTGCAAAAATAAAGAGCCATTTGCGCCGGGCATACGGGGAGTATGCGCCGAAGCAGGAAGAGCGTTCAGTGAAAGCGGGGCGCCTGATTCTTTTCTTGGAACGCATGGAACTTCAGGTGAAAACGGACACCATTCCGCTGCAGAAAAAGGAATGCACGATTATGGAACTGCTGCTCGCCCATTACCCGAAAGTGGTCACGCGGGAGCAATTGCTGGAAGAGCTATGGGATGATCAGACCTTTGTGGATGAAAATACGTTGAATGTCAATATGACGCGCGTCCGGAAAAAGTTGGCGGATTACGGTGTCCAGTCGGTCATTGAAACAGTCCGCGGCTCCGGGTACCGGCTGCTGATCGCTGAGGAGGAACTGTAATGCTGCGTTTGTTTTTCAAAGAACATGCGGCCTTCATCGTCTTCCAGGCCGGGCTTGTCGCATTTATCATGGCGCTTTACTGGCTGGACGGATTCCGCAACCTGGACACAGCCATCTACTCGTTCGTCATCAGCACTGTCCTCGTGATGCTTTTCCTCGCTGCGAGATTCACCAAACGCTACCGCTACTACCAAAAAATCCTGACAATGCCGGAGACGATGGAGCATGCGCTGCAACGCGAAGGCAAAGCGCCCGAAGAACTGCAAGCTGAAAAGTACCTTCAGGAAATCTACCGGCTCTACCAGAACGAAGCACAGGCGCTGTATGCCTCGCAAAAGCGCCACCTTCAATTCATGAACCAATGGGTCCACCAGATGAAGACGCCGCTGTCGGTTATGCAGCTCCTCTTGCAGGAACCGGGTGAACTGGATAAAAACAGTGTGCGTGAAGAAGTCGACCGTCTAAAAGCAGGGCTCGATACCGTGTTGATGAACGCCCGCCTTGATACGTTCGAGGAAGACATGCATATCGAAAAAGTGGAGCTGCGGGGGATTGTCTCGGAGGTGGTCAATGAAAACAAGCGCCTGTTCATTTCCAAGCGCGTGTATCCGGAAATTGATGTAGACGGACAGTATGTAGTGGCGACGGACCGGAAGTGGATGAAGTTCATTCTGGGGCAGCTGCTGACCAATGCGCTCAAATATACGTTTGAACCGGACAAGAAAGTGCTGATCAAAGCGGAATGCCATGAGGGAAGTGCATTGCTCTCGATCCGCGATGAAGGCATTGGCATCCCGGCATCCGATCTGCCGCGCGTGACCAAAGCGTTCTTCACCGGGGAAAATGGCCGCAAGACTGGCGAGTCGACCGGCATGGGCTTGTATCTGGCCAAAGAAGTCTGCGTGAAATTAGGGCATCAACTGTCCATTTCTTCAGAAGATGGAAAAGGGACAACGGTATCCGTCCTGTTCCGCAACCAAGACACCGCATCAGGGGGAGAAGAACATGCCGTTATTGAAAATAGACGAAGTGACCAAGGTGTACGAGGGGAAAGTGACGCACCGGGCGCTTAACCAATTGAGCTTTGAAGTGGAACAAGGCGAATTCCTGGCAGTCATGGGGCCTTCCGGGAGCGGAAAGACGACGCTTTTGAATGTGATTTCCACCATTGACAGCCTGACGGCCGGAGAGATTCTGATCGATGGCGTCGATCCCCACCGGCTTGGCAAAAACGACTTGGCGCTGTTCAGGCGCCGGAAGCTCGGCTTCATTTTCCAGGACTTCAATCTTCTGCAGATGCTGACGGTCGAGGAAAACATGGTGCTGCCGCTCACGCTCGATTATGTGCCGACGGATGAGATGGCCGCGCGTGTACTGAACCTTGCGCAGAAGCTCGGATTGGTGCCGCTGCTCCACAAGCGCCCGAATGAGATATCGGGAGGGGAAGCGCAGCGCACGGCAATCGGCCGTGCCCTGATCCACCAGCCGGCAATCATTTTGGCCGACGAACCGACCGGGAACCTAGATTCAAAGGCCTCCCGGGACGTCATGGAATTGCTGTCAGGAGTCAGCAAAGAAGGCGCGACCATCGTCATGGTGACACATGACCCGATTGCCGCAAGCTATTGCGACCGGGTGCTGTTCATCAAGGACGGCGAATTTTTCAATGAAATCTACGGCGGCGATGTCCGCCAGACATTCTACCAGAAAATCTTGAATGTCTTATCCTTGCTGGGAGGGAACGTGAATGACCTTTCGGCAACTCGCTTACCGTAATGTCTTCCGCAACCGCAGAAGCTATGCCGCGTTCTTTTTGGCGAGCGTCTTCTCGGTGATGGTGTTTTTTGTGTATTCGATGTTCATCTTCCATCCCTTGTTTGAAGAGGACGGGCTGCAGCAGCTGGCTGTGCGCGGCATGTTCATCGCAGAAGTCGTACTATATATTTTCACGCTATTCTTTTTGTTTTATTCGATGAGCGCCTTTTTGCAGGCCCGCTCGAAAGAGTTTGGCATCCTGATGCACTTGGGCATGACGAAAAAACAGCTGAACAAACTCGTCTTTTTTGAGACGATGATTCTCGGCACGGTCTCAACGGTTGCCGGCATCGTGCTCGGCTTCGCTTTCTCGAAGTTCTTTTTCATGATTGGCCGGGAAATCATGCAATTGGAATCCTTGCCGCTTTATGTATCGTGGAAGCCGTTTGCGCTGACAATCGGCGCTTTTGCGAGCCTGTTCATCATTATTTCCATCATCAGTGTGGCATTTGTCCGCACTAAAGGGATTCTGGATCTGCTTCAGGGCTATTGGAAAACCGAAGAAGTGACCCCGGCATCCAAATGGCTGTCGGCGCTAGGCTTTCTGTTGTTGGCGATAGCTTATGGGCTGGCGGCAATTGTCACCGACGAAACGGTCTATACGATGGCAGTCATCATTCCGCCGCTCGCGACGCTTGGGACTTATCTGTTTTTCACGCATTCCATCCATACACTGCTGAACCTGTACAAGCGGAAAAAAGGGGTGTACTGGCATAAAACGCGCCTCGTCTCGCTTGCTGAAGCGTCAGTGAAGCTAAAAGACAGCGCCCAGATGTTTTTCATTGTCACCATCGTATCGACTGTGGCATTTCTGACAGTGGGAACGCTGGCTTCGTTCATGTCGTACACGGGAGATTTCCGGGAATCCAATCCGCTCGGGCTGATCTACATTTCGTTCAGCGGAAATGACGAGGAACAGCAGCATGTCGAATCCCTTATTTCCGAGCTGGAAGAAAAAGGGCTGTCTTATGACCTGGTTCCGCTGATCATCAAACGCCAGACCTCCACCATGACCGGCAATGATGTCGACATTGTACGGGCATCAGACTTCAACCGCCTCGCTGTGACACTCGGCTTTGATCCAGTATCGCCCGAACGGGGCAAAGGACTCTTCATCCCGTATTCGAAAGAGTCGCTGAAGGAATTGGGCGAAAGCCGCACGGACACGGTCCTGATGGAAAGCGATATCGCCTTGTCGATTGACGAGGTGTATCCGCACGTCATGCTGCCGGTCAATACGGTGAACTTCAACAGCATCGTGGTCAATGACCTCGACTACGCGGCCATCAATAAGCCGCTTTCCGGTTTCGGCGATGGCGAATCGACGTTCACCTATTATGCTTTCGATATTCCGGAATGGGATAAGACGGTCCTTGTCGGCGATGAATTGACCGCCATGATGGACAGGGCGGTCGAAGAGGGCAACTTCACCGGATTGAATTTCTTTTTTGTCAATCCCGGGGAAGATTACCGGCTCTTCAAATCATCCTTTGCCATCTTGCTGTTTATCGGCGTGATGGTCGCTGCCGTCTTTTTGCTGGCAGCAGGCAGTTTCATCTACTTTAAACTGTATACCGGCCTCGAGCGTGACCGGAAGCAATATGCGCTGCTCGTCCGCCTCGGCATGACCGACAAGGAACTGCGCAAAATCGTCAACCGCCAGCTGATCCCCCAATTTTTCCTGCCCTGGGGCCTGGCGCTCCTGCACAGTACATTCGCCTTTGTCTCGCTCCAAGTGGTGTGGGACGAATTCGCGGAACTGTCAATCCTGGGGGAGATGGTAGTGGTATTGAGCGGCTTTACAGTGGCTCAAATCCTTTATTTTTTCCTTATCCGCTGGCGCTATATCGACCATCTGCAAGCATCGTAAATTTTACGGTGCTTGTTGTATTGTCTGAACATTTATTTTATAATGAAAACAGCGCCAATTATGAATGAGGATTCATTCAATACGAAAGAGGGATGGAAGATGACTCTAGTTAACCGTGTTCATGAAATTTCACAACAGAATCCGGGTAAAACCGCATACCACTTTATGGGGAAAGATACGTCTTACGGGGAATTTGACGGATCGGTCGCAAAATTCGCCGGCGCACTGCAGGACCTTGGGGTACAAAAAGGGGACCATGTGGCATTTCTGCTTGGCAACACGCCGCATTTTATGATCGCTTTATACGCTACGATGCGCGTAGGGGCGACAGCCGTACCGATCAACCCTATCTATACACCGGATGAAATCGCTTACATAGTCAAAGACAGCGATGCCAAAGCGGTCATTGCGCTGGACATGCTGTTGCCGCTCGTCGAAAAAGCGCATGGTGCGCTGCCGAATGTCGGCGCTTACATCATCTGTGAAACCGATCCTTCGGCTGCCGAAAAAATGGCGCAGCTGCCGGATGCCGTCAAGCCGAAAGTCCATTCGTTCACGCGCCTGTTGATGGCTTCTCCGGCTGTCGAACAAGCGGTAGCAGTAGCGGATGATGATGTAGCGGTCATCCTTTACACCTCCGGAACCACCGGGAAGCCGAAAGGCGCGATGCTGACGCATGCGAATCTTTATTCGAATGCACGCGACGTCGGCGTTTACTTGCAGATGCGAGAAGATGACCGGATTGTTGCGACCTTGCCGGTCTTCCACGTTTTCGCGCTGACCGTAGTCGTCAATGCGCCGCTTTTGATGGGAGCGACGATCATCCTGGTTCCGCGCTTCAATCCAAAAGAAGTGTTCGAAGCCATCAAGTCGCAAGGGGCCACCGTGTTTGCCGGCGTGCCGACCATGTTCAATTTCATGTACCAGTTCCCGGAAGCTCAGCCGGAAGATTTCGCATCCGTGCGCCTGGCGATTTCCGGAGGCTCCGCAATGCCGGTTGCATTGCTCCATAACTTTGAGGACAAGTTCAATGTCCGCATCTCTGAAGGCTATGGTTTGTCCGAAGCATCGCCGGTTACATGCTTCAACCCGATCGACCGTGAACGCAAGGCGGGTTCAATCGGTACATCCATCGTCAATGTTGAAAACAAAGTCGTCAACGAGCTGGGCGAAGAAGTGCCGGTCGGTGAAGTCGGCGAATTGATCGTCCGCGGCCCGAACGTCATGAAAGGCTATTATAAGATGCCGGAAGAAACCGCTTCAGCGCTCCGTGACGGCTGGCTCTACACCGGCGATTTGGCGCGCGTCGATGAAGAAGGCTATTTCTTCATCGTCGACCGGAAAAAAGACATGATCATTGTCGGCGGCTATAACGTCTATCCGCGTGAAGTCGAAGAAGTGCTGTTCGCCCATCCGGGAATCCTGGAAGCCGCAGTTGTCGGTTTGCCGGATCCGAATTTCGGAGAAGAAGTCAATGCCTATGTCGTCCTGAAAGACCCATCGGTATCGGTGGAAGACCTACGCACTTATTGCGCTGAGCATCTGGCGAAATACAAAGTGCCACGCAACTTCGAAGTCCTTGAAGATCTGCCGAAGAACACGACAGGAAAAATCCTGCGCCGTTCTTTGAAAGACCAGGCCATGAATAGATGATAAATCCGGTTTAGGCTCTTGCAGCCTAAGCCGTTTTTTCTTTTGTGGACGTATTTGATTGAATAGCCCGACAGTTTTCCTTATAGTTAGAGGAGCAACTATTGCGGCAATCGAAATATATTCCTAGGGAGGAATCAAAATGGCAAAAAAAGCGGTGGACATAAAAGACCTTACAGTTCTGGAATCGGTGACCGACCCGAAGATTTCGCCGGACGGCACGCAGGTGCTGTTCGTCCGGACGATGATGGATGAAGAAGAAAATACATACATAGGGCATCTGTTCCACGGAGACCTGGCTACTGGAAAGATTACGCAATGGACCCATGGCAAGGAGCGGGTTTCTTCACCGCAATGGTCGGAAGACGGCAGCCAAGTGGCGTTTCTCTCGACGCGCGACGAGAAAAAGCAATTGTACGCCATGCCGGCAAGCGGCGGCGAAGCACGGGCATTGACCGATTTCGAAAGGGGCGTCAATGCGTTCCGCTGGTCGCCGGACGGCAAAAAAATCTGGTTTGATGCGCTGGTTAAGAGTGGCCAAGCGTTCTCTGAGAAAGAAGAAAAAGACGAAAAGAAAAAACCGGAGCCGGTATTTGTCAACAAACTGAAATACAAGATGGACGGCATGGGCTTGCTGCCGCAGGATGTGCATCGCCATATCGGATGGGTTGATGTGGAGACGAAGGAAACGGAGCAGCTGACCGAAGGCGATTTCAATTACACGCTTGAAGCTGTCTCGCATGACGGCAAAAAACTCGTCTACGGCGTGACCCGCGAAGAGAACCTCGATTTCGTATTACGCCAGCCTCTCTACTTATACAACACGGATTCAAAAGAGGAAACCCTGATCGGCGATGAAGAAGGCTATTTCGACGGTGCGGCGTTCTCGTTCGATGACACAAAAATCGCGTTTATCGGCAGCACACGCCGATTCGAAAATGCTACGCACACGGAAGTGTACGTGTACGACATCAGTGCCGAAACACGCTTCGGCCTGACAGAAGGCATCGATGCCCCGGTTGGCGATTACGTCGTTGCCGACCACCAGCAGGCGGCAGCTGCCCCTGCGCTCGTCTGGACCAAAGATGATCACCTGTATTTCCAAGTGTCAGCAATGGGCGATGTGCGGCTGTATTTCGCTTCGCTTGACGGCGCGGTATATCCGGCGTCACCGGAGATGGAGCATGTCTACGGATACGACGTTTCACGGGATGGAACCTTTGCGGTTGCCGCCATCAGCAATCCGGTCAACCCGGGTGAATTGTACAAATTGATCATTGCGACAGGCGAACGCGAAGCGTTGACTGCTTTCAATAAAACCTATCTGGAGGAAACTGAATTGATCCAGCCGGAATCGGTCATCGCGAAAGGAGCGAATGACTGGGACGTACACGGCTGGCTCATGAAGCCGCGCGGTTTTGCGGAAGGGGGGAAATATCCGCTTGTCGTCAATATCCACGGCGGTCCGCATGCCATGTATGCGAACACGTTCGTCCATGAAATGCAGCTGCTTGCAGCCCGCGGTTTCGGGGTGCTGTATGTCAATCCGCGCGGCAGCCACGGCTACAGCCAGCAATTCGTCGATGCAGTGCGCGGCGATTACGGCGGTGCGGATTACGAAGACATCATGGCGTCGCTCCAAGCAATGATCGATGAACACAGCTGGATCGATGCGGAACGCCTCGGCGTCACCGGCGGCAGCTACGGCGGATTCATGACCAACTGGATCGTCGGCCATACGGACCGGTTCAAAGCGGCTGTCACCCAGCGCTCGATCTCCAACTGGGTATCGTTCTTCGGCGTTTCGGACATCGGCTATTATTTCAGCGACTGGCAGATCGGCGCGGATATGGGCGATGTCGAGAAATTATGGGCACATTCACCATTGAAATACGCCAAAGATGTCAACACCCCGTTATTGATCCTCCATTCAGAGAACGATTACCGCTGCCCAATCGAACAGTCCGAGCAGCTGTATGTGACACTGAAGAGCATGGGGAAAGAGACGGAATTCGTCCGCTTCCCGGAGGCGGACCACAACCTTTCCCGCACCGGCAAGCCGAACTTGCGCTTTGTCCGCCTGGAGCAGATTACCGGATGGATGGAAAAACATTTATAGAAACCAACTAAAAGACGCCCGGCAGCAGCCGGGCGTCTTTGCGCGTGCTGGCGCAGGTCTTCAGGCGATGACAATGAGGGCGAGCCAGCCTGCATGCAGGAACAAGATCATGGAGTAGAGAGCGTTAGCGGAAAACAACAAGTAGCGCCAATGGCGGGAGCGGATGAAGATGAACGGTGTAAAAAGCAGGGCGAACAGGCAGACAGACAGCAGCAGCTTGATCGACAAAATGGAAAAAGGCGAGAGCGAGCTGAGCAGTGGATTCCCTTCGGTGATAAAGCCGAAGGTAAGCCCGAAGAACGTCAGCAATCCATCAAGAACATTCAGAATGCCAAGGGCCCAGACAGGCATCTTTAAAGGAGCATGCGTTTCAGCCGTTATCATGTTTCACCTCCTGTGTATGTTTAGGCGGATGGGGAAATCAGACTTTTGCCTTTCCACAAGTGCAGTTAGTAGAGAGATACCCATATAATTCACTTTTTAGACATACAATTGAACTACGAATTAAATTTATTGAATAAAAATATTTTTAATAATAGGTATTTATAATTATTTTATCAAAGGATCAAGCAAGAAGTGAACAAAAAAGCAGCCAATCCGCTTGATTGGCTGCTGAGTTTATAGATAGAGTATATTTCTTTCTATAAAAGTATAATTATGTATTTAGACGAATCCGTACGGATCCTCCACTGCAGGCGGACGCGTTCCGCAGGCTTGCGCCGAACTAACTCGGACTGGCGTCCGAGTGGATTTCGGCACTTCGCTATCCCGCTGGAGTCGCCGCCTTCCGTTGTGGATCCAGAAGCTAGCGGCTTACACTCAGTAGGTCAAAGCAGAATCAATATCCTAATCGTCTCTTTTAGATACAGGTGACGCTTCCGACAGGGCTGGCCACGAGACTCCTATGGGACCAGCTCGAGCTTAAGGCACCGCAGGAAAGACATTGGCCGAAGCTTGCGAGGCCAAGTCTTTGCGACGAAGTGCGCAGCACTGCAGGAGCATGGTTTTTCAGTGACGAGGAGACTGAAGCCGAGCCCATGGAAAGCGAAGTGGCCAGCTCTGTCGGGCTTATACTTCTCTATTCAACACAATTAAACTTTGTCTACAGTCTGAGCAGCCAACCTGCTTGATTGGCTGCTTTGAAGAATTGAAGAATTGAAGAATTGAAGAGAACACCTGCCTGTAGAATTGAAAAAAGGAACGCCTCAAAGAGGCGCTCCTTCTTTTTTGGTATGCAACGCCATTTCGATGAAGAAGCGGATCTCGTCATCAAATTGCTTCATGTGCTCTTTTTGGACACGGAAGTTGGTGGCGTATTTGATTTTATTGCGCTGTTCTTCAGGGAGCAGGTTGTTGACCCACAGCTCTGCCACCGCTGCCGGTTTATGCGGCGTCAGCGCGGCCAGTTCAGCAGTTATCTTTTCCCGCTGGCCAGCCGCGCCGCTGCATAAGGTGATAAAGGAATAATCCGTCAGTTTATCCTTCTCCTGTTTGATGAATGTACGCATCGGCGCAGCGATTTTCCCGGCCCAGATCGGCGCCAGCAAAATGATCGGCCCGTAGCCGCTTGGATCAAAATCAAGCGGGGCAAGGCGCGAATTACGCTTCACCAGGAAATCGATAAAAATGGAAAGGTCTTTCCGTTTCTTCTTCTCCTTGATCTCGTACATGTCACAGGCGATTCTGTCCCGCAGTTCTAGAGCCAATTTTTCGTTGTTTCCTGAATGGGAGTAATAGACGATTAACGGTTTCATAGAATACCCTCCTAGGATTTGGCTTTAGCGAACAGTGGCTTTGGGCGGCTGCTTATTTCCCTTTAAAAACCGGTTTCCGTTTCTCGCCGAATGCGATGAGCGCTTCGACGCGGTCTTCTGTCGGAATGGTCAGCTCGTAGGCTTTCCGTTCGATGTGAAGACCGGTCTGCAAATCGGCGTTCATGCCATTCTTGATGGCGAACTTCGCCTGCTGCAAGGCAATCGGCCCATTGGCGAGCATCAAATCGGCGAATTCGCCCGTCGTTTCGATGAGCGAGGCGCGCGGGGCGACTTTTGTCACCAAGCCGTAGTCCAGTGCTTCTGCCGGCTTCAGGCGGCGCGCTGTCAAAATCAATTCCATGGCTTTGGCTTCGCCGATCAGGCGCGGCAGGCGCTGGGTTCCGCCGGCGCCCGGAATGATGGCTAGGCTTGTCTCGGTCAATCCGAGCAGCGTGTCATCCGCGATGATGCGGAAATCGCACGCTAAGGCAAGTTCCATTCCGCCTCCGAACGCAAAACCGTTGATCATGGCGATGGTCGGCTGCGGCAAGTTTTCGATGGCCGAGAACACCTCGCCGATTTTGTAGATGTTCCGTTTGACATGCTGCTCTGTCAGCGTCTTCCGCTCTTTCAAGTCGGCCCCCACGCTGAAAGCTTTCTCGCCGGCCCCCGTAAAGATCACCAGCCGGATATCCGGATTGATGCGGATCGCTTCAACGACCTGGCCGAGCTCTGTCAACATATCGTAATTGAATGCATTCATCGAGTCCGGCCGGTTGAGCGTAATAAAGGCCAGATTACCTTGTTGTTCATAATGAATTGTGTCCATTCCCATGCTCCCTTCATGTAGTTCCATCCATAGAAAACATACCATTTTTTGGACTATTTCGCTATCCCGCTCTATAATAAAGCGCAGAGAGGAGGAGACCTATTCATGAACCGCATCTCGATTATCCGTATTTATCGCATCGTCTTCATGGCGATTAAATTCTATACACAAGCAACGCTGTTCCAACGGCGCCACCGCGGTGCCTGGAATCCTCTCGTCGAGGAGAAGTGGAACCGGCTCGTCACCAAGCAAGCCAAGCAGTACAAGACGCTTGCCTTGAAACTGGGCGGGCTGATGATCAAGATGGGACAGTTCCTGTCCACGCGTGCAGACATTATGCCGCCGTCGTTCCTCGAGGAGCTGGAAGGGCTGACCGACCGGGTGCCTTCCGTGGCGCGGGAAAAAATCGTTTCCGTGCTTGAATCCGAATGGAATTCTCCTTATACAAGCTATTTGTCCGAGCTGTCAGCAAGCGCAGTGGCTTCTGCTTCCATCGGGGAAGTGTACAAAGGCGTATTGAAAGACGGCACCATTGTCGCACTGAAAGTCCAGCGGCCGGGAACCGACCGGCTGCTGCGGGCGGATTTTCAGGCCATGCGCATTGTCATCTGGTTTATGAAAACGTTCACGCCGCTGTCCAAGCAGATCAATTTTACGCAATTGATGCGGGAAATGACCGAAACCATCGGCGCCGAATTGAATTTTCTCCAGGAGCTGCAGAGCGGTCGGTCATTTGCGGACCGCTTTTCCGGGATGGAGGGCATCCGTTTTCCGGTCTATTTCGATGAAGTGTCGACCCGCCGCGTGCTGGTCATGGAATGGATCGAAGGGGCGCGCATCACTGACCTGGCATTTATTGAAAAACATGAACTGGACCGCCACGAAATTGCGGAGCGCCTGTTCATCCTGTTTCTTGAACAAGTCCTGTACGGCGGACAGTTCCATGCCGATCCGCACGGCGGCAATGTCTTGCTGAAGCCGGACGGTACCATTGTGCTGATCGATTTCGGGATGACCGGCACCATTACTAAAAAGGACGCCCAGGCGGTGCTGCGGATCGCCGAAGGTATCATCTTCAAAAATTACGACCAAGTGCTCGATGCCCTCGAAGAATTGCGCTTCCTGCTGCCGCAGGCGAACCGCGAGCTGCTGGCGGACACTATCGCCCGCTTGGTGGCCGCTTATGAATCGAACGAATTGATGCAGATGGACAGCTTTGTCGTGGAGCGGCTGTTCAAGGACATGCAGAACATCGTGCGCACACAGCCCGTCCAGCTGCCGGCCGAGTTCGCCTTCTTCGGAAGGGCGGCATCCATTTTTGTCGGCGTGCTCAACGTGCTCGATCCGGGCATCGACTTGCTGGCGCTTGCACGGCCGCGTGTCATTGAATGGGCGTCTTCACAGCAGGAAGAAAAGCGCGTATTCGGGCGGGGAGATGTCCTTCGCTGGGTGCTCAATGCTTCCGGCCCGTTGCGCGCCTTCCCTCAGAAAGTCATCAATTACCTGGAAGAACCGGAGCGCATGCGCCATTACCTGGAAAACCGGGATGGCAGGGAGCGCGAACACCAGCGCAATCTCCAAAGCCGCATGCTGGCCGGCGTCTTCACTGTGTTGTCCTTTGCCGGGATTTCGGTATCGGTATGGTTTTGGAACGAGCCTTACCTCTGGGTTTCTTCCGGATTTTTCGTCGGCTCGCTCTGGGTCTACCGCTCGATCAAATAATGTTCTGCCTGTGCTGCAACCGGCGCAGGTTTTTTTATTTGCCGGGGGCTCTTGCATTTTCAAGAAATGAGGGTAAAATTAAAAATGAGAACAAACGTTCCCTTTTGAGGAGGTGTTAATCATGCCGTTGATCTCACAAGAGGAAATCGTCCATTTCGAAAATGCGATTTATTTGCCGATGGTGCTGATTGTGCTGGAGCGCGACCGCCTGTTATTTGAAAAAGGGTCTTTCAAGCTGAACCGCCCGTATCTGGAATTGGTGGAAGGGGCGATCCGGCACGTGCAGCAGGAGCTGAAGGAAACAAAGGTCCATATGCGCAAGCACCATATGAAAATGTTCAAGGGCGCACGCGACGATACGTTCACCGAGTTCGTCTTCTTCCACGGGGGCTATGAAGACCATCGGCGCTATCTGAATGTGCGGCTGCGCAACCGGGTGGAGGAACTTCTGCGGATGTATCTGGCGATGGCAAACCGGGAAATGCGATGAACGGAAAAGACGACAAAAAAAGAGGCTGACTGAAGTCTGCCTCTCGTGTATTCCATTCCATCAATCCATCGGATGCTGTTTTCTCGGCGGATATCTGCGCTTCGTCAAATAAACCATTTGGTGCTTATGCACTTGCTGGGCATTTTTGAAAAATCTTCGCAGCGAGCCTGCAAACGAGTGCTGGTTCCGAAGGGCGATCGGCGAAACATCAAGCGGCACGATAGCGCCGTTGCTCAAGTGGATCAAGGTTCCCTTGCCGCTGTCGTCGCTGTCGATCAGTTCGACGGCATCGAAGTTGAGCCAGACCGAGTCGCGGTTCTTCGGCGAATGGGTCGGAAAGAAAATCAGCGGATTGCCGTAATACTCGCCGATGATGACCGGCGGTTTGTGTTTGACCCGGATGGCCTTTTGGGAATAGAGTGTGGCGCTTTCAAGCGAACCTCTATAAAATGTGCAGGAGGAACTGACGATTTTATAGACCGATTCCTCCACGACAAATTCGCTGCGGTCTTCAATTACCCGAGTCCAGTTCCGATGGCCATCCACATACGGTAAAAGTGCATACGTGTTGCTGCAAATCGTATAGGACAAGGGCTGATAATTCTTTCTACCCAATAAAATACACCCCTCAAATTTACTATATATATAACATTATAAGGAAAAAATCAGATTAATCAATCCATTAAAATGGAAAATATAAATTTTTCTGAAAAAATGGTGCGCAACTGAAAACGCCGGCTGAAGAAGGGCACAGAAAGATCGCGAGGCTCTGTGTTCTGAACCAGCCGGTTGGAAAAGCAAGCGCTATAAAACAGAAGCAAGAAGAAAATACATATGAAACAACCGAAAAAGAGCATGGAAAAAACACCCCTTGAAAACTAATACGTCTAATTCATTGGAATTTTCAAAAAACGATTGTCCTTTGAATTTTTTTATTGTATACTAATGAAAAGCATTCGGGGTGATGAAGAATGGAAAACTATTATTCTTATGCTGATTTCATGAAGGCGATGGCCCAGACAAAGAAAACGACTGAAGCGGAAAAACTGCTGAACGATATTTATCTCGATCTTTTCCTAAAGCATGTACACCGTTCGCAGCAAGAAGAGCAATTGATGGCCCTCATCGACGAAGCCCTGGACAATAACGACCGAAACGCATTTATCAAGTACAGCGACCAATTAAAAGCATTGAAACGTGAAGATGAATAGATAAAGATGCTCCTATCGGGGGTGTTCAATAAAAGGCGCAGCGGACCCAAAGTCCACTGCGCCTTTTATATTTCCGCCGGAATTCGGATCGCTTGTCCGGAAATCCGGTTTTATTTTGCCAAGAAAAGCACTGAAAAACATACGTTCGCTTTTTGTTAGGGGTTTTTTAGGGCATATGATAAAATAGAGAGACTGAACGAACGGGAGGACATCTATTATGAAACAGGAATTCAACCTGCAAGCACCCTATGAACCGGCAGGCGATCAGCCGGCAGCGATTGCCGAACTGACCCAAGGCGTCATCAACGGCAAGAAATTCCAGACTTTGCTTGGTGCGACCGGAACGGGGAAAACCTACACCATGTCAAACGTCATCCAGCAAGTGAAAAAGCCGACGCTCGTCATGGCACACAATAAAACATTAGCCGGGCAGCTCTATAGCGAGTTCAAGGAATTTTTCCCTGACAATGCGGTGGAGTATTTTGTCAGTTACTACGATTATTATCAGCCGGAGGCTTATGTGCCGCAATCCGACACCTTTATCGAAAAAGATGCCAGCATCAACGATGAAATCGATAAATTACGCCACTCAGCAACGAGTTCACTGTTCGAACGCGACGACGTCATCGTCATCGCTTCGGTCTCCTGCATCTACGGCCTCGGTTCGCCGAAAGAGTACCGGGAACTCGTCGTCTCCCTGCGCAAAGGGATGGAAATCGAACGCAACCAGCTGCTCCGCAAATTGGTCGATGTGCAGTATGAACGGAACGACATCAACTTCATCCGCGGAACGTTCCGCGTACGCGGCGATGTCGTGGAAATCTTCCCGGCTTCACGCGATGAGCGCTGCCTGCGCGTCGAATTTTTCGGCGACGAAATCGACCGCATCCGCGAAGTGGACGCCCTGACCGGCGAAATCATCGGCGAGCGCGAGCACGTCGCCATCTTCCCGGCATCCCACTTTGTTACGCGCGAAGACAAGATGGTCAAAGCGATCGAAAACATTGAAGTGGAACTGGAAGAACGCCTGAAAGAATTGCGGGCAGAAGATAAGCTGCTCGAAGCGCAGCGCCTGGAGCAGCGGACGCGCTATGACTTGGAAATGATGCGCGAGATGGGCTTCTGTTCCGGAATCGAGAACTATTCCCGCCATTTGACGCTCCGTCCGGCAGGGGCGCAGCCTTATACGCTCATCGATTATTTCCCGGAAGACTTCCTGCTGGTCGTGGATGAGAGCCACGTGACGCTGCCGCAGGTGCGCGGCATGTTCAACGGGGACCAGGCGCGCAAGAAAGTCCTCGTCGACCATGGCTTCCGCCTGCCATCAGCGATGGACAACCGGCCGTTGACGTTTGATGAGTTCCAAGAACATATCCACCAGGCAGTGTTCGTCTCTGCAACGCCGGGTCCATACGAACTGGAACATACGCCGGAAATGGTGGAGCAGATCATCCGGCCGACGGGACTCTTGGACCCGACCATCGAAGTGCGCCCGATTGAAGGGCAGATCGATGACTTGATGGACGAGATCCGCCAACGCACGGAGCAGAATGAACGGGTGCTCGTGACGACACTGACGAAGAAGATGTCGGAAGACTTGACCGCTTACTTGAAAGAAGCCGGCGTGAAAGTCAATTACCTGCATTCGGAGATCAAGACGCTGGAACGGATTGAAATCATCCGGGAACTGCGGATGGGCGTCTACGATGTACTGGTCGGCATCAACTTGCTGCGGGAAGGGCTCGATATTCCCGAAGTTTCCCTTGTCACCATCCTGGATGCGGATAAGGAAGGCTTCCTGCGTTCAGAGCGGTCGCTCATCCAAACGATGGGGCGTGCCGCACGGAATTCCAACGGCCACGTCATCATGTATGCCGACCGGATGACCGATTCGATGGAAAAAGCGATCAACGAAACAACCCGCCGCCGGACCATCCAGGCAGCATACAACGAAGAACACGGCATCACGCCGATTACAATACAGAAGAAAATCCGGGATGTCATCCGGGCAACGGTCGCTGCAGAAGAAGCGGAAGAATATGTTTCCAAAGCAGCAGCCGGCAAGAAACTCAAAAAAGAAGACCGCGTGAAACTCATCACGCTGCTCGAAAAAGAAATGAAGGAAGCGGCAAAAGCGCTTGATTTTGAACGGGCGGCGGAGCTGCGCGATACAGTCCTTGAATTGAAAGCGGAAGGGTGATTAGGTTTGAAAAACCAGGAAATACGCATACAAGGCGCACGGGCGCATAACTTGAAAAATATTGATGTCGTCATCCCGCGCGACCAGCTGGTCGTCATGACCGGCTTGTCGGGTTCCGGGAAGTCGTCGCTCGCGTTCGATACCATATATGCAGAAGGGCAGCGGAGATATGTTGAATCGCTGTCTTCTTATGCACGGCAATTCCTAGGGCAAATGGACAAGCCGGATGTCGATTTGATTGAAGGGCTGTCGCCTGCCATCTCGATCGACCAGAAAACGACAAGCAAAAACCCGCGGTCCACAGTAGCGACCGTAACTGAAATCTATGATTATATGCGCTTGATGTACGCCCGCATCGGCAAACCGATCTGTCCGAACCACGGCATCGAGATCTCTTCGCAGACAATCGAGCAGATGGTCGACCGCCTCGTGGTTTATCCGGAACGTACCAAGATGCAGATTCTGGCGCCGATCGTGGCTGGGCGGAAAGGGACGCATGCCAAACTTCTTGAAGACATCAAAAAGCAGGGCTATGTCCGTGTCCGCATCAACGGCGAACTGATCGACCTGGACGACGATATCGATCTGGACAAAAACAAAAAACACAATATCGAAGTGGTCATCGACCGTATCATCATGAAAGAAGGCATCGCGCCGCGCCTCAGCGACTCGCTGGAATCGGCGTTGCGCCTCGCCGACGGCCGGGTGCTGGTGGATGTAATGGAACAGGAGGAATTGCTGTTCAGCGAACACCATGCCTGCCCGATCTGCGGGTTTTCCATTGGCGAGCTCGAACCGCGCATGTTTTCATTCAACTCGCCGTTCGGCGCTTGCCCGGAATGCGACGGAATCGGACATAAGCTGGAGGTCGATCCGGAACTGGTCATCCCCGACTGGACGCTGTCATTGAACCAGGGGGCCATCGTGCCGTGGCAGCCGACAAGTTCGCAATATTACCCGCAGCTCTTAAAAGCGATCTGCAAGCATTACAAAATCGATATGGATGTGGCGATGAACGAGCTGCCGGAAGAACATATCCACATCTTGCTCCATGGATCCGGCAACGATAAAATCCGTTTCCGCTATGAAAACGACTACGGGCAGATCCGGGACAACCATATCCATTTTGAAGGCGTGCTCTCAAACGTCGACCGGCGTTTCCGGGATACATCGTCTGATTGGATCCGTGAACAGATGGAGAAATACATGGGCGAACAGCCATGTCCGACGTGCCATGGCTACCGGCTGAAACCGGAATCGCTTGCCGTCAAATTGAACGGTCTGCACATCGCAGAAGTATCCCAGTATTCCATTGTGGAAGCCGATCAATTTTTCAGCGGCTTGGAGCTGTCTGAAAAAGACAAGCAGATCGCGGCTATGATCCTCCGGGAAATCAATGAACGCCTGGGATTCCTGATCAATGTCGGCCTCGACTACTTGACGCTGAACCGCGCGTCTGGCACCTTGTCAGGCGGGGAAGCACAGCGGATCCGTCTGGCGACGCAAATCGGCTCGCGCCTGACCGGCGTCTTGTACATCCTGGATGAGCCGTCAATCGGCCTGCACCAGCGGGACAACGACCGCCTCATCAATACGCTGAAGAACATGCGCGATATCGGCAATACTTTGATCGTTGTCGAACACGATGAAGACACTATGATGGCGGCCGATTATTTGATCGATGTCGGGCCGGGTGCAGGCGTCCATGGCGGCGAGATTATCGCAGCCGGTACGCCGGAGAAAGTCATGAAAAACAAGAAATCGTTGACCGGGCAATATTTGAGCGGCAAGAAGTTTATCCCGCTGCCGGCAGAGCGCAGAAAGGCCGATGGCCGGACAATATCGATCCGCGGCGCCAATGAAAACAACTTGAAAAAAGTGGACGTGGATATTCCGCTCGGGCTGTTCACTGCCGTAACCGGCGTTTCGGGATCCGGCAAAAGTACGCTCATCAACGAAATCCTCTACAAATCGCTGGCGCAGAAACTGAACCGCGCAAAAATACGGCCAGGACAGCACGTGTCGGTCGATGGCATCGAAGCGCTTGAAAAAGTCATTGACATCGACCAGTCGCCGATCGGCCGGACACCGCGCTCGAATCCGGCGACCTACACTGGAGTGTTCGACGATATCCGCGACGTCTACGCCACGACGAATGAAGCAAAAGTGCGCGGCTATAAAAAAGGCCGCTTCAGCTTCAACGTCAAGGGCGGACGCTGTGAAGCATGCCGCGGAGATGGTATTATAAAAATAGAAATGCACTTCCTGCCGGATGTCTATGTACCGTGTGAAGTCTGCCACGGCAAACGCTATAACCGGGAAACACTCGAAGTGAAGTACAAGGATAAGAACATTTCGGATGTCCTGGAAATGACAGTTGAAGATGCGTCTTCCTTCTTCGAAAACATTCCGAAGATCAGCCGCAAGCTAAAGACGATCGTCGATGTCGGCCTTGGCTATATCACCCTCGGCCAGCCGGCAACAACGTTGTCGGGCGGGGAAGCACAGCGCGTTAAACTGGCATCAGAACTGCACAAGCGTTCCAACGGCAAGTCGTTCTACATTTTGGATGAGCCGACAACCGGGCTCCATGCGGACGATATTTCTCGTCTGCTCCTTGTCCTGCAGCGGCTCGTCGATAATGGGGATACCGTCCTGACCATCGAACACAACCTGGATGTCATCAAGACGGCCGATTATATCATCGACTTGGGGCCGGAAGGGGGCGACAAAGGCGGCACAATTGTCGCTACAGGCACCCCTGAAGACATTGCGGCTGTCAAAGGTTCATATACCGGCAAGTATCTGAGCCCGATTCTGGAGCGCGACCGTGCACGCATGGAAACGCTCGTGAAGAAAGCATCGACCCGCAGGAAAAAAGTGGCGAAGTGAAACTTTTTGCTGCCGGAAACGTATCAATTAGAAGAATACACAGATCGGTTCATGTCTAGCTGCCGCTTTTCAAGAAACCGACAATGAGGAGGCCGCAATACATGCAAAGCGAAAAAGAACGCATTTTGGACATGGTGGAAAATGGCACCATCTCAGCAAGAGAAGCAGTCGAATTATTGAAAGCGATAGACGGCGGCGGAAGCCAGTCTTCACGCGATTCCTACAGCCGTGAAGACTACCGTGAAAAACGCGGGAAACGGGGCTTTTTCCGTCCGGAAGACATGGTCAAGAGAATGTCGAAGGACTTCACGAAAGATTTCTCGAAAAATGTGTCGAAAGATTTGAACCAGTTAAGCGACCGCATGATGGAATTCATGCAAACATCGGTCAGCAAGCTGAAAACGATGGAATTCGATACGCCGTTCGGCGAAGCTTACCAATTCCATCATACATTCCGCCAGGAGAACGTGAACATCAGCAACATCATTGCGGACATCGCAAACGGACAACTGGAAATCTTCCCGTCCCAAGACGATTCGATCCGCGCAGAATGCAGCGTCAAGGCGTTCCGTTCCGAGTCGGAAATGCAGGCGAAAGAAGACTTTCTGGACAAGTTCGTGTTTATTGCGGATGACCAGAAATTGCGCATCATCAGCGACATGAAAACGACCCAGGTCAATGTGGTGCTATACGTTCCGGAAAAATCCTACGAACACATCACGGCCCGCTTGTTCAATGGCGGATTCGCTTTGAAGCGCATTGATGCAGATGTCATCAAAGTGAAGACAGCCAATGGCAAAATCGATGTGAAAAATGTCGGTTTCCGGACAGCGGAACTTGAGACGGCGAACGGCGCCATCCAAGTGCAGGAAGTGATCGGCAAGGAGTTGGAAGCTGAAACATTGAACGGCCGCGTCTACGTAGACGGCGACATCCAGACAGCAGAAACGAAATCGTTGAACGGCAATATTGTCGTCACTTCCCGCTGCAAGGATGCCCGCAAAGTCGAAGCGAAGACGCTTGCAGGAAATGTGGAAATCTATATTCCTTCCCACTTGCCATTGAGAGGCGAATTATCTTCAAATCTTGGCAAGATGGACTTGCTGCTTCCGGACGTTGAATACACCCATGAACAGGGGCAATTCATGCAAAAAGCGATCCACTTCAGCAAGGACAGCGGAGAACCCGTTCCGGCACCGCTGCTCGTTTACGGAGAAACCAAAACAGGTTCTGTCCTGGTGCGTTATTTGACAATCGATTGATGGAGAAAGCCGGTGCGCAATTCGCGTGCCGGCTTTTTTCTATGGGTTGAGCTTCCGGAAGCGATGCGCTAATGTAAAAGGCAGGGACAACAAACAATCAACCGGCTGCCCGACAGCAACGTTGAAAGGGCGGCCGGCCAAAGGGGAAGGGGATGCAGTATGGAAAAAGCGATCATTTCAACCGAAATCAAAGAGGCATTCAACAAGCTCGCCGAACATGAGAGCGTGAAAAAGGGCTTGGCATTCATTGAAGGGGACCATGGGAAGACCGTTCGCGAACAGATCGCCCTCACTGAAATTCCCGCGCCGCCTTTCAAGGAAGAGACGCGTGCTGCAGAGTTCAAACGGCGCCTCGAAGAGCTCGGGCTCCAAGAGGTGCAGAGCGACGCTGAAGGGAATGTATTCGGCATCCGGCCGGGAACCGGTGCAGGGCCGAAGATCTTTGTGTCGGCGCATCTGGATACGGTCTTTCCGGAAGGCACAGATACAACGGTGCAGGAAAAGGACGGCGTTCTGCATGCGCCGGGCATCGGAGACGATACCCGGGGGCTGGCTGAACTTCTGGCCGTGGTACGGGCGATGGGCGAGGCGGAGATTCCCAATGCCGGCGACATCATTTTCGGCGGAACTGTAGGGGAAGAAGGGGCCGGGGATCTCCGCGGCGTCAAGGCGTTTTTCGCGGAACATGACGACATTGATGCGTTTGTCTCCTTGGACGGTGAAGGCGACAACCACATTATTTACAAAGCGACCGGCAGTTACCGGTACACCGTTACATACAAAGGGCCAGGCGGCCATAGTTTTGCAGCTTTCGGCACGCCGAGCGCGACCCATGCTTTGGGCCGTGCCATTGGTGCAGTCGCGGATCTCAAAACTCCGGCGAATCCGAAGACCACTTTTTCCGTCGGGGAAGTGATTGGCGGTACATCAGTCAACGCAATCGCCCAGGAAGCATCCATGGCAGTGGATTTGCGCTCGAATGACCGAGCGGAATTGGAGAAGCTCGATGCGGTATTTGTGGACATTGTGAAAAAGGCGGAAACCGATGAAAATGCACGTTGGGGAGATGACCGGCTGATTGTTGATATCAAGCGGTTCGGAAACCGTGCACCGGCAAGCCAACCGGCGGATGCGCCGATTGTACAAATTGCGGCCGCAGCTGTAGAAGCGATCGGCAAAGTCCCTGAGCTTGGCGATCCCAGCAGCACTGATTCCAATTTGCCGATGAGCCTGGGCATTCCGTCAATCACGATTGGACTGGGCGGGGAATTCGGAGGGGCCCATACCTTGGAAGAGTGGCATGATCCCAAAGACGGCCATCTGGCGATTCAAAAAAGCTTTTTGACAATCCTCGGCATAGTCGGCGTTGAAAACGTCATCCCGCCGCTTCTCAAGAAATGAAAAAGGGTTTGTCCAAAAAGGCTGCTGTCCATTGCGGCGGACGCTTTCCGCGGGCTTGCGCCGAACTAACTCGGACTCGCGTCCGAGTGGATTTCGGCACTTCGCTGTCCCGCTGGAAAGCCAATGGCCGAAGGCAGTTCGGTCATTGGCTTTGCGACGAAGTGCGAAGCACTGCAGGAGCACAATGTTTGCCCTCGCCGCCTCCATTCCCATCAGCCGTTATAGAAAAAGGAAAAGGCTAGAGGAGAAAAGCATTGCTTTTTTCTCCTCTAGCCTTTTCGTTTTGGGCTTTTTAGACAGTTCCTTTTTTAAAGTGTTGCATAGGCTTTGAAGAATGTGAACCTTAAGCTTTTTCCGGATACAGTTCTTGCAAAAATGCGATGGATTGGGTGATCAGTTCCTTGAGGACATCGAGGTCGACGTCTTCGGTCTTGTTGATGTAAACGCAGGCTTTGCCGCTCGTGTGTTTGCCGAGGCGCGCCAGCAGCGGTCCGCGATCAGGATCGCCTGTTGCAAAATAGAGGCTGATTTTCGCCTTGCGCGGCGAGAATCCGACAAGCGGGGCATCACCCGAATGGCCGCTGGCATAGACGTAATGGTAAGAACCGAAGCCGATAATGCTCGGACCCCACATTTTCGCGGGGTAGCCGCTGGTTTCTTCGAATAGTTCAAGCAGCTTATAGGCATCCTGTTTTTTCTTCGGGTGATCTACACTTTCAATAAATTCGATGACGTCCGCGTCCGTTTCTTTCGTCTTTTGCTCGTACATGTCGCATCCCTCATTCCATTGGATTTTTAGAGGCAGTGCATGGCCGCTCGGGCTTCATCCCAAGGGACTTTGTAACCTTGGCCTTTGGCGCAGAATATCGAGGTGGATGTATATTCCGGATCGGCGTCTTTGTCGTAGCCGATCCGTTCGATCACTTCCGCTTCATTATGGCAGAAATCATAGCCGCCGGAAAGGAGCGACAGTGCGCCTTTCCCATGTGTGAAAGCGGTGAATTCCGTGCTGTAATTCATAAATGTCGCAACCGGCACCATTCCTTCGATGACCGTCTTTCCGCCGATCATTTCAGGAGCGGAAAAGCGGCCATGGGCTTGCTGGATGTCGGACAGCACTTTTCCCATATGGTCCGTATCAACTTTGATCTTGAAGCGGTATATCGGTTCAAGCAGCCGGTTGGCAGCCTGTTCAAGGCCTTGGCGCAGAGCCCTGTAAGCGGCTTCCCGGAAATCGCCGCCGGACGTATGCTGGTTATGGCCGCGCCCGGTTAAAAGCGTGATTTTGACGTCGGTCAGTGCCGAACCGGTGAGCAGCCCATGGTGTTCGCGTTCACTGAGGTGGTGGAGCACCAGGTTTTGGTTGCCGGTGGATAAAGCGTCGGCGTGGCAGGCATTCGCCAAAACAACCCCTGTCCCGCGCGGTGCGGGCTCGATTTTCAGATGGACTTCCGCATAATGGCGGAGCGGCTCGAAATGGCCGTAGCCGGTAACCGGTCCGTCGATCGTCTCTTTGTATAGGATATGTGGATCGCCGAATGTTACCGAAATGCCGAACCGGTCCTTGATGATCGTTTCGAGCACCTCCAGCTGAATGACGCCCATCACCTGGATATGGATTTCCTGGAAATGCTCATTCCAGTGGATGCTCAACGAAGGGTCTTCCGCATCGAGCAGCCCGAAAATCTTCAACACTTCTTTCACATGGAGAGACGGATCGAACAGCACTTTTGACTGCAATGCCGGAATCATGGCGAAAGATGCCCGTTTGTGGTGGGCGCCGAGCCCTTCGCCAATGGCTGCGCTTGTCAACCCTGCAACGGCAATCAATTCTCCTGCCTTTGCTGCTTCAATTGCCTGGAATTTTTGCCCGCTGTAGCGGCGCAATTGGGTCGCTTTTTCCGTTATGCGGCCATTAGGCGGGCCGTACACGATTTCTTCCCGGACCTGGAGCCGGCCGCTGAGGATTTTCAGGAAAGTGATGCGCTGCCCGTTTTCTTCGTGCCGGATTTTATAGACTTGGGCTGCGAACGGCGCCTCTTCGTGATAGGCGGTTTCGGTCAATCGGTCAACGAGGCTGAAAAATTCGATGGCGCCTTCGTCTTTTAAGGCAGAGCCGCGCCCGCAGACAAACATTTCTCCGCCGGCTAACATATTTTTCAGGGCTTCAGCCCACATGCCGGGCTTATACCCGCTTTCCAGATACTGATGAAGCAGGGTTTCATTGCGTTCAGCCAGAAATTCTGCCAGCTCTTCGTTCATTTCCCCATCGCTGAATGCATCGGTGAAGTCGAAGGCATCAGGGGAGAGCGTGTTGCGGATCTCTTCCAGGACCCGCTCGGGATCCGCGCCTTCCCGGTCCGTTTTGTTCAGGAAGAAGAAGGTGGGCACCTTGTGCCGGCGCAGTAATTCCCACACGGTTTCCGTATGGCCCTCGACGCCGTCGACCGCACTGACGATGATGATCGCCATATCCATCACTTGGACAGCACGCTCCATCTCCGGAGAAAAATCGGCATGGCCGGGCGTATCGATCAAGTAATAGGATGAGCCGTTATAGGTAAACATCGCCTGGTCGGCGAAGATGGTGATGCCGCGGTTTTTCTCGATGGCATGGCTGTCGAGGAACGTGTCTTTATGGTCGACGCGCCCCCGGTTCCGGATGCTGTTCGTATGGTAAAGCAGTTGTTCCGAGAATGTCGTTTTCCCTGCATCGACATGCGCGAGAATTCCGATTGTCTTGTTCATGTTCCACCTCTTGGGGTTCGGTCTTGCTTCAAGTGTAGCAGAAGAATAGCAATTCAAGACATAAAAAAAACGCAGGAGCGAAGGCTCCTGCGGACGAATCAAAAAGGGATGCAGCAATTCACAGCGTAAGCGATGGCGCCGGCACAGCGCCTGCGGTAATGATCGGATTGGAGAAGCGCCAGTTCTTCCCGGTTGGTCATGAATCCGCATTCAATGAGGACAGCGGGCATGAGCGTGTCCCGCAGAACAGCGAAGTCCTCGCGTTTGACGCCGCGGTCCGGCAGTTTTACCGAGCGTACCAAAGATTGCTGCACGGCATCCGCTGTTTGCCTGGAGAAGTTTGAAGCATTCGGATGGATGAACGTTTCAATGCCGGCCGCACCATTGAAAGAGTTGCCTGCTGCATTCGCATGAATGGACAGGAACAGATCAGCCCGCAGGCGGTTCGCCAGCCGGGTCCGTTCAAAGAGCGGTACATCTTCTTCAGGATGATGGCTAAAAATGACGGTATGGCCGTCAAGCAGTAAGCGCTTCTTCAATTCATCCGCCACCGCAGAATTGAAATGGAATTCCCGCAGCCGGCCGTCCGGCGAGCGTTTACCAGGTGTGTTCGGCCCATGGCCGGCATCTACAATGATTTTCATTTTTATTCCCCCTTTATGGTTTATATAGAAGAAAGCGGCTGGAAAGGGGACGGAAATTCTTCAAAATGAAAATTTCCATGTTAAAATAGGAGCAAACCGTCAGAAAGATGAAAGAATTTCAGCTCTCGGGCGTAAAAGGAATGAGGGGAAAGATGGGACAAGTTACGGCAAAACAAGTAATGGATATATTCGAATTGGATTTGGTCAGCGGGCAGGAAGGGCTCGGCCGGCATATTGCCATCAGCGACATTTCGCGTCCCGGCCTTGAAATGGCGGGCTATTTTACACATTATCCAGCAAACCGGATCCAGCTTCTAGGAAAAACAGAGCTGTCATTTTTTGCGCTTTTAGAGGCGCAGGAACGTATCGAGCGGATGCTGAAGCTCTGCACGGATGAAACGCCGGCGATCATTGTCTCGCATGACATGGAAGTGCCGGCTGAACTGATCGATGCCTCTTCAAAACGTCACGTGCCGGTATTTACGACCAAAATGTCAACGACCCGTTTCTCGAGTCTGCTGACGAATTTTCTGGAGAGCCAACTGGCTCCGACAACGGCCGTCCATGGCGTGCTCGTTGATATTTACGGAGTCGGTGTGTTGATCACGGGGAAAAGCGGCGTCGGAAAGAGCGAGACCGCACTGGAACTGGTGAAAAAAGGGCACCGGCTTGTCGCTGATGACTGTGTGGAAATCCACCAGGAAGGCGAGAACACGCTTGTCGGGCATCCGCCGAAGTTGATCGAGCATTTATTGGAGATCCGCGGAGTCGGCATTATCGACATCATGACTTTGTTCGGCGCAAGCGCGGTGCGGACATTCAAACGGATTTCACTGGTCATCGACCTGGAACTATGGGATCCGGACAAAACCTATGACCGCCTGGGCCTGGAAGAAGAAAAGATGCGGATCATCGATACGGATCTCACCAAATTGACGATCCCAGTCCGGCCGGGCCGAAATTTATCCGTCATCATCGAAGTGGCGACGATGAACCATCGTTTGAAACGCATGGGCGTCAATGCCGCAGAAGAGTTTTCCAAGCGGCTTGACAGCGTCATCGCACAAGATACAATCTAAGGGAATTGGAAGGTGCACGTTATGTATTCATTTTTAGCTTCAATCGATCCGATCGCATTTTCGCTTGGTCCGATCGACGTCCGCTGGTATGGCGTCATTATTGCCGCCGGCATCGTCATCGCATTTTTGGTCGGCCAACGGGAAATGGTCAAGCGGGGGCTCCATCCCGATTTCCTGACGGATCTTCTTCTTTGGGCGGTGCCGCTCGCCATCGTGGGCGCCCGCATTTATTATGTGATTTTTGAGTGGGAGAATTACAAGGACAACCCTGCGGAAATCATCGCCATCTGGAATGGCGGAATCGCTATCCATGGAGCGCTGATCGCATCGGTGATCGTTGCTTATATCTTTACGAAGCGGCGCAATACGTCGTTCTTGAAAGTGGCGGATATCCTGGCGCCGAGTATTTTGATCGGCCAGGCCGTGGGGCGCTGGGGCAATTTTATCAACCAGGAAGCACATGGCGGAGAAGTTTCCCGCAGTTTTCTCGAAAGCCTGTTCATCCCGGATTGGATCATCAATCAGATGTACATAGACGGCGCATACTATCACCCGACCTTCCTGTACGAATCACTTTGGAGCCTGGCGGGCATCATCATCCTGCTGCTGCTCCGCCGCGCCAACCTGGTACGCGGTGAAATCTTTTTCTTCTATGTTATATGGTATTCCTTCGGCCGCTTTTTCATCGAAGGCATGCGCACGGACAGTTTATACGTCATTGGCGAGCTGAGAGCGGCGCAATTGGTGTCTGTCGTCTCGATCATCATCGCTGTAGCATTCATCGTTTACCGCCGTGTAAAAATCAAAAATCCTCCGCATTATCTGGATAAATAGAAAGAAGCGATCAAATGTCGACATTAATAAAAGGCTTGCAAGCCGGGCTGAAGACCACGTGGTCGCTCGGCAAAATCATCTTCCCGATCACGCTGCTTGTGACCATGCTTCAGTTTACGCCGGTTCTGCCGTTCGTTATCGATTTGGTGGCGCCGGTCATGGGGCTGTTCGGGCTCAGCGGCGATGCTGCTATCCCGCTCGTGCTCGGCAACGCATTGAATTTATATGCCGGTATTGCGGGAATCCTGAGTCTGGAACTGACTGTTAAAGAAGTGTTCATCCTGGCAGTCATGTTATCGTTCTCCCATAACATTTTCATCGAAACCGGCGTGGCGCTCAAAGTGGGCGTCAAGCTATGGGTCGTGCTGGTTGTCCGCTTCGGACTCGCGGCAATTTCAGGGATTGTCATCAACCTGGTGTGGAAAGGCGGCGGGGAAATCGCCCAATACGGTTTCGCACCGGAAGCGGCTGCGGCGCCTGGAAGCTGGGGTGGCATTTTTCTGCTGGGTTTGGAAAAAGCCTCGTTCGGCGTACTCCAGCTTGCATTGGTGGTCATCCCATTGATGATCATGATCCAAATTCTGAAAGACAAACAGTATCTGCAGCGCATTTCTAATAGCATGGGGCCGTTGACACGGCTGATTGGCGTTCAGAAAAACACTTCGCTTACACTGGCTTCCGGGCTCATCTTTGGGCTTGCGATGGGAGCGGGCGTCATGATCCAAGCGGTGCAGGAAGACGGCGTCAGCAAAAAAGATGCGACACTCGCCTTCATCTTCTTGGTCGCCTGCCACGCGGTAGTGGAAGATACGCTGATTTTCATTCCGCTCGGCATCCCGATTTGGCCGCTGCTGATCATTCGCATCGTCACCGCCCTCGGCTTGACGATTTTCATCTCATACCTATGGCGCAAAAGCGAACAAAACCAAAAAGGAGTGGTGTCCACATGACAACGCCGATCCGCACGTTATTATTCGATTTTGACGGGACGCTGCTCGATACGAATGAATTGATCATCCAGACGTTCCAGGCGGTCCTCGATGAGCATTTTGCCGGCCGCTACGCCCGTGAGGACATCCTCCACTTTATCGGCCCTTCCTTGGAGCAGACATTCACATCGATTGCGCCAGACCGGGTGGAAGAGCTGACGGACAAATACCGCGTGCTCAACAAGCTTATGCACGATGAATTGGTCGAGGAATATGACGGCGTCACGGAAACGCTGCGGCTTTTGAAAGCACAGGGCATGAAAATGGCAATCGTTTCAACGAAACGAAATGCGACCATCCGGCACGGCCTCGACTTGATGGGGGTCTCGGATGTATTTGAGGAAATCATCAGCCTTGACGATGTGGAAAATCCCAAACCGCATCCGGAGCCGATCCACTTGGCGCTGGAGCGCCTCGGTGCTTCCGCACAGGAATCTTTGATGATCGGCGACAATTCGCATGATATCGAGGGCGGCAAAAACGCCGGCGTCCGCACAGCCGGGGTAGCCTGGTCAATCAAAGGGGAAGACTTTTTGTCCGGCCTCGGACCGGATTATATGCTTCAGCATATCAGCGACTTGCTCCAATTGACGAAAGAAGCGGCGCGATGAGAAACACTGAGCGCCATTTTGTCACCGGCCCGAATTCGCTTTGGCATATTTACAAAACCGTCCCGTTCTGGAAAGTGGCGAAGAATTTCCTCGTCATCCAGACCGCCCGCTATACGCCGTTTTTGCCGATGAAAAACTGGCTTTACAAAACATTTCTCCGGATGAAGATCGGCGAGCATTCATCGTTCGCACTGATGGTCATGCCGGACGTCATGTTCCCTGAAAAGATCACGGTCGGAAAAAATTCCGTCATCGGCTACAATACGACGATTTTGGCACACGAATATTTGATTAAAGAATACCGGTTAGGGGAAGTAGTAATAGGAGACGAAGTTTTGATCGGAGCCAACTCCACCATCCTGCCGGGCGTCACAATCGGGGACGGGGCCGTCATCTCAGCGGCGACGCTTGTGAACAAAGATGTGCCGCCCGGCGTGTTTGCCGGCGGGAACCCGATGAAGATCATCTATACAGCTGAAGAAATGGCAGAGCGCCAAGAAAAATCCTGATAGCCGAGTGCTCTCAGGATTTTTTTGGGTTCATCCAGTGGATGGGATAGGGGGACGGCTGGCGCAGGTTTTTCTTTTTCTTGACGGCCGGAAGGCGAATGCGATAAAATAAAATAACTTTAGCGCTCTATCACATTAGCAAGGTAAAGCGAAAATACCAATTTTAGGAAGTGAATCTATGTCCATCCAAATGTTCGAGAAACCGCTAGGCATGCGGGACGACTTTCCATATATCGCGAAAAAGAAAGCGGAACTGCGCTCCAAAGGCACGGCCATCATGGAAAGGGCAGGCTACGACCTGCTGCAGACGCCGACCTTGGAATACTATGAAACGATCGGCAAAATCTCCGCCATACCGGACAATGCCCTGTTCAAACTGCTGGACAGCCAAGGCGAAACACTTGTGCTGCGGCCGGACATGACTTCACCGATTGCGCGGGTGGCCGCGTCGAAATTGTTGAAAGAGAAAATGCCGATCCGCCTCGGCTATTATTCGAATGTCTTCCGTGCGCAAAAGCGGGAAGGCGGCCGGCCGGCGGAATTTGAACAGATGGGCGTGGAGCTGATTGGCGATGATTCGCTTTATGCGGATGCCGAAGTGATCATCCTTGCCTCAACGATCTTAAAGGAATTGGACGTGGAATCCGGACGGGTTGTCATCGGCCATACGCAATTGCTGCAGTTGATCCTTCAGCAATTCGGCCTGGACGACGGCCAGATTGACGCAGTGCGCGGGGAGCTGGTGTCCAAAAACAGCGTCGGCTTTGAAGAGCTGGCGGAAATGCTGCTTGAAGGAAGCGAAACGCAGGAAGCCTTCAAGCGCCTGATGGCAACGTCAACCTTAAAGGACTGGAAGCCGTATATCGATTTCAATGATGAGCAGCAGGCTGCACTGTACGAAGAGATGCAGAAGCTGGAGCAGATCATCGAACGCAACGGGCTGACCGAGGCGGTCACCTACGATTTATCGTTCATCAGCCATATGACGTATTACACCGGATTGGTGTTTGAATTCTACGGAGCCGGAAGCGGGTTTCCGCTGGGCAACGGAGGGCGCTATGACGGCCTGATGCAGCAGTTCGGCATGCAGGTCGGGGCGACCGGTTTCGGCCTTCGGGTCGACCGGCTCCTCGAAGCGGCCGGCCCATTCCGGGAAAAAGAAGCGCATACCTTGATCCTGTTCGATGAGGGATCAGAAGAAAGAGCGCACGATGAAGCCGAAGAATTGCGGGCACAAGGCGCACGGGTAACGCTTCAGTATGCCCCTGCCGTGCGGGCGCTTGAAGAATTCAGTTCGCTGTTCAGCGAAGTCAGAAAGATGGGAGGTGCTTCCAATGGATGAATTGACGATTGCAATGCCGAAAGGCCGGATTTTTGAAGAAGCTTATGAATTGCTCGTCAAAGCGGGCTATGATTTGCCGAAGGACCTCGATGATTCACGCAAGCTCATTGTGGAAGCGCCGAATGAACGCTTCAGGTTTATTCTCGCAAAACCGATGGACGTGCCGGTGTATGTCGAGCACGGCGTCGCAGACATCGGCATTGCCGGCAAAGACGTCATGCTCGAACTTGACCGGGCGGTCCATGAATTGCTGGACCTTGGCATCAGCCGCTGCTATATTGCGACAGCCGGGCTGCCGAATACGGAAATGAACGAAGTGACGCCGCGCATCGCGACCAAATACCCGAAAATCGCCTCCCGCTTTTACCGGAGCAAAGGCGAGCAGGTGGAAATCATCGAATTGAACGGCTCCATCGAGCTTGCGCCGATGATCGGCCTGGCCGATCGGATCGTGGACATTGTCTCGACCGGAAAGACGTTGAAAGAGAACGGCTTGGTTGAATACGAAGAAATCGTGGAAATCACGTCGCGGCTCATCGCCAATCCGGTCAGCTATCGGCTGAAGCAGGAGCGGATCCGCGGCTTGGTCGAAAATCTGAGAAAGCAGGTGGAACGATGAAAAGAGCACAATTGGCTTCAGGCGTTTCCATCCGCCGTTCTCTCGGAGAGGCGAATGCGGATCAATTGGCTGCGGTCAAAGAAGTGATCGGGAAAGTCCGGGCAGAAGGCGATGACGCGCTGCTGCATTACACCCAAAAATGGGATGGCGTGGAACTCGATGACTTACACGTGAGCCCGGAAGAAATGGCAGCAGCGGTGGACCGCTTTGATGCCCAGCTGCTCGAGGACTTGGCGGAAGCGGCAGACAATATCCGAACTTACCACCAGCTCCAGGAGCTGCAGGGTTTCCGCCATACCAATCCGAATGGATCATATATGGGACAGCGGGTGACGCCGATCCGTTCGGCAGGGCTGTATGTTCCCGGCGGCACAGCTGCCTATCCGTCATCGGTGCTGATGAATGTGATTCCGGCCCAAGTGGCCGGCGTCAAGCGCATCGTGCTGGTATCGCCTCCCGGCAAGGACGGGAAATTATCGGATGGCGTGCTGGCCGCTGCGCATATCCTCGGAATTGATGAAATCTATAAAGTGGGCGGTGCCCAAGCGATTGCCGCTTTGGCATACGGCACCGAAACAATTGCGCCGGTCGACAAGATCACCGGACCCGGCAATGTATTCGTGGCCTTGGCGAAACGGGAAGTGTTCGGGGATGTGGCGATCGATATGATTGCCGGGCCGAGCGAAATTGCCGTCATCGCGGACGATACCGCATTCGCCGACGAAGTGGCAGCGGACATGCTGTCCCAGGCTGAACACGATCCGATGGCGAGCGCGGTATTGCTGACGACTTCCGAAGAGCTCGCGGACAAGGTGGCAGCGGAAGTCGTCCGGCAGCTCCAAAGCTTGCCCCGCCAATCGATTGCCGCCCGTTCGATTGCGGACCACGGCAGCATTTTCATCGGAGAAACGATGGACGAATTGATCAATGCGGCAAACGAGTTGGCGCCGGAGCACCTGGAAATCATGGCAGAAGGCGCCGAAAGCATCGCGGATCGGATCGACAACGCCGGAGCGATTTTCATCGGCCGCTATTCTTCGGAACCGGTCGGAGACTATTTTGCCGGCACCAACCATGTGCTGCCGACAAACAGCACCGCCCGCTTTTCGAGCGCGCTGTCCGTCTACGATTTTTTGAAACGCACCAGCATCATCCATTACAGCGAACAGGCTTGGCAGGAGAATGAAGCGAAGATCGCCCGGCTTGCCCGCCTTGAAGGATTGGAAGGGCACGCACGTGCCGTAGAATCCCGTTCATGGAAAAAGGAGAATTGAGCATGAGAAAAGCAGAAATCAAACGCGATACCAACGAAACCAAAATCGCTGTCACGTTTTCATTGGACGGAGAGGGGCAGGCGACAATCGACACGGGGGTTCCATTCATGGACCATATGCTCGATCTGTTCATCAAGCACGGCTTGTTCAATGGCGACATCCAGGCAGACGGCGATACCCATATCGATGACCACCACACGACCGAAGATATCGGCATTGTGCTGGGGCAGGCGGTAAAAGAGGCGCTAGGCGACAAAAAGGGCATCCGCCGCTACGGCAATGCATTCGTCCCGATGGATGACGCGCTAGCCCAAGTGGTCATCGACTGCTCAAACCGGCCGCATCTGGAAATGAGAGGCGATATTCCGAACGCCAAAGTCGGCAGCTTCGATACCGAATTGGTCCGTGAGTTCCTATGGAAATTCGCCCTCGAATCCCGCATGAATGTCCACGTCATTATCCACTATGGCCAAAACACGCACCACATCATCGAAGCGGTATTCAAAGCGCTGGCCCGCGCGCTTGACGAAGCAACAACCGTCGATCCACGGGTCAAAGGTGTACCGTCGACAAAGGGGCTGCTGACATGATCATCGGCATCATCGACTATGGAATGGGCAATCTGTTCAGCGTCGAGCAGGCCCTGAAAAAGCTGGACTGCACCGTGATCCTGTCGGATGACCCGGAAGTGCTCGGAGAGGCAGAAGCGATCCTCCTGCCGGGCGTCGGGGCGTTCCCGGATGCCATGGAATTGTTGGACGCCAAAGGCTTATCGGCATTCATCCGGTCACTGCCGGAGAAGAACATCCCGCTGCTCGGCATCTGCCTGGGCATGCAGCTATTGTATGAAGACAGCTCGGAGGTGCGGCCAACCCAAGGGCTCGGGCTCTTGAAAGGGCAGATCCGCCGGTTTGAAAAAGGCACCTACCGAATCCCGCATATGGGCTGGAACCGGCTGGAATTTTCGCGGAAACCGTATTGGCTGGACGATGTGCAAGTGGATACGCACGTTTATTTCGTGCATTCCTTCCTTGCGGTCAACACCGATCCCGCGCAGGTTTTTGCGACAGCGAGCTATGGCAATCTGGACGTGCCGGGTGTCGTCGGGGCCGGATTGATTACGGGGATGCAATTCCATCCTGAGAAGTCCGGCGATTTCGGCCATTATTTATTGAAACAATGGATAGCAAATGTCAGGAGGAACCTAGATGAGCAAGTTTCAGCTATACCCCGCGATTGATCTGCGCGGCGGCAAATGTGTCCGCCTGTTCCAGGGTGATTACGCCCAGGAAACCATATACGGCGATTCGCCGGTTGATATGGCGAAAAAATTCGTCGAAGCCGGAGCCGAATGGATCCACATGGTCGATTTGGATGGCGCAAAAGACGGCGTCCGCATCAACGACAAAGTGGTGATTGAAGCCGCCCGCTTGCCGGTGAACGTACAAGTCGGCGGCGGCATCCGGACGCGCGAAGACATCGAGCATTATTTGTCGAACGGCGTCAGCCGCGTCATCATCGGGAGCTTAGCGATCCGGAACCCGGAACTTGTCGTGTCGTTCATCGAGGAGTTCGGGGCCGACCGCATTGTCATCGGCATCGATGCCAAAGACGGCATGGCTGCGACAGAGGGGTGGATCGAGACATCCGGCCAGTCTGCACAGGACGTCGCGCGCTTTTTTGCCGAAAAAGGAGCCAAACTGTTCATCTACACGGACATCGCAACGGATGGCACATTGGCCGGGCCGAACATCGATGCCAATAAAGCCTTGGTCGGATCCGGCGAAGCGGGCGTCATCGTTTCAGGCGGCATCGGTTCGCTCGAAGACATCAAGAACGTCAAACAGGCGGCAGCGGATAGCCCGATTGCCGGCGTGATCATCGGCAAAGCGCTATACGAAAACCGTTTTACGCTCGAGGAGGCCCTCTCATGCTGACAAAACGCATCATACCGTGTTTGGACGTCAAGGACGGCCGCGTCGTCAAAGGCGTCTCTTTCGTCTCGCTGCGGGATGCCGGCGATCCGGTGGAACTTGCGCGCTTTTATGACAAGCAAGGCGCTGATGAACTGGTATTCCTGGACATTTCCGCTTCCCATGAAGGCAAGGAAACGATGGTGGAAGTGGTCAAGATTGTCGCAACCGAGCTATCGATTCCTTTCACCGTCGGGGGCGGCATCCGAACATTGGAAGACATGAAGCGCATGCTGCGTGCAGGGGCGGACAAAGTTTCCCTGAATACGGCTGCCCTCGACCGTCCGGAATTGATTAAAGAAGGCGCGGATTATTTCGGTTCACAATGCATCGTCGTGGCCATCGACGCCAAAAGCAATGGCAAGGGTTGGGACGTCTATACCCATGGCGGCCGCAACAAGACCGAATGGGACGCTGTCGAATGGGCGAAAAGATGCGTCGAACTCGGCGCCGGCGAAATTCTGCTGACGACGATGGACAAAGACGGCTCCAAAAACGGATTTGATATCGAATTGACAAAGACCGTGCGCGACGCTGTCGAAGTGCCGGTTATCGCAAGCGGAGGGGCCGGCAACCGCGAGCATTTCGCGGAAGTGTTCAAGCAAGCGGATGCCGATGCGGCGCTTGCAGCTTCGATTTTTCATTATAAAGAAACGAGCATCGCAGAAGTGAAAGAGTATTTGCGGAAAGAAGGAGTGAATGTCCGGTGAAAAATGTGAAATTCGATGAACAGGGGCTTGTTCCCGTCATTATCCAGAACGCCAAAACAAAAGAAGTGCTGACGCTGGCGTATGCCAACGAAGAGGCGCTGCAGAAGACCATCGATACGAATGAAACCTGGCTGTATTCAAGAAGCCGCAGCGAACTCTGGAACAAAGGGGCGACGAGCGGCAACACCCAAGAAGTGACGGCTGTACGGCTGGATTGCGACGCGGATGCTGTGATCTACGAAGTGATTCCGAACGGACCAGCCTGCCATACCGGCGAAGCGAGCTGCTTCCACGAAACTTTAGCGGGCACGCCCGACGAATCGAAAGCCGATATGTTCCTGGAGCTGACCTCGCTGATCGAGAAACGGGAACAGGAAATGCCGGAAGGCGCCTATACCACTTATTTATTCGAAGAAGGGGTCGACAAGATCTGCAAAAAAGTGGGGGAGGAAGCGGCGGAAGTCATCATAGCCGCCAAAAACCGCGACCCGCAGGAACTGGCGATGGAGACCGCGGACTTGTTCTACCACGTTCTGGTGCTGCTGCAGGAACAGAAAGTCGGCTTTGATGAAGTGCTTGATGTGCTGAAGGAACGCCACGCCGTAAAAACCACAAGTAAATAATAGGGAAATATGCTATAATAACAGCACATTTAAGGGAAGGGACGATTACATCGTTCCTTTTACTTTTTCGGAGGCATATTTTGGAGAATAAAAAAAGAAAAACAAACGAAAACGTCCTGTCGTTCTTACCGACCGGGGAATACTATTTCAAGAAAGCGCTGCGTGAATTGCAGCGGGAGAACTACCCGAAAGCCCATAAATATTTGCAGCGGGCCACTGAACTGAATCCGGTTGATGCGGATATCTGGGTCCAATTCGGCATTGTCCAGATGGAAATGCAGGAATTTGAAGCGGCGATGGAAGCTCTTCGGACCGCGCATGAACTGGATCCGTCAAAACCGGAGACGCTTTTTTTCCTTGCAGAAGTCTATGCACATATGGGTATGTTCCTGGAGGCGCGGAATTACGCGAAAAGGTATACAGAAAAAGATGCCCATGGCGAATATGTGGCGGAAGCTCTGGAAATCATCGATTTTGCCGAACAGGAAGACTGGCAGCTCTTGGATGATGAAGGGGAAGCGCAGGATAGTGAATATTATTACCAGCAAGAAAAAGCACGCCGGTTGATGGAAGGGGGTAAATTCCCGGAAGCGATCGAACTGCTGGAGAACCTGATCGCCGAAAAGCCGGAATTCTGGGGAGCCCATAACAATTTGGCGCTCGCTTATTTTTATATCGGAGAATCGGAAATGGCAAAAGCACTGCTTCACGATGTACTGAGAAGAAATACAGGGAATCTCCATGCACTGTGCAATCTGGCCGTGTTCCATTATTACGAGAAGAACGATGAACTGGAAGATATTTTGGCATTGCTGAAAAAAATCCAGCCGTATGTGTTCGAGCACCGGTATAAGCTGGGCGCAACATTCGCGCTGGTCGGCAAATATAAAGAAGCCTACCGCTGGCTGAGAAGCCTCCAAAAGCGAGGTTTTGACGGCGATCCCGCTTTTTATTTCTGGCTATCGCACGCGGCTTACCATTCCGGGCATGAAGATATTGCAAAACAGGCATGGAAGCAGCTGACTCTCATGGATCCGGGCAAGGGCGGCTACGAGCCGTGGGCAGACAATGGCGTCATGCCGCATGAAGATGCGCTTGAGCATAACCGGGATTACCTGGTCGGAAAGCTCGACCATTCCCATAAAAGCGAGCGGCTCTTCGGCTTATTTCTGCTGGGGAAATCCGCACACAAACAAGAGCTCATTTCCCATCCGAACTGGCTCGAGTCGGACCAGCCTTCTGTGCTTGAATCGTATATGCTCGGCTATGCACTCGGCCATCCGTTCAAAGAAGAGGTCGCTGAAGAGCGGGCATTCAAAAGAGCGATGGAAACGGCGGAAATCCTGTACGCGGAAGAAGGCATGGTGACCGAACAAGGATCCTATGCCTTCCAGATGTGGTTCATGCTGGTCGAAAAAGCGTTCGGCCATCATTATGAATTCAAGAACCCGACCGCTCTGGCGGCCGCGGTCCAATATATGGTGAAGTCTTCCCGGAACCGGGAGGTCACCAAAAAAAGCGTGGCCGCGCAGTACGGCATATCCCCCGGCACGCTGACCAAGTACGTCAACGACTTGATCCGTTTTTTGCCACTTTTTGAATCATAAGCAAATAAGTTGCCCATCAAGTTTAATTCTTATACGATTTACTTATTGAGATTTAGGAGGCCATACTATGACTGAAACGACGAAAATCTACGACGTAATCATTATCGGAGCCGGACCTGCAGGCATGACAGCCGCAGTCTACACTTCACGGGCCAACCTTTCCACTTTGATGCTGGAGCGGGGAATCCCTGGCGGCCAGATGGCCAACACTGAGGAAATCGAGAACTATCCCGGATTTGACCATATCCTGGGGCCGGACCTATCTACTAAAATGTTCGAACATGCGAAAAAATTCGGTGCAGAATACGCTTATGGCGATGTGAAAGAAATCATTGACGGGGAAGAGTACAAAACCATCAATGCCGGATCGAAGGAATACAAAGCACGTTCGATCATCATCACCACTGGCGCCGAGTATAAAAAAATGGGCGTGCCGGGCGAAAACGAACTTGGCGGCCGCGGCGTCAGCTATTGCGCAGTTTGTGACGGAGCATTCTTCAAACAAAAGAACTTAGTCGTCGTCGGCGGCGGAGATTCAGCTGTTGAAGAAGGCGTCTACTTGACCCGTTTTGCGGACAAAGTGACCATCGTCCACCGCCGTGACGAACTTCGTGCACAGAAGATCCTTCAAGACCGCGCGTTTGCAAACGATAAAATTGATTTTATCTGGAGCCATACGGTTAAGGAAATCAACGAAGAGAACGGCAAAGTCGGCAGCGTCACGCTGGTGTCGACAAAAGACGATACGGAACGCGAATTCGATGCGGACGGCGTCTTCATCTATATCGGCATGCTGCCATTGACAAAGCCATTTGCATCACTGGGCATCTTGAATGACCAGGGCTATATTGTCACCAACGAAAAAATGGAAACAGCAGTGCCGGGCATTTATGCTGCCGGGGACGTACGCGACAAAATGCTTCGCCAGGTCGTCACAGCGACAGGCGACGGAAGCATCGCAGCGCAGGCCGCTCAGCATTATATCGAAGAATTAACGGAAAAACTTCAAATAAAAGCGTAATTTAACGCTATTTTAATCCCTTTGTAACACCAGTGTCATGAAGCAGGGGTATAGTAGGAATAGTAAATTGACCCCCTTTTATAAGCAAGTTTGACAGGCCGTTTTCCGAGCTAATCGGAGGACGGCCTTTTTTTGTTGAAAACTCCATTAAAGCCCTTCGTTTCACGGCAGTATCTGTCTTGAAAAAGCATCCGGTATTCCGGTCCAAATATAAGATTGAAGAGAAGAATGTGTGAAAAGTTCTAGCAACTGGAAACCTATGCTTTACTTTTTTTGCATGACACGCCTGGATAGTTGTATAATGAAAGAAGTTTACAATAGATACGGAGTGTCGACAGTGCAGCGAATCGCGAATTTACTAGTGGTCCAAAACGGCCAAATGCTTTTATTGAAAAAACCCCGCCGCGACTGGTACGTCGCACCTGGCGGGAAAATGGAATCCGGCGAATCGATCTATGAAGCGGCGATTCGGGAATTTACTGAAGAAACAGGCGCCAAACCGGTTGGCACACATTTAAAAGGGATCTATACAATGATGATCCATGAAGAAGGCCGCATTATCGATGAATGGATGCTTTTCACTTTTATTGCCCATGGCATAGAAGGGGTTCCATTCGAAGAAACGCGTGAAGGGCTGCTTGAATGGCATCCGGTCAGCAGCTTGGCGTATCTGCCGATGGCTGAAGGAGACCGGACGAATCTGCAGTTTGCCGCTGTGCAGGAAGGCATCCAGTACGGAACGTTCCACTATACAGAGGATTTCCAACTGATCGAAGAACAGATCCAAACATCAACCGAAGAGGTGAACCGCCTGAATGGATAATCATACCGATGAAACTGAATTGATCATCATAACCGGCATGTCCGGCGCCGGCAAGACGGTTGCGATTCAGAGCTTTGAAGACTTAGGATTTTTCACCATCGATAACTTGCCGCCGGCATTGTTATTGACATTTATCAAATTGATGAGAGACTCCGGCAAATCGATGAAACGGGTCGCTGCGGTAATGGATTTGCGCGGCGGCGATTTCTTCGACAGCCTGGTGGATGCCATCGACAACCTGTCGCAAGAACCGAAAGTCTCTGTTACCATCCTTTTCCTCGATGCAGACAACCAGACACTGGTCAGCCGCTACAAAGAGTCGCGGCGTTCCCATCCCCTTTCTCCAGGCGGGCTTGTCCTTGGCGGCATCAAAAAAGAACGCGATATGCTGATGGATTTGCAAGGGCGCGCTAAATACATCTACAACACCTCTACGATGACACCGAGACAGCTGAAAGAACGGATTGCTTCCGATTTTGCCACAAGAACCAGCAATGTTTTCACGGTCAATGTCATGTCGTTCGGATTCAAGCACGGCATGCCGATCGATGCGGATCTGGTATTCGATGTCCGTTTTTTGCCGAATCCGTATTATATCGAAGAATTAAAACCGCAATCCGGACTTGATGAGCCGGTTTCCAGCTACGTGCTGCGATGGAATGAAACACAGACGCTCATCAAAAAGCTCACCGATCTTTTCGAGTTCATGATTCCGCAATACAAGCGGGAAGGCAAAGCGCAGCTCGTCATTGCTTTCGGCTGCACCGGCGGCCAGCACCGCTCGGTGACGCTGGCTGAATACTACGGAAAATTGCTTGCTGAAAACTATAAAACAATCGTTACCCATAGGGACGTCAAAACAAGAAAGGGCTGAGTGCATGGAAGAAACTTTAGGCCGGAAGCGCATTGTGATCATAGGCGGCGGGACAGGGCTTTCTACGCTGCTGCGCGGCCTTAAATTATTTCCGCTTGATCTGACCGCGGTGGTAACCGTAGCAGACGACGGCGGCAGTTCTGGACGGCTGCGCAATGATCTGGACATTCCGCCTCCGGGCGATATCCGCAATGTCATGGCGGCATTGTCCGACGCCGAGCCGCTGGTTGCAGAAATGTTCCAATACCGATTCAAAACATCCCTTGATCTCGAAGGGCATTCGCTCGGGAATCTGATGTTGGCTGCTCTGACTGAGATCACAGGTGATTTCTCGCATGCTGTGCGGGAGATGAGCCGTGTGCTGAATGTCAACGGAACGGTGTTGCCGGCAGCCAACCAGCTGGTGACGCTCAATGCAGAATTTGAAGACGGCACCATCGTCAGCGGAGAATCAAAAATTCCAGCGTATTTGCAGCCGATCAAACGCGTATTCCTGGAGCCGGGCGACGTCAAGACCTTGCCGGATACAATTGCGGCCATCAGCAAAGCGGACGTCATCATCATCGGTCCGGGCTCGCTTTACACCAGCATTCTGCCCAATCTGCTTGTGCGCGACATCAAAAAAGCGCTTGTGGCGTCCCAAGCAAAGAAAATCTATATCTGCAATTTGATGACCCAAGCCGGGGAAACCTATAAATACACAGCTTCTGACCACGTCCAGGCACTTTATGACCACGTCGGCGTTCCATTTCTGGATGCCATCCTGCTCGATAAGATCCAAGTGCCGAAGACGGTGGCAGAGCGCTATGAAAAACAGAAGGCCTGGCCTGTCGAATGTGACGAAGAAAAATTGGAAGAAATGGGCTTGACGGTCTACAAACAGGATATCACCAGCATTTTCGGAGAAGCCGTGCGGCATGAACCGATCAAAGTGGCTGAGTGGCTGTTTGGATACGCCGGCGGCCTGATAAAGGAAAATCCGAAGCATCTTTATTTCTGATGCTAGGGAAGGGGGAAAACGGTATGTCCTTTGCCTCGGAGACGAAAAAGGAAATGACCCAGATTGAAGTGGATGACTGCTGCGGCAAAGCGGAACTTTCGGCGATGATCCGGATGAACGGAACACTGTCGTTTTCCAACCGGCAGCTGAGCCTGGATATCCAGACAGAAAACGCCGCGATTGCCCGGCGCATCTACACCTTATTAAAACGTTTTTACCCCGCATACCCGGTCGAATTGCTGGTCCGAAAAAAGATGCGGTTGAAGAAAAACAATATCTACATTTGCAGAATCCGGGAAGGCGCCAAATTGGTGCTGGAAGACCTGTCGATCATTTCAGAAGGATTCCAGTTCCAGCATGAAATCGATAAAGGGCTGATTGAAAAGAATTGCTGCAAACGCGCCTACCTGCGCGGTGCTTTTTTGGCAGGAGGGTCGGTCAATAACCCGGAAACGTCTTCCTATCACCTTGAAATTTATTCGTCCTATAAAGACCATGCAGATTCACTGGTGGAGTTGATGAACGAATTCCATTTGAACGGCAAGACGATTGAACGCAAAAAAGGGTTTGTCACTTATTTGAAGGAAGCGGAAAAGATTGCGGATTTCCTTGGCATCACGGGCGCCCATTCGGCGTTGTTGAAATTCGAAGATGTCCGGATCATCCGGGACATGCGCAACAGCGTCAACCGGCTCGTCAATTGCGAGACGGCGAATCTCAACAAAACCATCGATGCGGCTTTGCGGCAAGTGGAAAACATCCGCTTTATCGATTCGGTGATCGGCATCGACCAGTTGCCGGAGCGCTTGCGGGAAATCGCAAGGCTGCGCGTAGAATACCAGGACGTCACCTTGAAAGAGCTTGGCGAAATGGTGTCTGCCGGGAACGTCAGCAAGTCCGGTGTGAACCACCGGCTGCGGAAAATCGATGAGATTGCAGAGCAATTGAGAAAAGGAGAAATGATTGGCCGGTAGCCAAAGGCCAATCTTTCATATATATTAGATTCAGTTCGGTTCAGAGGAGGAGCAGTATGGTTGAAAAACAAGTGGAAGTCCAGTTGAAATCAGGTTTGCAGGCAAGGCAGGCAGCATTGTTTGTGCAAGAAGCGAATCGGTACAGTGCTGATGTGTATTTGGAGAAGGACTCTAAAAAGGTCAACGCCAAAAGCATCATGGGAATCATGAGCCTGGCAATCAGCAAAGGCACATCCGTCATTATTTCAGCAGACGGTTCAGACGAAGAGTCTGCAGTGGAAGCGTTATCTTCCCTAATCGATAAAGAAGCGTAAGAAGGTCCGCAGCGGAAGCTGCGGACCTTTCGAGCTTTTAAACAAAAGAATATTTTTTGTTCTTAAAGAATCACCAGTCATTTAAGAGAAGCTGTACCGGATCCTCCACTTCAGGCGGACGCTTTCCGCGGGCTTGCGCCGAACTAACAAAGAACTTGTGCTCCTGCGCAAGCTCGTCGCAAATACTTGCCCTCGCAAGCTTCGGTCAAGCATTGACTGGCGTCCGAGTGGATTTCGGCTCTTCGCTATCCCGCAGGAAAGCCAATGGCCAAAGGCAGTTCGGTCATTGGCTTTGCGACGAAGTGCGAAGCACTGCAACGGTTTTTCATGTCCCGAAGCTAGCGCAGCGATGCAGGGACAGGAGCATAATGTTTGCACTTGCCGCCTTCCGTTCCGGATCCCGAAGCCAATGGATTGGACTTAGCGAGTTTGTGTTGAATCTATTTCTCCTGCGTCATCGATTAAATACAAGTGACGCTCCAGCCCGGTCGGGCTTCTACATCTCAAATCTTTCATTTCAGGCTGTAGGCCTAGAAAAAAACATCGGTGTCTAATGAGTTTTTCCAATATAAAAAGCCTGCAGCGTGGGCTGCAGGCTCTTGGTATTTAGATATCTTCTTTTACGTGTTCAGGCATTTTGCTGCGTGTGATGATCTGATCGATCAAGCCGTATTCAAGGGCACGTTCAGCTGTCATGAAGTTGTCGCGGTCTGTGTCTTTAGAAATGACTTCCAAAGGCTGGCCCGTCCGTTCTGACAGGATCGTGTTCAATTTCTCGCGAAGGAACAAGATGCGTTTTGCTGCGATCTCGATTTCAGTCGCTTGCCCTTGTGCGCCGCCGAGCGGCTGGTGAATCATGACTTCCGCGTTCGGAAGTGCATAGCGTTTGCCTTTCGTGCCGGCTGCCAATAGGAAGGCGCCCATTGAAGCTGCCATACCTACGCAGACCGTCTGTACGTCCGGTTTGATGAACTGCATAACATCGTAGATTGCCATACCGGCTGTGATGCTGCCGCCAGGGCTGTTGATGTAGATTGAAATATCTTTTTCCGGATCTTCAGCTTCCAGGAATAGCAGCTGAGCTACGATTGAATTCGCAACATTGTCGTCGATGCCGCTGCCGAGCATGATAACGCGGTCTTTAAGCAAGCGCGAGTAAATGTCATATGCGCGTTCGCCTCTGCTTGTTTGTTCAATAACTGTAGGAATTAAGTTCATAGTACATTTCCTCCTCGTATGGGTGATTGCTTTTTCATGCTGAATGGTCTTCAGCTGTACTAATATCATACACATCATGGTCAATGAAGGTCAAATTTAACGAATTGAAAAAACGCTCTTGATTTAAATATTATATCTGTATATAATAGAAAAGTCGCTAATAGGTGATTCGCCCTCGTAGTGTAATGGATCACACGCAAGATTCCGGTTCTTGAAATGGGAGTTCGATTCTCTCCGAGGGCATTCTTAACAGCTAAGCCGATTCCTTTTTCGCATCTGCGGAAGGGGCGTCGGCTTTTATTATTCCTTACGGGAATGCTTCATTTATTAATCATAAAAATGGAAAGCAGGGATGGCATGATCACTTTTTATACCCGGGCAAACTGCCCCCTATGTGAAGAAGCGCGGCTGATGCTCCAATTAGTCCAGGAGGATTTCGAACTTGATGTACAGGAAGTGGACATCGAAAGCGACGAAGCGCTCCACGAAAAATACATGCTCATGATTCCGGTGGTTGAAAAAGGCGGCAAGACCATCATCTATGGAAATATCGGCTATATCGAACTTTTGGAAGCGTTAGAACTCTAACGCTTCTTTTTATTTGCATTTATTCGGTCAATTGGCTATTATGAGGGTAGTGGGACATTAATATACATAGTGGGACGAAAAACGTCCAGCTATAAAGGAGTGAAAAAATGGATCCATTAACGGAAGCACAAAAGATGCTTGTACCGGAAATGACCGACCTCCTGAAAAAACGCTATCAGATATTGCAGACGATAGGGATGGAACAGCCGATTGGCAGGCGCACGCTTAGTGAACTGGCTGGCATTACAGAAAGGGAAGCACGGAAAGAAACCGATTTGCTGCGCGGCCAGCAGCTTATTGAAGCGAAATCAGCCGGTATGGTGATTTCCGCTCAAGGCGAGCTGGTGCTCGAAAGCTTAAAGGAATTTATGCGTGAGGTTTCAGGTTTATCCGATCTGGAGAAACAGTTGAAAGCCATTTTGGGAATTTCCCGGGTGCTGATTGTTCCGCAGGACAGCGATGAAATCCCTGCGGTCAAAACAACAATCGGCAAAGAAGCGGCAAGGCTGCTGGAAACCCGGTTCGCCCATTCCAAGAAAATCGCTGTAACCGGCGGCAGCACGATGGCCGCCATTTCAAAAGAATTGGCATCCGACAGGAACGACCCGGCCCTTCAGTTTATCGCTGCCCGAGGCGGCCTGGGCGAGGACGTGCTCCATCAGGCCAATACGATCGCTTCTGCCTTTGCCGCCCAGACCGGCGGCTCCGTCAAGACGCTGTACTTGCCGGACCATTTAAGTGCAGAAGCGTTCGAGATGATGATGCGGGAACCGGTGATTATGGAAATGATGGACCTCTACAGCAAGGTTGATGTTGTCGTCCATGGGATCGGTAATGCAGAGGAAATTGCGCTGCAACGGAAATCCTCCACTGAAGAAGTGGAGCGCATCCGTTCCGGCGGGGCCATAAGCGAAGCATTCGGATACTACTTTGACAACGAAGGAAATATTGTTTACCGCATCCGTACAGCGGGAATCCAATTGGAGCAGGTCAAAAATGCCTCTTATATACTGGCGGTAGCCGGTGGGCATTCAAAGGCGAAAGCCATCCTTTCTTATTGCAAAGTTGCATCGCCTCAAACAGTCCTGGTCACCGATGAAGGTGCCGCCAGAGAAATAATTGAACAAATACAAAACTTGGAGGAATACTAAATGACTTTAAAATTAGCAATTAACGGATTCGGACGCATTGGACGCATCGTTTTCCGCCAGGCATTGGCAAACGAAGAAGTGGAAGTAGTGGCAGTAAACGATTTGACGGACGCGAAAATGCTTGCACACCTTTTGAAATATGATTCCATCCACGGAATTTTGGATGCAGAAGTTTCAGCTGACGGCAATGATTTGGTCGTTAACGGCAAGAAAATCCATGTCTACTCTGAAAAAGATCCGGCAAACCTTCCGTGGGCTGAAAACAACATCGATATCGTGATCGAGTCTACAGGATTCTTCACAAATGCTGACGATGCGAAAAAACACATCCAAGCAGGCGCGAAAAAAGTCATCGTTTCGGCACCAGGCAAGAACATGAAAACACTTGTCATGGGCGTTAACCATGAAAGCTACAACCCTGAAGAAGACGATGTCATTTCAAACGCTTCTTGCACCACAAACGGCCTTGCAGGCATCTCTAAAATCCTGAACGACCGTTTCGGCATCAAAAAAGCGATGATGACGACAATCCACTCGTATACAAACGACCAGATTCTTTTGGATTCACCGCATAAAGATTTCCGCCGTGCACGCGCTGCTGCAGAATCCATGATTCCGACAACAACAGGCGCTGCAGTTGCCGTTACAAAAGTATTGCCGGAATTGGTCGGCAAATTGGACGGTATGGCAATCCGCGTTCCGACACCAAACGTATCATTGATTGACTTGGTTGCAGAACTTGAAACGGATGTAACGAAAGAAGACGTGAACAACGCTTTGAAAGAAGCAATCGATAAAGACCAAAATGCTTTCTTGAGCTACAGCGAGCTTCCATTGGTTTCACGCGATTACAACGGCGTCACGGCTTCATCCACTGTCGACTTGTTGTCCACGATGGAACTTGGCGGCAACATGGTAAAAGTTCTTGCATGGTATGATAACGAATCGGGTTATTCTGCACGATGCATCGACATTGCAATGCACATGTACAAAACGGGATTGTAATCCCAAAATCATAGCTTAATTACCGTTGAACCTCTATAATGAAAGAGGGTAAAAGGGGTGGGGAATTTACCCCACCTCTTATTTTTTTAGATGAACGGGAGGATGTTTTCATGATGAAGAAAATGACCATGAAAGACGTGGATTTAAAAGGGAAACGCGTATTTTGCCGAGTGGATTTCAATGTGCCGATGTCTGAAGGGAACGTAACAGACGACACGCGGATCCGCGCAGCTGTCCCGACGATCGAATACTTGGTCGAAAACGGGGCAAAAGTTATTTTGGCAAGTCATTTAGGGCGCCCGAAAGGCGCAGTCAATGAAGACATGAGGCTGGCGCCGGCTGGAGCCAGGTTAAGCGAATTATTACATAAAGAAGTGAAGAGCCTCGATGAATCCATCGGGGAAGGAGTGGAACAGGAAATTGCCGCAATGAATGACGGCGACGTCATCCTGCTCGAGAATGTCCGTTTCCACCCGGGCGAAGAAAAGAACGATCCGGAGCTGGCAAAAGCATTTGCGGCACTCGCTGACGTGTTTGTTAATGACGCATTCGGAGCCGCGCACCGTGCGCACGCGTCGACAGCTGGCATTGCAGAGCATCTGACAGCGGTATCCGGCCTGCTGCTGGAGAAAGAATTGGACGTCCTCGGGAAAGCGCTATCCGAACCGGATCGCCCGTTCACAGCAATCATCGGCGGTGCGAAAGTGAAAGACAAGATCGGCGTCATCGACCATCTTTTGGAGAAAGTCGATAACCTCATCATCGGCGGCGGCTTATCTTATACATTCAGCAAAGCGCAGGGCCATGAAGTCGGAAACTCGCTGTTGGAAGAAGACAAGATCGACCTCGCTAAATCTTTCATTGAAAAAGCGGAGGAAAAAGGCGTCAAATTATACATGCCGATTGATGTAGTGGTTGCGAAGGAATTTTCAAACGAAGGAGAAACGAAAGTTGTCGAGATTTCGGAAATCCCTTCTGACTGGATGGGCCTCGATATCGGACCGGAAACCGCTAAAACCTATGCGGAGGTCATCAAAAATTCGAAGCTGGTCATCTGGAACGGGCCTATGGGCGTGTTCGAAATGAGCTCCTTTGAAAATGGCACGAAATCAGTCGCTCAGGCGATGGCTGAAACCCAAGCGTACACGATTATCGGCGGAGGAGACTCTGCGGCGGCTGTCGAGAAATTCGATGTAGCCGATAAAATGGACCATATCTCTACGGGCGGCGGCGCTTCACTCGAGTTTATGGAAGGCAAGGACCTGCCAGGCGTTACGGCTTTAACCGATAAATAAGAAGGAGTGGTTTTGTTGAGAAAACCGATTATTGCGGGAAACTGGAAAATGTACAAAACTTTTTCTGAAGCGAAAGAATTTGTTGAAGAAGTCAAAGGGCTGGCGCCGGACGCAAGCAAAGTGGATTCCGTCATTTGTGCGCCTGCACTCTTTTTGCAGCAGCTCCAAGCTTCAGTGGAAGGCAGCACGCTCCAAATCGGAGCCCAGACGATGCATGAAGAGAAAGAAGGCGCGTTCACAGGTGAAATCAGTCCGGCCCAATTGGCCGATCTTGGCATCCCTTATGTGATCATCGGCCATTCAGAGCGCCGCCAGTACTTCAACGAAACCGACGCTTCTGTCAATAAAAAAGTCCATGCCGCATTTGAATTCGGCCTGACGCCGATCATGTGCGTCGGAGAAACACTGGAACAGCGCGAAAGCGGTTCAACCGGCAGCATTGTTGAAAACCAGGTTGCAGAAGGGCTGAAAGGCTTAACGGAAGAACAGGCGTCAAAAACCGTAATCGCATATGAACCGATCTGGGCAATCGGCACCGGAAAAACAGCTACGGCCGAAGATGCCAACGAAGTATGCGGCATCATCCGCAAAAAAGTGGCGGCTTTGTATAACGATGAAACAGCACAGCAAATCCGGATTCAATACGGCGGCAGCGTCAAACCGGCGAACATCGAAGAATTGCTCGGAATGGAGCATATCGATGGTGCGTTGGTCGGCGGAGCGAGCCTGGAAACGGAATCTTTTGTCAAACTATTAGAGGCGGGATTGCATGCGTAATACTGAAAATCCAGTAGCGCTGATCATTCTCGACGGCTTCGGCTTCCGGGCTGAAAGCTACGGGAATGCAGTCGCTCAAGCAAAAAAACCGAATTTCGACCGATTATGGTCTACTTATCCCCACGAGCTTCTGACCGCTTCCGGTGAAGCGGTCGGCTTGCCGGAAGGGCAGATGGGCAACTCTGAAGTAGGCCATTTGAACATTGGCGCAGGGCGGATTGTCTACCAGAACCTGACGCGCATCCACAAATCCATTAAGGACGGCGATTTTTTCCAGAATCCTGCTTTCCTGGAAGCAGTCGCGAATGCCAAGGCGAAAGGCACTGCGCTCCATTTGATGGGTCTCCTTTCTGACGGGGGAGTGCACAGCCATTATGAGCATCTGTTTGCCTTGCTCGAACTGGCAAAACAGCAGGGGCTGACGGAAGTTTATGTTCACGGATTCCTCGACGGCCGAGATGTAGGCCCACAGACTGCTGTAGGTTACATTGAAGAAACTGAACGAAGAATGGAAGAAATCGGCATTGGAAAATTCGCTTCGATCAGCGGCCGCTATTACGCAATGGACCGCGACAACCGCTGGGAGCGGGTTGAACTCGCATACCGGGTGCTGGTGGACGGCGTCGGCGGAACCGCTGACACAGCCGCTGAGGGCGTAATGCGTTCCTACGAAGTGGGCACCAACGATGAGTTCGTCGTGCCGTTTGCGGTCACCGAAAATGGATTGCCGATTGCAACGATCAAATCGGGCGATTCCATCATCTTTTTCAACTTCCGGCCAGACCGTGCAATCCAACTGACGTCGGCTTTCGTCCGTGAGGATTTCGAAGGCTTCCCGCAAGGGGGCACAAAACCCGAAGATCTCGTCTTCGTCACATTTACGAGCTACAGCGACGACTTGCCGACGCGTGTGGCATTTGATACATTGAATCTTGAAAACACCATCGGTGAGGTCCTGTCGGAAAATGGCCTGCGCCAGCTGCGCATCGCCGAGACGGAAAAATATCCGCATGTCACGTTCTTCATGAGCGGCGGGCGGGAAGATGTTTTCCCGGGCGAACAGCGCATTCTGGTGGATTCGCCGAAAGTTGCGACATATGATTTGCAGCCGGAGATGAGTGCATTTGAAGTGACCGACCGCCTTGTGCAGGAAATCAAGGAGGAGGCGTTCGATGCCATCATCTTGAACTTCGCCAATCCGGACATGGTCGGCCACAGCGGCATGCTGCAGCCGACCATCGAAGCCATTGAAGTGGTCGATGAATGCCTCGGCCGCATAGTCGAAGCGCTTCATGAAAAAGGCGGGACGGCCATCATCACAGCCGACCACGGCAATGCCGACGAAGTTACGACGCTTGAAGGCAAGCCGATGACGGCGCATACGACCAACCAGGTGCCGCTCATTGTCACCAAGCACGGTGTCGTCTTGCGGAACGACGGCATCCTTGCTGATCTGGCGCCGACTGTATTGAAATTGCTGAACGTAGAACAACCGGCAGAAATGACCGGAAAACCATTATTCTAAACTAAGGGAGCTGTTTTTAATGCCAATCATTACCGACATTCTAGCACGCGAAGTACTTGATTCACGCGGAAATCCAACCATCGAAGTAGAAGTATTCACTGAAAGCGGCGCTTTCGGGCGCGCAATCGTCCCATCGGGCGCATCTACAGGAGAGCACGAGGCGGTTGAACTGCGTGATGGCGATAAAAGCCGTTACCTTGGAAAAGGCGTTTTAAAAGCTGTAGATTTCGTCAACAATGAAATTTCTGCTGAAATTGAAGAGAATTTCTCGGTGCTCGACCAAGTGTCGATCGACCAGGCGTTGATCGAATTGGATGGCACAGAAAACAAAGGCCGTCTGGGCGCTAATGCGATCCTCGGCGTTTCCATGGCGGTTGCGCATGCAGCGGCGGATTATTTGGACGTACCGCTTTACCAATACCTGGGTGGATTCAATGCCAAGCAATTGCCGGTTCCAATGATGAACATTTTGAACGGCGGCGAGCACGCTGACAACAATGTCGACATCCAGGAATTCATGGTAATGCCGGTTGGAGCGGAAACGTTCCGCCATGCACTTCGCATGGGCGCTGAAATCTTCCATAACCTAAAGAGCGTCTTGAAAGAAAAAGGCTATAACACTTCTGTCGGCGATGAAGGCGGCTTCGCACCGAACCTAGGTTCAAATGAAGAAGCGCTGACAACGATCATGGAAGCAATTGAAAAAGCAGGCTATAAAGCGGGCGAAGATGTATTGCTTGCGATGGACGTTGCATCGTCTGAGCTATATGACAAAGAAAAAGGCGTCTACAACTTGCCGGGCGACAATACAGTGAAAACATCAGCTGAAATGGTTGACTGGTACGAAGAACTTGCCAATAAATACCCGATCATCTCAATCGAAGACGGCTTGGATGAAAACGACTGGGAAGGCCATAAATTGCTGACTGAACGCATCGGCGACCGTGTCCAGTTGGTCGGAGATGATTTGTTCGTTACGAATACGAAGAAATTGGCGCAAGGCATCGAGCAGGGCGTCGGCAACTCGATTTTGATCAAAGTTAACCAGATCGGTACATTGACAGAAACATTCGATGCGATCGAAATGGCGAAACGTGCGGGCTACACAGCGGTCATCAGCCACCGTTCAGGCGAGTCGGAAGACGTAACGATTGCTGATATCGCAGTAGCGACAAACGCTGGCCAAATCAAAACAGGAGCTCCGTCGCGTACGGACCGTGTAGCGAAATACAACCAGCTGCTGCGCATCGAAGACCAATTGAATGAGACGGCGAAGTATCTAGGCCTCAAGACTTTCTACAACTTGAAGAAATAAGGACGAAGCAAAGGGTTTCTTCTATTGCTATTGTCATATTTCTTAGAATTTGGTAAACTAGTTCTTGTTGTGGAAGTTCTTTTCAGGAGGTGGAATTTATGCATACGTTGTTAATGACATTACTTGTCATCGTATCGCTCGCTTTAATCGTCGTCGTATTATTGCAATCAGGAAAAAGTGCAGGTCTTTCAGGAGCCATCTCCGGTGGAGCTGAGCAACTTTTCGGCAAGCAAAAAGCTCGTGGGCTGGACTTGGTCCTGCACCGGGTAACGATTGTACTTGCTGCCTTATTCTTTATTCTGGCTATCGCCGTAACCAAAGTTTAATGTAGATTAAATCGCCTGACCAAACTACTGGTTAGGCGTTTTCTTTTATAAGTTTGTTGATATTCCGCAAAACAGCTGCGCTTGCCGCGGGCTCGCGTCCAAGCCTCCTCGGTCGCTTTGCGCCCTGTGGGGTCTCGTCCGTCTCGCTGTTCCGCAGGCAAGTCATTGGCCGAAGGTAGTTCGGACAATGGCTTTGCGACGAAGTGCGCAGCACTGCAGGAGCAGTACGGTTTTCGCAGCTGTTTTGCTTCATATCTACTGTAATAAAACAGCAAAAGTAAAAATTACTTCATAGCCAGTAACTAACTTAGCGACGGCGCGTCCAAGGGCTAGGCGAAGTAAGAAGACAGGCGTTCTATGCCTGGCTTCTTGCGGGAGCCATGCCCAAAGCGGTCGGAGCGTTTTGTAAAAGTATCCTATTTAACATGAATTATTGGAGGGGTTATTTTGCGAGTATCGCAGCCAAAACCGTTTTTCTTTAAATCTGGACCTAGGGCCGTCTTGCTGCTGCACGGATTCACCGGGAATTCTGCAGATGTGCGGATGCTGGGCCGCTTCTTGGAGAAGCACGGCTATACATCGATTGCGCCACATTATGCCGGGCACGGAGTGGAACCGGAGAAGCTGGTGCCGACAGGGCCGGAAGACTGGTGGCAGGACGTCGAAGGCGCGTACAACCAGTTGAAAGAGGAAGGCTACCAGGAAATTGCGGTGGCCGGGTTGTCGCTCGGGGGCGTATTTGCCCTGAAGATAGGGTATACTTTCCCTGTAAAGGGGCTTGTCACGATGTGCGCCCCGATGTATATGAAAACGACGGATCTGATGTACGAAGGCGTGTTGAATTATGCACGAGAATATAAGAAATATGAAGGAAAAGATGACACGGTTATCGAAGAGGAAATGAAGAAGTTCCAGGAGAAGCCGATGGAATCGCTGCAGTACCTCCGGGAACTGATCCACGACGTCCGCGGGCAAGTGGATCACATCTACGCACCGCTCTTTGTGGTGCAAGGCAGACTTGATGACGTCATCAACACCGATTCCGCCAATATCATCTATGAAGAAGCGGAATCCTTCCAGAAGAAAATCAAGTGGTATGAAGAATCGGGGCATGTCATCACCCTCGATAAGGAAAAAGAACAATTGCATGAAGATATTTTAGATTTTCTCGAATCGCTTGAATGGAGTGTGTGAGACGGTCGAATTAGGAGGAATAAGCAATGGCTAAAAACGAAATGTCACTGGAACAACGGCTATTGGTATTTATGCGCGAAGATGCATACAAACCATTGACCGTACAAGAAATAGAAGAACAATTCGGGTTCGAAGATGCGGACGAGTTCAAGGAACTCGTCAAGACATTGGTGCGGCTCGAAGAGAAAGGCTTGCTCGTACGATCGCGTGCGAACCGTTACGGCGTGCCTGAGCGCATGAATTTGATGCGCGGGAAGTTTATCGGACATGCAAAAGGCTTCGGTTTCGTAGCACCGGAAGAACCGGGCCTTGATGATGTTTTCATTCCGCCGAATGAAGTGAACGGTGCGGTCAATGGCGACAAAGTCATGATCCGCGTGTCGGATGATTCAGCGGGCGACCGCCGGGAAGGGTCCATCATCCGGATCCTGGAGCGGGGTACGTCGAAAGTGGTCGGCACGTTCCAGGACAACCGCGGCTTCGGTTTTGTCGTGCCGGATGACAAGAAACTGAATATGGACGTCTTTATCGCAAAAGACGATACGCTGGGGGCAGTCGACGGCCATAAAGTCGTTGTGGAGATCACCAGCTGGCCGGAAGGGCGCTTGTCAGCGACTGGAATGGTCACACAGATCCTTGGACACAAAAACGATCCGGGCGTCGATATCCTGTCGATCATCCACAAGCACGGAATTGAAACCGAATTTCCGCCGGATGTATTGGAGCAGGCGAACAATGTGCCGGAAGAAATCGATCCGGCTGATTTGAATGGCCGCCGCGACTTGCGCGACCAGCAGATCGTCACAATCGACGGCGCTGACGCGAAAGACCTGGATGATGCTGTCCAAGTGATCAAATTGGAAGACGGAACTTATAAATTAGGCGTGCACATCGCCGATGTCAGCCATTACGTCACAGAAGGTTCGCCGATCGACCGAGAAGCTTATGACCGCGCGACGAGCATCTATTTGACCGACCGGGTCATCCCTATGATCCCCCACCGCCTATCGAACGGCATCTGCTCGCTGAACCCGCAAGTGGACCGGTTGACGCTGTCGTGTGAAATGATTTTCAACGACATGGGCGAAGTGCTGTCGCACGATATTTTCCAAAGCGTCATCAACACATCGGCGCGCATGACTTACACCGATGTCTATGAAATATTGGAAACGGACAACCAGGAATTGAAAGAGAAGTATTCCGAGCTGGTGCCGATGTTCGAATTGATGAAAGAACTGGCAGGCATTCTGAACCAACGGCGCATGCGCCGCGGTGCGATCGATTTCGACTTCAAGGAATCGAAAGTGATTGTCGACGAAGAAGGCTACCCGATCGACGTCGTTGTCCGTGAACGGACGGTTTCGGAACGCTTGATCGAAGAGTTCATGCTGGCAGCCAACGAAACAGTCGCTGAACATTTCCACCACATGGAAGTTCCGTCGCTGTACCGGATCCACGAAGACCCGAAACCGGAAAAACTTCAACGCTTCTTCGAATTCATTACGAATTTCGGAATCGTTGTCAAAGGGAAAGGGACGCAAGTGGAACCGAGTGCGCTCCAGGAAATCATCAATTCGATTAAAGATACGCCTGAAGAAGCAGTTGTTTCAACGATGATGCTGCGCTCGATGCAGCAGGCGAAATATTCAGCGGAAAGCGTTGGGCATTTCGGACTGGCAAGTGAGTATTATACGCATTTCACATCACCGATCCGCCGTTATCCGGATTTGATCATCCACCGTTTGATCCGTACGTACCTGATCAATAAGGATCTGTCGAAAGCGACCCTTATGCACTGGGATGCGAATATGGATGAAATCGCTGAACATACATCCGAGCGGGAACGCCGGGCAGTCGATGCAGAACGCGATACGGACGCTTTGAAGAAGTCACAATACATGGCGGACAAAATCGGCGAGGAATTCGAGGGCATCATTTCGTCTGTCACGAATTTCGGTTTGTTCATCGAATTGCCGAATACGATTGAAGGTTTGGTCCACGTCTCCAATATGACGGACGACTTCTACCGGTTCGACGACCGCCAGATGATGATGATCGGCGAACGCACGAACCGCCAATTCCGCATCGGCGATGAAATCCAGATCAAGGTGATCGGGGTGAAACCTGAGGAATCTTCGATCGACTTTGAAATTGTCGGCATGCCGCAAAGCAACCGCCGCACAAGAAAAGACGCACCGAAAGTGATCCGTGCCGGCAAACGCGACGGAGAAGCAAAAGGCAAAGGTCGCGGCGGCAGCGGCAAGCCGGGCGGCGGCAAACCCGGCGGAAAACCGGGAGAAGCCCCAGGGCGCAAAGCCAAGAGCCAGAAGAAGAAGTTTTACGAAGGCGCCGCTAAACGCGGAGGCAAAAAGAAAAAATGAGGATGCGGCTTCCGGGCCGCTCTTTTCAGATTGATTATGAGGTGAAGCATTATGGCAAAGGGTGAAGGGAAAGTCATAGCCCAGAACAAAAAAGCCGGCTTCGATTATGCAATTGAAGAGACGATCGAAGCCGGAATTGTCCTGCAAGGGACGGAAATCAAGTCAGCCCGCAACGGCAAAGTGCAATTGGTCGATGCATTTGTGCGGATCCGCAACGGCGAAGCCTGGATTTCTAATATGCACATCGCACCATACGAACAAGGCAATATTTTCAACCACGATCCGACACGGGTCCGGAAACTGCTGCTGCACAAAAAGCAGATCAATGAACTGATCGGTGTGTCGAAGGTGCAGGGAGCGGCAATCATTCCGCTGAAGATGTACCTCAAGGACGGCTACGCGAAAGTGCTGCTGGGCGTAGGTAAAGGGAAGAAGAACTATGACAAGCGCCAGGACCTGAAAAAGAAAGACGCAAAACGGGAAATCGACCGTGCGATGAAAGAACGCAGCCGTTAAGCTTGAAGTCTGACCTATCTTGTCTTATACTAATGGTATAGCACACAAGGCTGATCGCCTTTCCGTGTTCCTTTAATATGAGGGGACGTTACGGATTCGACAGGGATGATCTGGGCTTGGGTTGCGCGTCGGAGGGTCGGCTCCGTAAAAACGCGTTTATAACAACTGGCAAAACAAACCAAAACCTAGCATTCGCAGCGTAAGCTCGGATCTGCTTTATCTATCCATCGCCCATGTGGCTGGGTAAAGCTCAACTTTAGTGGGATACGGCAGGCAGTGCCACTTGAGCTGCATGCAAGAGATTCGCAAGTTAGTGCCCAGGACGCCCGCTTATTGGCAGATTGACGCATGAAACCCTAATAAGTAAGCTACACGCGTAGACGCTCAAGTAGCGGAGTTTCTGGACGCGGGTTCGACTCCCGCCGTCTCCATAGATTAATTTCATGGAGTTTCAACGAACGTCAAAATCCTCTATGTACCAAGGGTTTTGGCGTTTTTTGATGTCATGAAATTTCATAGAATATCAAATAAACCTAGTCAAAAACCTAGTCCCGATTCGGACTATCCTCTAAATAATTTTCGAACTTTTCGATGATTGCTGCCTTCGCTTTTTCTGTTACATGAGTATAGATAGATATCCATTGTTCTATTAACGTCTGTATACCCTAGTCGTGCTTGCACTTCTTTTAAGGTTGCTCCCGCTTCATAAAGCTCGAGTATTTTTGCAGCGTATGCTTTTAACATTCGAATTTCAAGAAATTAATTTTCAATCTTACAGGATGATTTACTTCCGTTCAGTGAACTTTATAGTAAAGAGATTTTATATTGAATGAAATCTATAAAAAAATTATATTGTTTACATATTAATACTATATGGAAGTGGATAACTTTATTTTCTAACAAAAAAGCTACCTATAGAGGCAGCCGAAAAATGAAATAAAGTAAGCTTCAACTCTATTACATGGAATTTCGTGGAAAAATTAAAAGTCCAAGTAATCAAAAGGAGAATATAACCTTCTTTTTAATAATTCCTTATCGTCTGGAACTATAAATTTTTCTTTCTTTTTTGGAAATACGAAGTCTGAAAATGAACCTATAATCATAACGATTCCAAGGAACATACAAATAAATGCTGGAATACTACTTATAAGTATAGAGAATCCATCGATTCCAATTTCAAAAATATAGTCAAAAATACTAAATTTAGTAAAAGAAGGAATAGTGTACCAACTCATACGAATTAAGTTGAATAAAACTAATCCTGTCCCAATAAAACCTAGTCCAAAAAAGAAAGGTACTTTTTCAAACGATTTTTTCTCGTTTATATGTCCAATAGCTCCTCCAGGCAAATAAGATGTTTCTAGTATAGGTGATAACTCTTCTGCTTCAATAGAAAAATTAAAATCTTTGTGTGATGGGTTTCCATCAATTAACAGTTTAACAATAAAGAAGTCTCCACTATTTAATAAAGAGAAGTCATATACTATCGAACTTCTATCAGGCGTAATTTTTAGATCAACCTTGCGACCAGTTGGACTTATATGAATGATATGAGCGTCTAATAAATTACAGTTATTAGGCATAGTCAATGATAAAGGCTCTATAATGTTTTTAATAGTATTATTTCCTGTATTAGCTATTAAAAATTGAATTTCAAATAAATTTTCTATACTTTGTTCATTGTATTTAATTTTAAGCTCCTTACGTACTTTAGAGTCTATTCCTTTTAATGATAATGAATAAAATTGTATATATGGAGTAAGAGAGGTTTTTTTAAAAGTCCTCCTATAATAATAGTGTGAAACAATTATTGTCGCAACGATACCTAATACTAAACTCGTAATACTAATCCAGAATTCACTCATTTTTTTATACCCTCTTCCAAATTTTTCATAAAATTATTCTACCATTCATTTTAACTCATAGCTTTTTTAAAAACGCCGATTGTAAAATTAAGCTAGACAACTGAAAAAGCCATTCGTGATACACTCTAAATGTATTTTCCGACCAAAGAAAAACATAGGAGTGACCACGAATGACCTACACTCATCTTACCTCGGACGAATTAGTGATGATAGAAGCATATTTCCACCAAAACACGCGCGTGACAATAATCGCTGAGCGCCTCAACCGTTCCAGGCAGTCGATCTACAATATCATCAATTTTTTGAAAATGGGGCATACGGCGCTCGTTTATTATACCCAATACAAGCAAAACAAGAAGCGCTGCGGACGGCGAAAGATTGCCTGGCCGCAGAAATAACTCGCTTATATTCAAGACAAGGTGACGCAAGGCTGGGCGCTGGATGTCATTGTGGACGCACGGAAACCGTCATCGATTGTTCTGTGCGCACCCATCTATCGCCTGTTCAAAAATCGTACTTTGACGAAGCCACACTGCCGATGAAAGGGAAACGAAAACCCAATGGACACCAGGAACGCCGCGGAAAGCAGGAGTTCAAACGGCATACCTCGGAACGGGAAGTTGATTATCCTTCGTTTCAGAAAGAGTTTGGGCACATCGAAGGCGACCCATTGTTGGCGCTCGCTACAAAAGTGCGGTCATCATGCTGGTCGAACGGCTGACGAAAGTCATCATCGACTTGAAACCTGCAGGACGCAATGCATGCGATATTGAAACCGCGTTGAACCAGTGGTTTCAAGGGATTTCGAGAAATCTATTCAAGTCCATCACGTTTGAATGTGGGAGGGAATTCTCCAACTGGAAGCCGCTGTGCAACCGGCATGACATATCGATTTATTTTGCGGATTCCGGCACGCCTTCCCAGCGCGCGTTGAATGAAAATTCCAACGGGCTCCTTCGCAAAGACGGCTTGGTAAAGGAGATGGACTTCAACCAGGTGGACCAACCGTTCATTTCGACAGTAGCTGATAAGCGCAATCACATCCCACGGAAGTCGATGGATTACTGTAGGCCTCTGGAAGCATTTATGAGTCACCTGAATGGAGTAGAGTTGTCTAGCTTATCTTATATTGACAAACGGAAAGCTATACATTTTTGATTTCTCATCTAACCATTTTAAAAGCCAATTATACTACCTTTCATTTGAGAATGATATTAGCTAATTTAAGAAAATTGTATAAAGTCCCTTACTTTAATTAGTACATTTTATAGAAATCCAAAAAGAATAAGATTTAGTATACGTTACTTAAATTATATTTTGAAAGTTATTTTTGCAGATTAACTAAATATTAAATGAAAGTAGATGATAGTTTGGATTGGAAAAATTTTGAGAATGATTCGTTATATAGCCAAGCGCTTACTTATTGGTATGATGAATGGAATTCGATTTCTGAAGAAGTTAAAAAAGGAATGATTGGTATTAATATTGTGAATATTAGAGTCGTTCTTTTAGACATCATTAATGAATATGAATTAAATCAATTTGAAAGTGACAATAATAGAAAAGTATATATAAAATTAATTAATACTCTTATTGCAAAAAGATATATAAGTATTTTTCGAGAAGAATTGCTTATTCTAAAAGAAAAATTAGAGAAAAAGGAAAAAAGATCAGTTTATGTTATTTCTAAAGAACTGTCTAGTCTGATTTCTAAACAAAGTTTTGCTCATGTTCTTTTTGATGAATTATTTCCGATTTTAGAGAAGAAACTATTTGAAAAACAAAATCGTTTAAAAATAAAAGAATTAACTAAGGAAATAATAGTTGATTTGGTGACCTCTGGCATGAATATTGAAGATGTTAAAAAATTAGCTTTAAATATATTTGAATCGTATTTTATCCATGAAAGTAAAATATTCATAAAATATGAAGGAGTACCGCAAGAACTGAATACTGATGAAGAAAAAGTGAAATATATTGATGGCTTAAGTATTCTAGATCGACTTAATTTCTTTAGGGAAAAGTTGCTTCCCAATGAAACCGAATATATTTTTATCTATCCAATTTGGGGAATGGTTACATTTCCTAAAGGAGTTGAAAATAATTCTATATTTGGCTGTCAATTATATAATCCGAATCTAGAGAAGATGCTTAGTGAAGGTTATTATGATGAAACATTTGATTTAAGCAATACCGAAGAACAAAGTAAAGAGACAGAACCTAAAAATAACGATAAGTATCGAAGTAAGTGTAATGTGAAGATTCTAGTGGCAGCGACTTCTTCAAATTCAGCAAAAAAATTAGCCGAGTTAAAATATTTCAACCTGCTAAGTTTGTTGAATTTGTATTTCGCTCACAAACATCATGAATTTTTTTGGGATGGTCAATATATAGGTAAAAAAGTCGGCGAATCATATGGCTCCTTCGGTACATTATGGGGTTCTAGAGATGATAAACAATTGAGAAGAAATCTAAGCAGAGATAGCCCTAAATTTTTAAGCGATAAAAAATTTGAAGATATCAACAGGGTTTCAAACATTATAGATGAATTAGAAAAAAGAGAGTTTTTTTATGAAGCAAATACTATTTTAGGTGTTATTGATATAATGTCTCAGGCTCAGTGGCAAAACGAAGAAAATAAGCTTTTAAATTATTGGATTGCTATTGAGAGTTTAGCAAATATATCAAAAAAAGATGAAGAATCTAAGTTTCACTTCGTTAAAGAAATTATCTCTAATATCTATTTTCTTTGGGAAAAATACAAACCGATACATGATCTTTTTAGATTAACAGAAATTTATAGTCGGAGTTTCTATAATAAAGATGGGACGGTAAATATGCCAGACGAATTCCTTCATAATGTGGGAATTTATAAGTCTCGCACAGAAGATTCTATAATTTCCTTGGAAAATTTTTATAACAGAATGGTAGACTTAAAAAAATATACGACAAAAGAAAGTTTCTTGGATGAAATTGAAGACACGATTAAATTCTATCAAGACAATAAAGAGGCTTTAAAAAGACTTAGGGCTAAAAGAAATGAAGTTAAATTAACAGTTGATTATATATATAAGTGTAGAAATCAAATAGTCCATAATGGTTATGTTGATAAAAACCTTATTCCATACCTAGTAAATTTTTCTGAAGCTTATGCAAACTCATTGCTTAATAGAATTTTAGATGTATATTCGGATGGCCAATTTAATTTACAAAATTACTTTATAAAAGAGATTTATGATGGAAATTTACTAGAAAGAAAGCTTTCTGACACTACTCCTTATAACCTTGAATTATTTGAATAGTTTATATAAATAAGTTTTTAGATATGTCTATAACCCCCAAGTGACTTTTGAAAAACTTATCTCTAGAGCAGCTAGTATTTGAATAAATATTAGATTAATTGATTTTTGAAATTTGATTCTAGGGCATTATAAAGAGTAGTCAATGAAGCTTTTATGAAATTAAATGATGAATGTACTAATCCATATAATATACAAGAGGTTTCTCTGTTTATATTTCTGAATTTTAATATACAGAAGTCGGCTCTTCTTTACAGACAATGACTGAATTATGAGTCCGGAACTAGCCATTGATCGCACTCCTATTCATCACCTAATCCTAATCGAAAGGATAGGTGTTTTTTTCTGCTTCTAGTCAGGAAGAAACCGGCACCCCATTCCTGGGATCGCCGGCTCTTAACAGTATTACCTATTCTTTTGTATTATCAACAAACGCACCATACTGGCGGCGCTGATGCTGCACCGACAGCCATTTCAATGTGGTGAACTCTTCAAGCACCCATTCGCCGTTGAAGCGGCCGAGGCCTGATTCTTTTTCGCCGCCGAATGGCATATGCGCTTCGTCGTTGACCGGCTGGTCGTTGACGTGGATCATGCCGGTGTGGATCTGGTGAGCGATGTTCGTGCCATGCTCGATGTTGGCAGAATGGACAGCTCCGCTCAGTCCGAACGGATAGGCGTTCGCCATTGCGATGACTTCTTCGTCGGATTTGAATGGAATCAGGATGGCTACCGGCCCGAAGATTTCATTTTCCGCAAGAGACATGTCGTTGGTGACGCCGGTCAAGACCGTCGGCTCCAGGACATTGCCGTCGGCTTTTCCGCCGAGTCGCAATTGGGCACCTTGTTCAACACTTGCATCGATTTCTTTAAGGATCCGGTCGACTTGCTCGCGGTTGATGAGCGGTCCAACCTGCGTATCCTTTTCTGCCGGGTTGCCGAATTTTACTTTGCCGGCGCGGGCGATAAACTGTTCTGCGAATTCGTCGTAGATGTCTTCGTGGACGAAGATGCGGTTGATCGCCATACAGATCTGGCCCTGGTGGTAGAATTTGCCGAACAGCGCTGAATCGACAGCGCCTTCGATATCGGCGTCGTTCAAGACGATGAAGTTGTTATTGCCGCCGAGCTCCAAGGCGGTTTTCTTCAATTCTCCTCCGGCAAGTTTGCCGATGCGTTTTCCGACCGGCGTGGATCCGGTGAAGGAAATCAAACGCGGTGTCGGGTGGGTGACGATGTCATCGCCGATTTCGGAGCCGCGTCCGACGACAACGTTCAGTAGGCCTTTCGGCAAGCCGGCTGCTTCGAAAATGCTGGCGAACAACAAGCCGCCGGTTACCGGTGTGTCAGTTGCAGGTTTAATGACAACTGCATTGCCTGTCGCAATTGCCGGTGCGATGGAACGGATCGCCAGGTGCAGCGGGAAGTTCCATGGGCTGATGATGCCGATGACGCCAAGTGCATGGCGGTAGACACGGTTTTCTTTGCCCGCTTGCTGGGAAGGGAGAATCTTGCCTTCCATGCGGTAAGGGAAAGTCGCCGCTTCTTTTAGAATATTGATCGAAGCGCCAAACTCGACGGTCGCTTTGATGACGGTGCTGCCGGCTTCTTTGACGAGCCAGTCGATGATAAGCTCTTTGTTTTCCATCATGACTTCCAGCGCTTTTTCGATGACGGCCCGCTTGGTCTGCGGCAATTCTTTCGCCCATTCGACCTGCGCTTCGGCAGCTGCTTTATAAGCGGCATCCAGATCGGCCTTGTCGGCTGCTTGGGTAGTGACCAGTTCTTCACCCGTGAACGGGTTTGTGTTTTTCATCTGGCTGTCGCTTGATCCTGCAATCCATTCGCCATTTATATAAATCTTCGAAAAATCGGTATTCATTAAGTTTGTCTCCATTCTATTTTCGGTGTCCGTTCTTGGAAGTTGCGCCTAGAACAGCCCCTTGTTAAATGTACTTTCTCTGTTTACCCCTCCGGCTTTTTATTTCAAACAAGTTACACACCTTTCAGCACAAAGAGCTTCAAAGAGCTTCATAAGTTTGACTTATTTTTGTCTGCATGCTAAATTAAGTTCAATTAGAGATAACAAGAGTCTTTAATATCTTTAAAATAAACCTTCAGGAGGTTCCTATGAAATATTCCAATGCAACAAATTATGCTTTGCACACGATGGTCCATCTAATGCGGCTGCCGCAAACCAGCACGATCGGTGTGCAGGAGTTGGCGGAAATGCAAAAATTGTCGCCTACGTACCTGTCTAAAATTCTGACGAAGCTGACGAAAGCCGGTTTGATCGAATCGATGACAGGTGTCAAAGGCGGCTATAAAATTGCCCGTTCGAAAAGCCGGATCTCTTTTTTGGATGTAATCAACGCGATTGAAGGGGACACGCATTTATTCGATTGTTCGATCCACCATGGTGAAGGCTGCCTGATTGAGAATGCCATGCGGCAGGCGGAAGATAACATGAAGGCGGAACTGGACAATACACTTATCAGCGATATTGTATCCATGGCAGAGTCTGCACAGCAGAAAAAATAAAGCTCGGACGGAGGAAAAGCGATGATCATGGATTGTGCAGTAATTGGCGGAGGCCCGGCGGGGCTGAATGCCGCGTTGGTTTTGGGACGGTCGCGCAGGAAGACCGTTCTGTTCGATGACAATAAACCGCGCAATGCAGTGACTTCCGAGTCCCACGGTTTTATAACGAGGGATGGCATCGACCCGCAAGAGTTGAAAAGTATTGCCCAGGAAGAACTGGGCAAGTATCCGGACGTAAAGATAGAAAAACAGCATGTGCTGGCTGTCGAAAAAAAGGAGGGGCTGTTTGAAGTTAGAGCCGCGGACGGCAAGGTCTTCCTGGCTAAAAAGCTTATCCTGGCAACCGGCTTTAAAGAAGTTCTTCCCGATCTGGAAAGAGTCGGAGAGTTTTACGGAAAAAGCCTGTTCAGCTGTCCGTTCTGCGATGGCTGGGAAATGCGGGATCGGCCGCTCGCGGTCATTTCCGAAAATGAAAACGCGTTACATCTCGTGAAAGTCGCGTCGAATTGGACCGATGATTTGATTTTCTGCACCAATGGCAAAGCCTCGCTGTCGGCCGATGAGAAGAACATGCTGGAGAACAATGGGATTCAAGTGTATGCAGAAAAGATTGCGAGACTGGTCGGCAATCTTGGAGTTTTGGAGAAAATCGAATTTGAAAGCGGAGCGGCCATACGGCGGGAAGGCGGATTTATCACACCTGAGTGGGTACAGGCGTCAGACATAAGTGCCGCGCTTGGCTGTAAACGGAATGCACTCGGCGGCATCGAAACGGATGGCATGAAACGCACCAATGTAGAAGGCGTGTTTGCTTGTGGAGACATTTTAATGGCAGGGGCGTCACAGCTGATTATGGCAGCAGCCGATGGCAGCATGGCCGCAATTGGCGTAAACGCCGCATTGATCGAAGAGAAATTCAAGATATGAACACTTGGAGGAATGAAAAGATGCATGAAAAATCGAGCAAGCCGCATGAAACACACTCGCATAAAGGAAAAATAGCCTATCTGGAAAGCCGGGAGCGGAGAGGTGAATTTTCACCGGAGCAATTGTTCAGCAAGATTCCCTTGGAGCAAAGTGATAATGTGTTGGATTTCGGTGCAGGCACCGGCTATTTTTCATTGCCGCTGGCCAAAAAAGTGATGGGCAAGGTATACGCTATGGACATCGATCAAAGCATGCTCAACATCATTGCGGATAAAGCGATTGAGGAACACCTCACGAATATTGTGCCGCTCCAGGCCGGAAGCACCGGAATCCCATTGCCGGACGCATCCATCGATCTTGTCATCGCTTCGCTTGTGCTGCACGAAATCAAACCGCTGGCGCCAACCTTGGACGCAATCAGCACTGTCCTCAAGAAAGATGGCTTTCTGGTGTGCATCGAGCTTGAACCAAAAAACGAGCAGATTCACAAAGCACCGCGAATCACAGCAGCCGGGATGGAAGAAGCCTTAACTGCAGCAGGGTTTCGCATTACCCAAAGGTTCTTTCCTGCAGCTTCGTTATACGTAATGATTGCACAGAAATAAAGCGGATTGAAAGAACTTTTTTGTTTCATTATAGATAACAAGTATCTTTAAAGTAGGTGATTGAAAGAGAAAAACAGGAGACAGCCGGATAAACGCGGCTGTTTCCTGTTTTCAATTTTCATCTAATTCTTGAGCGGCCCTCAAGAAGATCCGCCCTTTGAAAGCGATTAGGCGGGCTGCTGCCGAAATCAGGGCCGATTCATATTTATGTAATCAGCTGGCACGGCTAAGAGAACAGAAAAGTTATCAATATCGGTTTAGAAATCAATGGGAATCATAGCGGGGAGTCGCTTAAGGGCGTTTGTCCCATGGTTCAGTCGTCCCAATGACCGATTCCGGTTTTCCTGATCGGACGGCTTCGATAATGCCTTGTGAAATTTCATCATGCGTCAGCCAGCGGGACATCCCATTTTCTATTTTGAACCCGAGCTGGATCTGGTGATAAAGAATGTGGTGGGGTGGTTCTGTTTCAGCCTTTATGTCCTTCAGGTTTGAATTGCTGCCATTCACATGGAAGAATGCCACAGGTTGATGGGCAGGAAGCATTCGCAGAAGGCTTGGAATAACGAGTGGTCCGGTTGAATGCACCCAGGCAATGACCAACTGAATCGGTCCATTTTTTTGCTGTATGGCAGGAATTTGTTGGGCCAGCTGACTGGTCAGCGTGTAGTCAACCAAGACGGGTGTCAGTTGTACGGGGTTTTGTCCTATCAGATGCTGCATCTTCTCCGGATTTCTGCCGATCACCGAAACGTGATAGCCGTTTTCAGACAACCAAACTGAAGCCTTAGCAAGCATCCCCGTTCCGCCGATGACCAATGCATGTTTCATTCCCTTCACTCCTTTGCATTTTGTATCATAGATTGCTTCATTTTCTGCTGGACAAGTAGTTTCATTATACTTTACTATTCTGGAAATTCCTTGGATCGAAATGGAGAAGTTGGATATAGTTAAAGATATGCAGCAGAAAACAAAAAACTGGAGATGAGAACATGTTTATTGTAAATGTCGAAGGTGCAATTTATAAAGACGGGAAATGGCTGATTGTCCGAAGAAGCGACAAGGAAGATCATGCGCCGGGGACGCTGGCTTTGGTGGGCGGGAAAGTCGACCAGGAAGGAAACACGACGGATATTCTGGAGCGGACCTTGATCAGGGAAGTGGAAGAAGAGGTGGGCATAACCGTATCCCTTCTTGTCTACGTCAACAGTTCTTCATTTGTGGCAGACTCCGGGGTTCCTGTGGTGGATATTGTATTTCTTTGTACATATGAGTCCGGGGAACCGTTCGCTAAAGATCCGGATGAAGTGGCGGATATCGGCTGGATGAGCACACAGGAGATAATGGAAAGCGAAGAAATTCCGGACTTTTTAAAAGTGAATATAGGGATCGCGGACAGCATCGTGAAAAACGGTTCAGCTGGGTTTGCCGCAACAATAGAAGGGCGAGTTGGGGGAATTAAATGAAAAACATAAAGCTGGTACAGCACCGGAAAGAGTTCGGCGAAGAAATATACAGGTTATCCTCCGCACCGGCTGTGAAGGAAGCCTTGGGGCTGCCAGACGGCACCGTAGAAGACACAAAGCGGTTTATCCGGAGAGTAATGGCAGAAGAGGGGGAAGGCAAAACCCTTCCGCGCGTAATTTTGAATGAAGAAAACCGTTTGGTCGGCCTCACCGATCTCATGTTCATTGACCACCATAAAAAATCCTGCCATATCGGTACATGGATTGGCCATGAATACTGGGGACAAGGATACAACGAAGCGTCCAAGCTTGCCATTTTGCGGATCGCTTTTGAAGAACTGGAATTGGAACGGGTTTTTGCAGGGGCAAGAGTGGTGAACCTCCGCTCGCAAAAAGCGCAGGAGAAATTGCCGTTCATCCGCCTGAATGTCGAATCCGAATTCCCTGCAGAGCATGAGGCATTGGAGAAAAAGGAAAAGCAGCCGTGCATCCTGAACGTTTTTGAGAAAACGGCATTCATGGAATTTCGGAGCTTGTGAGATGTCAGTTAAAGTGGAGTCCAACAGTTTTATAAAAAGTACAGTAGGGTAATCCATTATTATGCCGTATTAGGCCATTTATTCATGGCCAGAAGGAGGATTTTATGGATTACATCTATCTTGGAAACTCAGGCTTGCGTGTGCCGAAGTACATTCTTGGAACGGTGCCGTTCAGCGGGACAAACGGATTTGAAGCAGCAGGCGACATCAAGGAAGACACAGCGCGCCGTATGGTGGACCTGTCGCTGGAAGCCGGGATCAACATGTTCGATACGGCGAACCTGTATTCAAAAGGGGATGCTGAACGGGTGCTTGGGGCAGCCATCAAGGGGCGCCGCGACGAAGTGCTGCTGACCTCGAAAACCGGTTTTCCGCTAAGTGAGAACCCGAATGTCCGCGGTGCTTCCCGGAACAATATCCTGTCTTCGATCGACGAGTCGCTGGAGCGCCTCGGGACGGATTACCTCGATGTATATTTCGTGCATCTTTGGGACGGGCAGACGCCGGTCGAAGAAACGGTGGAAGCGATGACGAGCCTCGTGAAATCCGGGAAGATCCGGCATTGGGGCGTATCAAACTACAGCGGCTGGGCGCTGGCAAGAACGTTCTCGGTGGCGGAGCGGAGCGGTTTTATTCCGCCGATCACGCAGCAGATCTACTATACGCCGGAAGCCCGCGAAGCGGAATACGAGCTTTTGCCTGCAGGAACGGAACTGGGCATCGGTTCGATGATTTGGAGCCCGCTCGGTGAAGGGCTGCTGAACGGGAAAATCGGGCGCAATAAAAAAGCGCCGGAGAATACGCGCCAAGGCGCCGGATGGCCGGAACCGTGGGTACAGGATCAGGAACGGTTATACGATGTGATTGATGTGCTGGAAGAAGTGGCTGCGAACCACAATGCATCAGTCCCTCAAATCGCCTACGCATGGGTGCGGGACCGCCCGAACGTCGGCCCGATTGTCATCGCCGCGCGCAATGAGGAGCAGCTGAAGGAAAATATCGCCTCATATGATATTCAGCTGGCACCGGAAGAGCATGACCGGATCGAATCCGCTGCGCGGCCGGCACCGATTTATCCGAATTGGCATCGGGCGATGAATTCAATGGAACTGGGCAGTCCGTCCGAGATGGGCTACTTGGCCGGCTATAAAAAGTCCATGGGCATCGATGAGTAAAAACAGGCCTTCGGGCATGAATAAGCACGGGTTTCGGAGCTGCATAAATTGGCTCTGGAACTGGCGCTTTTTTATTTTGGTCAAAAGGCGATTCAGGGAATAGTTTAAGAAATTAAAGGGAATGAAAAGACTAATGAGGTGTGGACGCAAAAAGCGTTCGATGGAAATGTTGTAAATTTCAGCAGGTTTTTGCACGATTTCAGCGTTCCGAAATATTTATTTGATATTTTATGAATGGATGCTGAAGCAAAAGAATAGGGCAGCCGGAAGGCTGCGCAACACTAGGAGTGCTTGAATTTCCTCCACCCAACGGGACTGATCCGTTATGGAATCAGGCTCTCGTTTTGCGTGCATACATAGGCGGAGGGGTTTGACACTCACCGCATTATTCCGTAACATAAACACTTGTGATAAAAATATCAGGAGGGGTACTATATGAAGAAAGTAACCAATGTCTTCTGGATTGCGCTGGCGCTTGTCGTTTTGGCTGTAGCCTATGGAGCGATGGCACCAGACAGTTTTGCAGAAGTTACCGGGAATATAGAAGGATTCCTGACCACATCGTTCGGTTGGTATTATTTATTGATTGTTTCGGTCATGGTTCTGTTCTGCTTGTTTTTCCTCATCAGTCCGATGGGGCAAATCCGTCTAGGGAAAGACACCGACAAACCGGAATTTTCTTACGGCACATGGATCGCTATGCTGTTTTCAGCAGGCATGGGGATCGGGCTTGTGTTCTGGGGAGCAGCGGAGCCGCTGTCCCATTTCGCCATCGACCCGGCGACGGCCGAACCGGGAAGCGTCGAAGCTTTCCGCGAGTCGATGCGCTTCACCTTTTTCCACTGGGGCATCCACGCTTGGGCGATTTATGCAGTCGTCGCGTTATCGCTTGCCTATTTCCAATTCCGCAAAGGCGAGCCCGGGCTGATCTCAGCTACGCTGAAGCCGCTTTTCGGAGATAAGATGAATGGCCCGTTGGGTGTCCTCGTGGACGTCATCGCTGTATTTGCGACAGCAGTCGGCGTTGCGACAACACTCGGTTTCGGGACCATCCAGATCAACGAAGGGCTTGCTTTTCTGATCGATGATATCCCTGGAGACAATTTCACCGTCCAGCTGATCATCATTGCCGTCATCACGGTCCTTTTCATGATTTCCGCATGGAGCGGGCTCAGCAAAGGCATCAAGTATTTGTCGAACACCAATATGGTATTGGCCATCGCATTGCTTGTACTGGTCATCATTTTAGGGCCGACCTTGCTGATCCTGAACATGTTCACCGATTCTCTGGGCAGTTATTTCCAGAACATCGTCCAGATGAGTTTCCGTTCTGCGCCGGTCAACGGCGAGAACCGGGCATGGATTGATGGCTGGACAATCTTTTATTGGGCGTGGTGGATTTCCTGGTCGCCATTCGTCGGGATTTTCATCGCCCGTGTTTCGCGCGGCCGGACCGTGCGCGAATTCCTGATCGGGGTCCTATTGATCCCGACATTCCTTAGCTTTATCTGGTTTGCGGCATTCGGCTCAACAGCGATGGATGTGCAGCAAAGCGGAACGGACCTTACCGGTCTCTTGACTTCGGAAGTGCTGTTCGGCGTATTCAATGAATTGCCATGGGGCATCCTGTTGTCCGTAGTGGCAGTTATGTTGATCATCACCTTCTTCATCACTTCTGCAGACTCAGCGACATTCGTCCTTGGGATGCAGTCGACAAACGGTTCATTGAACCCGGCAAACTCAGTCAAGCTGACATGGGGAATCGCCCAGTCGCTGATTGCGGTAATTTTATTGTCTGCCGGCGGGCTAGATGCCTTGCAGACCGCGCTGATTGTCGCCGCTTTCCCGTTCTCGTTCATCATGCTGATGATGATGGCTTCGTTTTTCAAGTCCGTCAGCATCGAACACCGGGCCTATAAAAGAAAACGCTAAAACCGCCGCTTCGGCGGTTTTTTGCTGTCTGGAAGTGTATAATGGAGATTATGTTTAGAGTGAATGGGGGACTTTTTATGAATGAAAAACCACACGTACTGCTGGTGGACGGCATGGCGCTTTTGTTCCGTTCTTTTTTTGCAACATCAGCGGTCGGCCAGTATTTCCGCACGTCTGAAGGGCTAGCCACCAATGCAGTGCAAGGTTTCGCGCGCCACGTGCTGGCAGCGAAAGAAATGATGAAGCCGACGCATATGGCGGTCTGCTGGGACATGGGTGCCCATACGTTCCGGACAGATCTGTTCGAAGGCTATAAATCGAACCGCCCGGCGCCGCCGGATGATATGCTCCACCAATTCGATCTGGCGAAAAAAGTATCAGAAGAGCTCGGTTGGATGAACTACGGGGAAAAGGGGATCGAAGCAGACGACTTTATCGGCTCGTTCACGAAGCAATGGAAAGACAAAGCAGAGTTCACCATCATCACAGGTGATAAGGACATGCTGCAATTGCTGAACCCTTCGGTCAGGATCGCATTCATGAAAAAAGGGTTTCATGTATACGATGTTTATACAGAAGAACGCTTTAAGGAAGAGTATGGCATCGAGCCGGCCCAGTTTGCAGACGTCAAAGCGTTCATGGGCGATGCAAGCGACGGCTATCCGGGCGTCAAAGGGATCGGCCCGAAAACCGCCCTCCAGTTGATCCAGACGCACGGATCGGTCGACGGCGTCCTCGGAGCGATTGACGAACTAAAGCCGGCGCAAAAGAAAAAGATAGAAGAGCATAAAGAAATGCTTCTCCTATCCAAGGAATTGGCGGTCATCAAATGCGACATTCCGCTTGAGGTTTCTCTTGATGAAATTACGGTCCCGAACTACACGAACGATATGGTCCAGAATTTTGACGGCCAGGAATTGAAACTGCTGGCCCGCCAACTGGAAAAAAACGTGGCGCCCATTAATCCGTTTGAGTAGGGACGATCTTGACGAACGTCAGAAATTTTTTATTCGCTCCATAGGAAACCGCCTGCAATTTGCTGGGGCGGTTTCTTTTTCCGTTGTCGTGGATGTAGAGGATCAGGTCGTCCAGCTTTTCTTCAAAGCCGACAAGCGGCACCCAATGGTAATTGAAGACCGGTTTCGAGAACCAGCGGAATGAAAAATAGCGGTCGAATTTTACAGCAAGCGGCCGCCCGGAGGCCAGCTCGCTTTTGACTTCCTCCAAGGAAGCCGTTTTTTCAATCTTGTACCGCTTGCCTGCGAGCTTCCGGAAATTCCGTTTCAATCGCCAAGTGAAAAGTCCGATTCGGGTGGTGCCGAGTGCTTGATACACCTCGTTGACATCCCAGTCTTTTTTTTCATGGTATCGGAGTATGGAAGCGGCAGTCGTTGGCCCGCATGCCGACCCGCGCAATTTTTCGTCAATCTTCTTATCGTATTGCGACATGCCGGCAAAAGGGATCAGGACTTTCATCGTTCCACCTCCGGATTGAACAGATTTATTATTTCGTCAGGCCGCTTGCACTTTCATCCAGTAAGGTCTGAAGCGCCGCACGGAACGTATTGAATACTTCCAGCTCCACTTGGATGCCGGCATGGACGATTTCACGGACAAAGCGGGGGTTGAAGCCGACATAGATCGGGCGGAGCCCCATGAGCTTCAAAGCGTTGTTCAATTGCCTCAATTCAGTTGCCAGGACGTTGTAGTCGAACGTTTCCACGTCCTCCATCCGGACGCCGGTGAAATCGAAAATGACGCGTTCGGTTTCGCGGTTTATCTCCGCATACTCCAGCACCTTTGTGCGGATCGTTTCGAAGCGTTCAGGAAACACATATCCCGCGATCGGAACCAGGATGGTATTCGGAACGATGGAAGGAATGATGGGCGCCGACATATTTCTGATGACTTTTTCATAATGGGAAACCAATTGTTTCAGTTCTTCAATTTGCTGTGTTTGATCCATGGGACACCTCTGCTATAGTTAGTAATTCTATTATAACGCAAAAAAAGAATTAGACCGAAATCTAATTCTTTTGGGGGTTCTGCTTATTTTTCCTGGCTTGCAAGAAAGTCTGTGACCGATTCCGGCGATTTCGCATTTGCGCTGTGCAAATGGGCTGTCTTCTCGCCATTTTGGAAGATCAACAGGCTAGGAATGCCCATGACTTCATACTTTTCAGCCAGCTCCGGCAATTCATCGCGGTTTACGTCGAACCATTGGTATTGGTTGTATTCCTCGATGATCGGGTCGATGAACATATCCATCCGTGTGCAGTCAGGGCACCAGCCAGCTTGGAATTTCACGATGACAGGCTGTGTTCCTGCAATCACTTCATTGAATTGTTCAGTTGTGTTGATCGGTTTCATAAAATCTCCTCCTAATCGCTTCTACAACAGTGTACCTTGTGTTTCGCTTTTCGAAAAGAATTTTTGCTTATCGCCGCTGAAGTTTTGTTTTAGCGAAAAGTGAAGCAGTTTAATGGGGATTGGCAAAGGAAGTTTGGGAGCCGGTTCTGAGCTGCTAAAAATTTAAGGATTAAATATTGCGAAAACAACGAAAATAATTTACACTAAAGAGCATAGAGAACGTTCTATTTTTTTTAACCAAAAAATGAATGAGGATTCATTCAAAAACACTAGGAGGGTTTTCGAGTGGCATACCAAATCAAAAAAGCGGCTGTCATCGGTTCAGGCGTCATGGGATCGGGCATAGCGGCACACCTTGCAAATATCGGAATTCCAGTCGTGCTTCTGGACATCGTTCCGCGCGAACTGACAAAAGAAGAAGAGGCCAAAGGACTGACTTTGGACAATAAAGGCGTACGCAATCGGATCGCATCGACTGCGGTGCAGAAATTGCTGAAACAGAAGCCTGCTCCGCTTGCAGCGAAGAAGAATTTGCAGCTGATTACTCCGGGCAACTTGGAGGACGATCTGGACCGCTTGAAAGATGTGGACTGGATCATCGAAGTCATTGTCGAGAACCTGGAAGTGAAAAAATCGCTTTACGAAAAATTGGATGCAGTCAGAAAGCCGGGAACGATTATTACATCGAACACGTCGGGCATCAGCATCAATGCCATGGCGGAAGGGCGTTCAGAGGATTTCGGGAAGCATTTCCTTGGCACCCATTTCTTCAATCCGCCGCGCTACTTGAAACTGCTTGAAGTGATTCCGGCGAACACGACTTCCCCGGAAGTGCTTGAATTTATGACCCGCTTCGGCGAAGACCGTCTAGGAAAAGGCGTCGTCATTGCAAAAGATACGCCGAACTTCATCGCAAACCGGATCGGCACATACGGGCTGCTGGTGGCGCTGCGTGAAATGCAAAGCCGCGGCTATTCGATCGGCGAAGTGGATTCCGTCACCGGCCCATTGATCGGACGTCCGAAATCCGCGACATTCCGCACATTGGATGTGGTCGGGCTTGATACGTTCATGCACGTTGCGAAAAACGTCTACGACCAGACAACAGGCGAAGAGCAGAAAGTGTTTGAAGCACCGGCCTTCATGACCAAGATGGTCGAAAACGGCTGGATCGGCGCCAAATCCGGGCAAGGCTTCTTCCTGAAAAAAGACAAAGAGATCCTGGAACTGGACCCAGAAACAATGGAATACCGGACAGCCGGAAAATTGAAAACGCCTTCACAGGAAATGGCGAAACAGCAAAAAGGGCTATCCGCGAAAATGAAGACCTTGGTCTATGCGAATGACCGCACAGGCGAATTGCTGTGGAACCTCTTCAAACCGACCTTGCTTTATTCGGCACAATTGCACGGCGAAATCGCCGATGACATCGTGGCGATCGACAACGCCATGAAGTGGGGCTTCGGCTGGGAACAGGGGCCGTTCGAGACGTGGGATGCAATCGGCGTCCGCGAATCGGTTGAAAAAATGAAGCAAGAAGGACATGAAATTCCGGCATTCGTTCAAAACCTGCTCGACAGCGGCAACGAAAGCTTCTATAAAGAAGAAAACGGCGATCTCTATTTCTTCAATGGCGCAGACTACACACCGGTCCCGGTCAATGAAAAAGTGATCGACTTGAAGCGCTATAAGAAAAAGCATGGCGTCCTGAAGTCGAATTCCGGTGCCAGCTTGATCGATCTCGGCGACGGCATCTTATTGCTCGAGTTCCATTCACGCTCAAATGCCATCGGCTTGGATATCATGCAAATGATCAATTACGCGGTAGACGAAGTGGAGAAAAACTACAAAGGGCTTGTCATCGGCAACCAGGGCAAGAACTTCTGCGTCGGAGCGAACCTCGGCATGATCCTGATGGAAGCGCAGGACGACAATATCTTTGAACTCGATTTCACCATCAAGACGTTCCAGAACGCATTGATGAAAATCAAATACAGCTCCAAGCCGGTCGTTGTGGCGCCATTCGGCATGACACTCGGCGGAGGCGCGGAAGTGGCGCTGCATGCAGCACATATCCAGGCGTCGATGGAGACTTATATGGGCTTGGTGGAAGCGGGCGTCGGGCTGATCCCGGGCGGCGGCGGAAACAAGGAATTGTATATCAAACACTTGAAAGGCCTGCCGCATGGCGTCACGTTCGATTACCAGAACGTCGCAAGCAATGTCTTCGAAATGATCGCCATGGCGAAAGTTTCGACTTCGGCAGAAGAAGCGCGTGAAAACAACTTCCTGAACTTCACAGACGGCATCAGCGTCAACAGCGATCACTTGATCTACGACGCGAAGCAAGCGGCCTTGAATCTTTTCGAAAACGGCTACCAGGCTCCCGTACGTGATAAAGTGCCGGTTACAGGGGAACCGGGATATGCCACGCTGCTTCTTGGAGCAGAAGGCATGCTGATTTCGGGCTATATTTCGGAATACGATTTGAAGATTGCGAAAAAGCTTGCATTCGTCCTATCCGGCGGCAAACTTCCGTACGGCACGTTGGTGGATGAACAATACCTGCTTGATTTAGAGCGCGAGGCATTCTTGAGCCTGGTCGCGAAACCGAAAACCCAACAGCGGATGCAGCATATGCTGGTCAAAGGAAAACCGCTCCGCAACTAAGGGCGAGACATTAAAGGAGGAAACAACATGCGCGAAGCAGTAATTGTGGCCGGCGCCCGTACACCGGTCGGAAAAGCGAAAAAAGGTTCTCTTGCAACTGTGCGCCCGGATGATTTCGGGGCACTGGTTGTACGGGAAGCATTAAACCGGGCAGGATATGACGGCCCGATAGATGATTTGATTATGGGATGCGCCATGCCGGAAGCGGAGCAGGGCATGAACATCGCCCGCAATATCGGGGCGCTTGCAGGACTCCCGGATACAACACCGGCGGTTACAGTCAACCGGTTCTGTTCATCCGGCCTTCAATCGATTGCCTATGCAGCGGAAAAGATCATGGTCGGTTCAGCCGAAGCGGTCATCGCCGGAGGCGTCGAATCGATGAGCATGGTGCCGATGATGGGCAATGTCATCCGCCCGAACGCGAAACTGGCAGAAACAGCTCCCCAGTATTATATGAGCATGGGGCATACCGCTGAACAAGTGGCGACACAATATGGCGTCAGCCGGGAAGACCAGGATGCATTCGCCGTCCGTTCGCACGAACGGGCAGCAGCTGCAATCGCAGCCGGAAAATTCGACGAAGAAGTCGTTCCGGTCGAAGTGACTAAGCGCTTTGTCGACGAAAACAATAAGTACCAGGAAAAAACCTTCATGTTCGAAATGGATGAGGGCGTGCGCCACGGCACGAGCATCCAGACATTGAATAAATTGCGCGCGGCATTTTCTGCACGCGGTTCAGTAACGGCGGGGAATTCCTCGCAAACATCGGACGGCGCAGGCGCGTTGTTGGTCATGGACCGGGAGAAAGCGGAAGCACTCGGCTTGAAGCCGATTGCGAAATTCCGTTCATTTGCAACAGGCGGCGTGCCGCCGGAAGTCATGGGAATCGGCCCGATCGTAGCCATTCCGAAAGCATTGAAAATCGCAGGCCTTTCGATTGAAGACATCGATGTTTGGGAACTGAACGAAGCTTTCGCTTCCCAGTCGCTCGCAGTTGTCCGCAACTTGGGCATCGATATCGACAAAGTGAACTTCAACGGCGGCGCCATTGCACTTGGCCACCCGCTCGGCGCAACAGGTTCGATCCTGACCATCCGCATGATGAGCGAATTGAAGCGCCAAGGCAAACAGTTCGGCGTCGTGACCATGTGCATCGGCGGCGGAATGGGCGCAGCCGGCGTCTTTGAAATGCTGTAATAGCTTATACTTTTTTCACATGAATCTTAGATGAATGAGTGGAAGGCGGCGACTCCTGCGGGGCAAGCGTGAGTCCTGAGACCCCGGAGGGAGCGAAGCGACTGAGGAGGCTCAGGCCACGCCCCGCGGAAAGCGTCCGCCTGGAGCGATTTCATCTCTATAGAAACAATAACTAGGAGGAATTCACAATGGCAGAAGAAAAAACATTGATCAAAGGCGGCAGTTTCCTAATTGAAGAAGCGGACCTTTCACGGGTTTTCACACCGGAAGATTTCACAGAAGAGCATAAGATGATTGCGAAAACGACGGAAGACTACGTGAACACAGAAGTCATGCCAGTCGTCGAGAACTTGGAAAACCATGAATTTGAACATTCCGTCCGTTTGTTGAAATCGGCTGGAGACCTGGGTCTTTTAGGCGCAGATGTGCCGGAACAATACGGCGGCCTTGGGCTTGATAAAATCGCCTCTGCTTTGATTGCTGAAAAGATGTCGAAAGCAGGCGGCTTCGGAATTACGCACGGCGCACACGTTGGAATCGGTTCATTGCCGATCGTGCTTTTTGGAAACGAAGACCAGAAACAGAAATACCTTCCGCGCCTAGCGACAGGTGATATGATTGCAGCATACGCGTTGACTGAGCCGAGCTCAGGATCCGATGCACTTGGTGCGAAAACAACTGCCCGTTTGAACGAAGCCGGAACGCATTACGTCTTGAACGGCGAAAAACAATGGATCACGAATGCCGGCTTTGCGGATGTCTTCGTTGTCTACGCGAAAATCGACGGGGAAAAATTCTCGGCATTCATCGTAGAGCGCGCGTACGACGGCGTTTCGGTCGGACCGGAAGAAAAGAAAATGGGAATCAAATCTTCTTCTACCCGTACATTGATCCTTCAGGATGCGCAAGTGCCTGTTGAGAACTTGTTGGGAGAAGCAGGGCGCGGACACGTCATCGCGTTCAACATCTTGAACATCGGCCGCTACAAATTGGGCGTAGGCACAATCGGCGGAGCAAAATATGCGATGGAATTGACCATCCCTTACACAAACCAGCGCCAGCAGTTCAAGACGCCGATTTCATCTTTCAACTTGACGCGCGAAAAATTGGCCACAATGGCTTCGCAATTGTATGCCCTTGAAAGTTCTGTTTACCGCACAGTCGGCTTGTTCGAAGACCGCATGAGCGGCTTTACGGATGAGCAGCACGCAGACGGCAAACTGGTGGCTGATTCGATCGCTGAATTTGCAGTGGAATGCTCCATGAACAAATTCTTCGGAACAGAGACGCTTGATTATATCGTTGATGAAGGCGTTCAATTGCACGGCGGCTATGGCTTTATGGCTGAATATGAAATCGAGAAAGCGTACCGCGATTCACGCATCAACCGGATCTTTGAAGGAACGAATGAAATCAACCGCCTGCTGGTGCCGGGCACTTTGATCCGCAAAGCGATGAAAGGCGAACTGCCATTGTTCGAGCATGCCCAAAAACTCCAGGAAGAGCTGTTGATGATGATGCCGGAAGAAATCGGCACAGAAGCATTGGCCCAGGAGAAATACTTGGTGCGCAACGCGAAGAAAATCGCGCTTTTGGCGGCTGGCCTAGCGGCACAGACCTACGGAGCGAAGCTTGAGCAGGAGCAGGAAGTGCTTGTGAACATCGCGGACATCGTCAGCAACGTCTTTGCAATGGAATCAGCAGTTTTGCGCACCGAAAAAGCGATCGCGGCTTCTGGCGAAGAAAAAGCGAAACAGAAACTCCTTTACACGCAGATCTATTGCCAGGAAGCATTCGACAAAATCGAAAAAGACGCAAAAGAAACGTTGCTTGCAGCTATCGAAGGCGACAACCAGCGCATGATGCTTTCTGCATTGCGTAAATTGACGCGCTCGACGCCTTACAACGTCATTGCGAAAAAACGCGAAGCGGCCGTTAAATTGATCGAAGTTGAAAAATACGTCGTGTAAGAATTTTTGAAAACGCAGCTCAGGCTGCGTTTTTTCTTTTGTTCAATTTCTATGGCAGATGGAGAGTAGTAAGGCATGAACAGGCATTTTCGGTCGTATGCTCATTGAAGTACGGAATGCGCTCATAGAATCTGTAAAAGCGCTCATAGGATTCCGAAAGCCGCTCATAAACCCTCGAGAACCGCTCTTAGAGAATGAAACGTTCAACTTTTTATAGAATTAGTAAATCATCCAGCTTAATGATTACAGGCACACCGCAAATGGACACTTTTCTCCATTCGACCGGCTAGATGAATTTTGGTAAGCTTGAGGAAAAGGGGGTTTTATTGTGATTACGTATTATGCTTATCCAAAATGCACCACGTGCCGCAACGGAAAGAAATGGCTTGATGAAAACGGTGCCGATTATCGGGAGATCAATATTGCCGAAGCGCCGCCTTCTAAGGAAGAGCTCCGCAAAATCTACAAAGCCAGCGGCATCGAACTGAAGAAGTTTTTCAATACGAGCGGCATCAAGTACCGCGAGCTTGGGCTGAAGGAAAAATTGCCGGAAATGGGCGAGGACGAACAGCTGGAATTGCTTGCTGGCGACGGGATGCTCATCAAGCGGCCGCTTGCATGGGACGGGGAGAAAACGACGCTTGGCTTTAAGGAAGACGTCTATGAAAATACCTGGAAGTAGCGCCATACATTTCTTGTGTTTCCCAAATGTTTATGTCAAACTAAAGGGGAGCAAACTACATAATTTGGAGGGTTTTCGATGAGCACACCACAAGAACTTCGTTATTCAAAAGAGCATGAATGGGTAAAAGTAGAAGGCGGTACAGCACGTATTGGCATTACTGATTTTGCACAAGCCGAATTGGGCGATATCGTTTTCGTTGAATTGCCGCAAGTTGGGGACGAACTGAAAAAAGACCAGCCTTTCGGAAGCGTTGAATCTGTAAAAACCGTATCGGAACTTTACGCGCCGATTAGCGGCAAAGTGGTTGAAGTGAACGCTGAGCTGGAAGACAGCCCTGAATTTGTCAACGAATCTCCTTACGAAAATGCGTGGATGGTGGTAATCGAATCTCCTAGCGAAGCTGAAGTAGGCGAGTTGATGACAGCTGAGCAATATAAAGAAATGATCAACGAGTAATCTCAAAGCGCCTCTTTTTGGCGCTTTTTTTATACAGATTTTCTTTCATACCGATCTAGTGAGGTGTTGGCTTATGGAAAAAGTAATCGTGGTGGAAGGGATCAGCGATAAGTCGCGGATCGCGCCGCTCATTGCAGAACCCGTGACGATTCTTTGCACAAATGGTACAGTAAGTGCATCGAGGCTTGAAGAACTGCTGCTGCCATATGAAGGCCTGGACATCATCATCCTGGTCGATGCGGACAAATCAGGAGAGAAATTGCGGAAATTGGTGAAGCGCGAATTTCCCGAAGCCCGGCACTTTTACATCAGCCCGAGCTTCAAGGAAGTGGCGGCCACGCCGATCCGCAACTTGATCGATGTTCTGATTTCAGCAAACGTTCAAGTCAATAAGTTATTAGCTGAGGGATGAAACAAAATGGAAGAATGGACACATAAAGAATGGCTGAAAGAAAAGAACACGAAAACGGTTGCCGCGTTTTATTTGTACACGCCGATGTGCGGCACATGCCAAGTTGCTTCGAAAATGCTGGATGTGGTCGAAGAGCTGTTGCCGGACATGCCGATGGGCAAGGCAAACTTGAATTTTGTGCAGGAAATAGCTGAACTCTATCAAGTGGAGAGCGTGCCATGCCTGCTCTTGACAAAGAACGGCGAGCTGGCTGAAAAGATCTACGCGTTCCAATCCGTGCCTTATTTATATGGAAAGTTAAAATCTGTTGACGTATAAAGTGAAGCGTGGTAAATTGAATTTCTGAAATCAATTAAATATCGTCAACTCTTATTAAGAGTGGTGGAGGGAAGTGCCCTATGAAGCCCGGCAACCGTCATGAAAATGAAATGGTGCCAAATCACACAAAGCAATAGCTTTGGAAGATGAGAGATCGGTTTACTTTTAAAGTTACCCTTCTGCTCAAATTTGCGCAGAAGGGTTTTTATTTTGAGGCGGGAGTGTTTAGGAATGATCGAATTAAAACAATTATCGAAAGTGTTCGATACCGGCAAAGGTTCATTGACCGCAGTGGACGGCGTGGACCTGTCGATCGGCGACGGCGAGATCTTCGGCATCATCGGCTATAGCGGCGCCGGGAAGAGTACATTGATCCGTTTGCTGAACGGGCTCGAAAAACCGACAAATGGTTCTGTTGTTATCAACGGGCAGGACATCACGAATATCAGCAGCGGTGAGCTGCGGAAAGCGCGCCAGAAAGTCAGCATGATTTTCCAGCATTTCAATTTGCTATGGTCGCGCACCGTCAAGGAGAACATCGAGTTCCCGCTTGAAATCGCCGGCGTTCCGAAAGAGAAGCGCGCAGCGCGCGTTCAGGAACTGGTGGAACTCGTCGGCCTCGGCGGACGGGAAAATGCTTACCCGTCCCAGTTGTCAGGGGGACAGAAGCAGCGCGTCGGCATTGCACGCGCACTTGCTAATGAGCCGGAAGTGCTGCTGTGCGACGAAGCGACGTCTGCACTCGATCCGCAGACGACGGACTCGATTCTGGACTTGCTGGTGGACATCAACAAGCGCTTGGGGCTTACGATTGTGCTGATTACACACGAAATGCATGTCATCCGGAAAATCTGCCATCGCGTCGCCGTCATGGAAGGCGGCCGGGTCGTAGAGATGGGCGATGTGCTCCGCGTCTTCCAGGCGCCAAAGGAAAACATCACCAAACGATTTGTGGCGCAAGTGACGGATACGGAAGATTCGCAAGAGACGATCAAGCACCTCCGCGAGTTGTATCCGGAAGGCGTGCTGGTAAAACTGGTCTTTGTCGGAGATCAGACAGAGCAGCCGATTTTGACCAAATTGATCCGGAAGCATCCGGTCGATATTAATATTGTGCAGGGCAATATCGCCCATACACAACGAGGAGCATACGGAACATTGATTTTGCAGATAAAAGGCTCTCAGCCGGAAGTTGCTGAGGCCATGGCATTCTTGAATGCGGAAGGCGTCCAGACGGAGGTGATGGCAAATGATTGAGTCATTATTCCCGAACGTCGATTGGCAGGATATGTGGGAAGCGACGCTGGAAACCTTGTATATGACGGCCATGTCGACGCTCTTTACATTCGCCATCGGCCTTGTGCTCGGAATCGTCCTGTTTTTGACCGCACCAAAACAATTATGGGCAAACAGCATCGTGAATTGGCTGACCGGCGCATTCGTCAATATTTTCCGGTCGATTCCGTTCATCATCCTGATCATCTTGCTGATCCCGCTTACGAAATTCATGATCGGAACCATCCGGGGGCCGAATGCGGCATTGCCGGCACTGATCATCGGCGCAGCACCTTTCTATGCACGCATGGTGCTGATCGCTTTGAAAGAAATCGACAAAGGCGTCATTGAAGCAGCGCGCTCGATGGGCGCAAGCACATGGACGATCATCCGCAAGGTGCTGCTGCCGGAGTCGAAGCCGGCGTTGATCTCCGGAATTACGGTGACGGCCATTGCATTGGTCGGCTATACCGCGATGGCGGGCATCATCGGAGCAGGCGGCCTTGGCACATTGGCTTTCCTAGATGGCTTCCAGCGCAGCCGCCAGGATGTTGTTCTGGTAGCGACCATCCTGATTTTGATCATCGTTTTTGCCATCCAGTTTGTCGGAGACCGTTTGACGGTGAAATCAGATAAACGTTGATCCAAGAATTCCATAATAAAAAACACCATAGAAAAGGGAGCGTACACACATGAAGAAACTTGTAACAGGAACATTATTGGCAGCATTGGCATTGGCAGGCTGCGGCGCAGAAGAATCCGGCAGCGGCGGATCCGGCGGGGAAGAGTCAAGCACATTGAAAGTGGGAGCGTCCAACGTACCGCATGCGGAGATTCTGGAGCAGGCCCAGCCTATCCTCGAAGAACAGGGAATTGAACTGGAAATCGAAACTTATCAGGATTATATCTTCCCTAACCAAGATCTTGAATCAGGCGAAATTGATGCCAACTACTTCCAGCATGTCCCTTATTTAGAATCACAGATTGCTGAGAATGGCTATGAGTTTGAAAATGCCGGAGGCATCCATATTGAACCGATCGGTGTTTATTCCCAAAAATACAAGTCACTAGAAGAACTTCCGGAAGGCGCGACAATCTTGATGAGCAGCTCTGTTGCGGACCATGGACGAATCTTGTCTATGCTTGAAGCGCAAGGCTTGATCACTTTGGATGAATCGGTGGAAAAAACAACAGCTGAAGTAAGCGACATTACAGATAATCCGAAGAACCTGCAATTTGAAACGGATTACGAAGCGGCGATTCTTGTCCAAATGTATGAGCAAGGTGAAGGTGATGCCGTATTGATCAACTCGAACTATGCCATCGATGCAGGCCTGAACCCAATGGAAGATTCCATCGCTCTTGAAAGCTCAGATTCACCATATGTCAACATCATTGCTGTCCGCAAAGGCGACGAAGACAACGAAAACGTCAAAGCCTTGGTGGAAGTGCTGAAATCTGACGAAATCCAAGACTTCATCCTTGAAGAGTGGGGCGGCTCTGTAGTGCCGGTCGACTAATAAAACGAACAAAGGCCCCTGAATCCGATTCAGGGGCCTTTTGCATTGTGGGAAAGAAGATGGAACTAGGAAAGGGGAGTTTTAACTTTGTTGAAATAATAAAAATATTTCGCGTATTGGAGTTCCTATTAACTTTTTTTTGCCTTTGTGATACTTTTGGATAATAAATAAAATACATCTGTTCATATAGGGAGGACATGGAAGTGAAGTTTAATTTTGGTTTACTGCCAAGAATCATTGTCGCCATCGCTTTAGGGGTGTTGATCGGTTCGTTTGCGCCAGAGTGGCTGGCACGGATTTTTGCTACATTCACAACGATTTTCGGAAACTTTCTTAATTTCATCGTGCCATTGATCATTCTCGGGTTCATCGCGCCCGGCATTGCCAAATTAGGCAAAGGATCGGGGAAATTGCTGGGACTGGCAACGTTTTTTGCGTATGCGTCAACCATTATCGCTGGAACGATGGCGTTTTTTGCAGCGACGACGATTTTGCCGAATTTCATGCAAGGCGGTTCGTTGAGCGCAATTGATGATCCGGAACATGCACTCGCAACCTCATTCATCGCGCTTGATATGCCGCCGGTGTTCGGCGTCATGTCTGCATTGATCCTGGCATTCCTGCTCGGAATCGGTATGGCTTCCACTGGGAGCAAAACGATGTTTTCGTTTTTTGATGAATTCCAGGCAATTATCGAGAAAGCGATCACGTATGTCATCATCCCACTTTTGCCGTTCCATATCTTCGGGATCTTCGGAAACATGGCCTATGGCGGAGCGGTGGCAGAGATACTTTCGCTCTTCGCTGTCGTTTTCGTGATGATCATCATTTTGCATTGGGTCATGCTTTTGCTGCAGTATACGACAGCCGGCACACTCAATGGCCGCAACCCGTTTTCATTGCTGAAAACGATGCTGCCGGCATATTTCACGGCTCTTGGAACGCAGTCTTCTGCAGCGACAATCCCGGTCACTGTGCGGCAAGCACGCAAAACGGGTGCTAACGAACGGGTCATTGATTTTGCGGTTCCATTGTTTGCAACAATCCATCTATCTGGAAGTACGATCACGATTGTCTCTTGTGCGGTCGGCGTCATGCTATTGACGGGGGATGTCGCTTCTTTCGGAAGCATCCTGCCATTTATCCTGATGCTCGGCGTTACGATGATCGCAGCACCCGGCGTCCCGGGCGGAGCAGTGATGGCGGCGATTGGCTTGCTTGAGACCATGCTCGGATTCGATTCCACTATGGTCGCTTTGATGATCGCCCTGTACTTGGCGCAAGACAGCTTCGGGACAGCGACGAATGTCACGGGAGACGGCGCGTTAGCGATGATCGTCGACCGGTTTACGAACGGAAAGCAGGCAGCGAAACTCTAATGCGGCGGTTCCGTAAAAGCAACACGTCTTTCTCAGGCGGAGTGAAATTCTCGCAGCCGGATGAGGAATGGGATTATTAGGAATGTTTTTCCAATTGCGACTATTCGGCCATGTATATACGCCCCCAAAAAGCTGTGTTAATATAATTTTCGGAACATACACACATAGGGGGCTTTTACATGAAGAAATTATTGGTTATTGGATTTTCAGCGGCTTTGCTTCTTGGAGCATGCAGCGAAGAAAACGCTACAGACACAACTAATGAAGAAACAGCTGGTACGGAGGAAGCCGCAGGATCTTCTGCTGATATTAAGCAGGAAATGATGCGCTTCTATATGTCAGTGCCGAATACGATCAATGCAAGCGACGCAGACTTGAACGCTTTTGAAGCAGCGCAGGCGGATGCATCTCTTCCGGAAGGCGAAGATTTGCAGAAGATGAAAGATGCAGCGAAAGCAGCCGCAGAAAAAACAGCTGCTGCCGTAGAAGGCATCGAGATCCCTGAAACGCTTGAAGAGCAAAAAGGCGAGATTGAGGAAGCATTGGCGCTGATCAAAGAATCGTATGATATGAAGGCGGATGAACTGACGAAGGAAGCTTCTTTTGAAGCGGCAATTGCTAAATTCCAGGAAGCAGATGACAAGTTCAACGCTTTGTTGGAAGTGCAGGAATTGAATCCTTCAAGCATCCAGAACGAAGTAAGTCAATAAGAAACTCCGAAGCCCGGCGGTCCTCCGCCGGGCTTTTGCATTTATTGGAAATTCGCATGACAATTGAGCTATTTTCTGTAAAATATAAAAGCTTTGGTTTTATTCTGAAGCCAAAGGGTATAACATAATAGAAAATTACAAACCAAGAGAGGGATGACCAACTATCGATTCACATGGCTTAGAACGTACCGAGAAAATGGAGCAAGCCTTCAGGGATGTACACGGATTCGGAATTGACGAATACACTAATGACACAGACAAGATTGTACAGGTGGAACAGCGCAGGGAAGCAGATTACCGGCAAGGGCAGCAAGTAGCCGCCCGCCTCGAACGCCAAGTACACGGACATTCATAAATAGAAATTGCAGAAAGCCAGCCAGTGCCTTAAGGTGCTGGTTTTTTATTTGGCCGGATTTCTCATTTAGCCTAAGGTTATTGAAAATATAAACAAGAAAAAATATATCCTAAATGAGAAGAGATTTCAGCAAAAATACACGGAAATAAAATGGTTTTATCAATCCGGAACATCCGATTTAAAGATTTGCTACTATGCCTAATTTCAGGTAAGATTAGAATGATACTAATTAAGGATGGATTTCCATTCTATATTAACTTACTGGAGGTATTTAAATGTCAACTTTGGTCATTAAAGATTTACACGTTAAAATCGAAGATAAAGAGATTTTAAAAGGTGTAAACTTAACAATTAATACAGGTGAAATCCATGCCATCATGGGGCCTAACGGTACAGGAAAGTCCACTTTGGCTTCTGCTATCATGGGTCATCCGAAATACGAAATCACATCAGGATCAGTTACGCTTGACGGGGAAGACGTTCTTGAAATGGAAGTTGACGAACGCGCCCGTGCTGGCCTGTTCCTGGGCATGCAATACCCAAGCGAAATTTCCGGCGTTACCAATGCCGATTTCATGCGCTCTGCGATCAACGCGCGCCGCGAAGAAGGCGAAGAAATTTCATTGATGAAATTCATCCGCGAATTGGATAAAAAGATGGAAGTCCTTGATATGGACCAGGAAATGGCACAGCGCTATTTGAACGAAGGTTTCTCAGGCGGGGAAAAGAAACGCAATGAAATCCTTCAAATGATGATGATCAAACCGACATTCGCTATCCTAGATGAAATCGACTCCGGTTTGGATATCGATGCATTGAAAGTTGTTTCAGAAGGCGTCAACCAGATGAAAGGCGAAGATTTCGGCTGCTTGATCATCACTCACTATCAGCGTCTCTTGAACTACATCACTCCGGACCAAGTCCATGTCATGATGCAGGGTCGTGTCGTGAAATCTGGCGGCAAAGAGCTTGCACATAAATTGGAAGCGGAAGGCTATGACTGGATCAAAGCTGAGCTTGGCATCGAAGACGAGACAGTAGGACAAGAAGCTTAATTGGAAGGGGAGACTAACGTGACGGTTGAAACAAATCTTAAAGTGACCGAGCAGGACGTGCGCTCCTTCTCGGCTTCGAAATCAGAACCGGAAGAGTTTACGAACCTGCGCGTCCAAGCGCTGGCAGCTGCGGAAGCATTGCCGCTGCCAAAACCGGATAAAACGAAAATCACAGCCTGGAATTTCACAGAGTTTCCGGTCCATTCAACAGAAAGCTCCACATATTCTTCATTGGGTGAGCTTCCTGAAGAAGTGAAATCATTGGTGGACCTTGAACAGAAAAACCTGTATATCCAGCACAATAATACACCGGCATACTCATCGCTATCTGATGACCTGAAAGCGAAAGGCGTCATTTTGACGGATATCTTCACTGCGATCCGCGACCACGCGGACATCGTCGGGAAGTATTTCATGAAAGATGCAGTAAAGGCCGAAGAGCATAAATTGACAGCATTGCATGCAGCTTTATTGAACGGCGGCGTTTTCCTTTATGTTCCGAAAAATGTCGTTGTTGAAGAGCCTGTCCAGGTCATCTTCATCCATGACAACGAAGAAGCGTCATTGTTCAATCATGCGCTGGTTGTTGCGGATACGAGCAGCCAAGTGACATATGTCGAAACGTATATTTCGACGGTGCCGCATGCCAACGGATTGGCAAACATCGTTTCTGAAGTCATTGCGGAAGACAACGCACAAGTCACTTATGGTGCAGTCGATGTTTTGGCGGAAGGCTTCACAACTTATGTCAACCGCCGCGGCGTTGCGAAGCGCGACTCGCGCATTGAGTGGGCATTGGGCATGATGAACGACAGTGATACGATTTCTGAAAATACGACGTATTTGATTGGCGACAATTCCGTTGGCGACACGAAAACAGTGGTAGTTGGACGGGGATCGCAGAAACAGAACTTCACGACAAAAGTTATCCATTGGGGCAAGAACTCGGATGGACAGATCCTTAAGCATGGCGTCATGAAAGATTCGGCTTCATCGATCTTCAATGGCATCGGAAAAATCGAGCACGGCGCTACCAAAGCGAATGCCGAGCAGGAATCTCGCGTCTTGATGCTTAGCCCGCAAGCCCGCGGAGATGCCAACCCGATCCTTCTCATCGATGAAGATGATGTAACGGCAGGGCACGCCGCATCGGTCGGCCGTGTCGATCCGCTTCAATTGTTCTATTTGATGAGCCGAGGCATTTCAAAACAAGAAGCTGAACGTCTTGTTATTCACGGCTTCCTGGCGCCAGTTGTAAATGTGCTGCCAATCGAAGGCGTTAAAAAGCAATTGACGGAGGTTATCGAAAGGAAAGTCCGCTAATGATATCAAAAGAGATTAAAAGCTATTTTCCGATCTTGAACCAGGAAATAAACGGCCATCCGCTCGTCTATCTGGACAGCGCGGCTACTTCCCAGAAGCCGGTGCAAGTGATCGAAGCGCTGAAGCATTATTACGAATTCGATAATTCGAATGTGCACCGCGGCGTTCATACGCTCGGCAACCGTGCCACTGAGAAATATGAAGGTGCGCGCGAAAAAGTGCAAAAGTTTATCAATGCTTCTTCAACAGAGGAAATTATCTTTCTCCGCGGCACGACAACCGCCCTTAACCTGGTGGCCCAAAGCTACGGGCGTGCTAATGTCGAAGAAGGCGATGAAATCGTCATCACCTATATGGAACACCATTCAAACATCATTCCATGGCAGCAATTGGCGAAAGAACGCGGTGCTGTCCTAAAATATATCGAACTTGAAGAAGACGGCACCATTTCATTGGAACAGGTCCGTGCAGCCATTACGGACCGGACGAAAATCGTCTCGATGGTCTACGTTTCCAACGTACTAGGCACGATGAATCCGGTCAAAGAAGTGGCGCAGATCGCTCACGAAGTCGGTGCTGTCATGGTCGTAGACGGTGCACAAGCGGCGCCGCACCTGAAAATTGATGTCCAGCAGCTTGATTGCGATTTCTTCGCATTCTCCGGGCATAAGATGGTCGGACCGACAGGGATCGGCGTCTTGTATGGGAAAAAGACTTTATTGAATGATATGGAACCGGTGGAGTTCGGCGGCGAAATGATCGATTTTGTGGGCCTTTATGATTCGACATGGAAAGAGCTGCCTTGGAAATTTGAAGGCGGCACGCCGATTATTGCAGGAGCGGTCGGATTGGGTGCTGCAATCGACTTCCTCAATGAGGTCGGCCTGAGCGAAATCGAGAAACATGAACACCAGATGGCTGCATATGCCATGGACAAGATGAACGGAATCGATGGGCTTCAAATCTACGGTCCGACAGATCCCGCAAAACGGGCAGGCATTGTGACATTCAACATGAATGATGTCCACCCGCATGATGTTGCTACCGTCCTGGATATGAGCGGCATTGCAGTGCGCGCAGGCCACCATTGTGCGCAGCCGCTGATGAAATGGCTGGAAGTCTCAGCCACAGCCCGCGCAAGCTTCTACCTATATAATGACGAGTCGGATATCGACCGCCTGGTGGAAGGACTGCGTTCAGCAAAGGAGTATTTCAACGATGTCTTCTAATAATTTAGATCAACTATACCGGCGCGTGATCATGGACCATTACAAGACTCCGCGCAATAAAGGGACGCTGGATTCAAACAGTGTTAATATTGAGATGAACAACCCGACTTGCGGAGACCGCATCCAGCTGACATTGCAAGTCGAGGACGGCATCGTCAAAGATGCGAAATTCGATGGCGAAGGCTGCTCGATTTCAATGGCTTCTGCATCCATGATGACGCAGGCAGTCAAAGGGAAAGACGTAGACACCGCTTTAGAGCTATCGCACATTTTTTCTGACATGATGCTCGGCAAAGATTATGACGATTCGATTGACTTGGGAGACATTGAAGCCCTTCAAGGGGTTTCACAATTCCCGGCTCGCATCAAATGTGCGACGCTTGCTTGGAAAGCCATGGAAAAAGGTGTACAAAGCGAAGAAAAATCGTAACTTAGAACGGAGGAACGACGATGGCTAAAAAAATGCCAGAGATCGGCGATTATAAATATGGGTTTCATGACAAAGATGTCTCGATCTTCAGATCCAAGCGCGGTCTGACGGAAGATATCGTTAGAGAAATCTCGAAAATCAAGGAAGAGCCTGAATGGATGCTTAAATCCCGCTTGAAAGCTCTTAAATTGTTCTACTCAATGCCAATGCCACAATGGGGCGGCGACTTGGGGTCGTTAAACTTCGATGAAATTACGTATTACGTAAAACCATCTGAGCAGAGCCAGACTTCTTGGGACGAAGTACCAGAAGAAATCAAAGCTACATTCGATAAACTCGGCATTCCTGAAGCGGAGCAGAAATACCTTGCAGGCGTTTCAGCGCAGTATGAATCCGAAGTTGTTTATCACAACATGAAAGTCGAATTGGAAGACATGGGCATCGTCTTTAAAGATACCGGTGCCGCACTTCGTGAAAACGAAGACCTTTTCAAGGAATACTGGCAATCGGTTATTCCGGCGGCTGACAATAAATTTGCAGCATTGAATACGGCCGTATGGTCAGGCGGATCGTTCATCTATGTGCCAAAAGGCATTAAAGTGGAATCGCCGCTCCAAGCTTATTTCCGCATCAACTCGGAAAACATGGGCCAATTCGAGCGCACATTGATCATCGTGGATGAAGGCGCAAGCGTTCATTACGTAGAAGGCTGTACAGCACCGGTTTACACAACCAACTCATTGCACTCTGCAGTAGTTGAAATCATTGTGAAAAAAGATGCATACTGCCGCTACACGACAATCCAAAACTGGGCAAACAACGTCTACAACCTTGTAACGAAACGTGCATTCGTGGATGCGAACGGTACAATGGAATGGATTGATGGCAACATCGGTTCGAAGTTGACGATGAAATACCCAGCTGTTTACTTGAAAGGCGAAGGCGCACGCGGCATGACCTTGTCGATTGCAATCGCCGGCAAAGGACAGCACCAGGATGCTGGAGCGAAAATGATTCACTTGGCTCCGAACACTTCATCGTCAATCGTTTCGAAATCCATTTCGAAACAAGGCGGTAAAGTTTCATACCGCGGGATCGTCCACTTTGGCCGCAAAGCCGATGGCGCCCGTTCAAACATCGAATGCGATACATTGATTATGGACAATCAGTCAACTTCTGATACAATCCCATACAATGAAATCTTGAACGACAACGTATCTTTGGAGCATGAAGCGAAAGTTTCAAAAGTATCTGAAGAGCAATTGTTCTACTTGATGAGCCGCGGCGTTTCTGAGCAGGAAGCAACAGAAATGATCGTTATGGGCTTCATCGAGCCATTCACAAAAGAACTTCCAATGGAATATGCGGTGGAAATGAACCGCTTGATCAAGTTCGAAATGGAAGGCTCTATCGGTTAATAAATACTTCAGTAACCCTTGGCATGACTTTGTTCATGCCAAGGGTTTTTTGTTTTCTCCAAAACCGATTCCTCCAGCTTGAACAAAATCGGACAGTTTTACTGCTTGTTTTAAGGGTATAAGAGGGTAGAAGACCAAATCCAAGGAGGTAGTTTGCATATGAGCCAAAAATTCGATGCATTGAAAGAAAAGCTGAGCAGCGCAGACTTGGGACAGGCGAAAGATGTCATGATGGAAGCGAAACAAGCTTATGAAGATGGCCAGATCGACGAAAATGAAAAGAATGAACTGATTGAATCAGCTAAATCCGTCATCGGGGACAAAGGGATTGGCGGGATTTTTTAAGTAGGCGCAGCTGAATATGTTTGGGAGAAAAAGAGCAGCCTTCGGCATACAATTATGTATGTCGAAGGCTTTTTCGTTTGTTTTCGTTCAGGATAAAGTGAAAAAGAAGTGGTTCATCCGTTTTCGTTGGCCGGGAAAGCCTCCTTGGAGGGAATATAGAGTGCGCACTTCTAGCCGCGCTTCTACTTGCCGATATTTTTCATTGCTTCGCGCTTGCTGAGTGGCATCAATGTATTTTCAAAGGTGAACGAACGGACCCATTCGGAATCCGTCTTCGCATATTCGCGCAGCGCCCAGCCAATCGCTTTCTGCAAAAAGAATTCCTGGGAACCGGCATGCCGAAGGATGATTTGCTGAAGCACTTCCGTGTCCGTCCCTTGTTTGTATTTTAATTGATGGAGGATGGCTGCCCGGTTTGTCCACATATTGCCGGCTTCAGCCCATTCCAACATGGCGCAGGTCCCTGCCGGCCGCTCTTTGGCGACTATCCTTCCGACTGCCCGTGGTGCAATGGAATCGACGCTGTCCCACCAGGATTTGCTTTCGATCAGCTCCCGAAGAAAAGGCAGGTCTGCTACCGACAGATGTGTAGCCATTTTTTCGAGCAATGCGATTGCCGCATATTGATATTCCCGCTCCGGCAGCCTATACAATTTCCATACTTCCTGCTCCAGCTGTCCGGGCTCCGGCAGCTGATATTCCAAAAACTGTTCTTTCAACAATGCTTGGCGCAGCGGCGTTTTGATGCCCAGAAAAGGGAACTGGTTCCGCATATAAGCGGCCATCGGCACAGCCAGCTCATCATTGCGGTTCGCTTCAAACCGTTGAATAATTCCGTGATGGTCCCACGTCTTTTTCATAAATGTTTTGCCTCCTGAAACCTTTTAAAAAAGTGTAGCACATCCGAAAGCAGGGAATTGTAAAGCAACCGGCAATATTTGGAGGGAAGCCAGCAAGCTGCACTGGCCATCTTCCAAAAAGACGCCTAATTTTTTCTATGCTATCATAAAATAATAACGAACAATGGAGGCGGGACGATGATATATGTAGGTTTGACGGGTTGGGGCGATCATCCGGATGTCTATAGCCCAGGCTCAAAAAAAACAGAAAGATTGATCGATTACAGCGCGCATTTTCCGATAGTCGAATTGGATTCCTCATTTTATGCAGTCCAACCGGAACGCAATATAACAAAATGGATCAATGAAACGCCTGAAGGCTTCCAGTTCGTCGTTAAAGCCTATCAGGGGATGACAGGGCATCAGCGGGGCGAGAACCCGTTCGAAAGCCGTGAAGCGATGTTCGAGGCATTCCGGCTGTCAGTCCGCCCAATGAAGAAAGCCGGTAAACTCGCGATGGTTCTGCTCCAGTTTCCGCCCTGGTTCGATTGCCAGAAATCGAACGTCGAAGCGATCCGGGAAATCATCAGCCATTTGGGAGAATTCGACCTGGCCGTTGAATTCCGCCATCAGTCCTGGTATTCACCGGAACTTCGCGAAAAGACTTTTGAATTTTTGCGGGAAAACCGGCTGATCCACACGGTCTGCGATGAACCACAGGCTGGGGATGGATCAGTTCCGCTCGTGCCGGTTGCTACGCGCGATGACAAAGTGCTGATGCGTTTGCACGGCCGCAATTTGCATGGCTGGACAAACCCCGGCGGCGGGCAGAAGTGGCGGGAAGTGCGGTACCTATACGATTACAACAAGGAAGAACTGGCGGAAATCAGCAAAGCGGCAGAAACCCTCCAACAGTCCGCTGAAAACGTCTATATCATTTTCAATAATAATTCGGGCGGACATGCCGCAGGCGATGCGAAAGAATTCCAGGAAATGAACGGCTTGGAGTTCACCGGCTTGTCCGATAAACAGCTGGATCTGTTTGACGGTGGACTTTAATGGAATTTCTTCTACTGGCAATCGCGGGGTTGCTTTCAGGGATTGTCGGAGCGCTGATCGGCCTTGGCGGCGGTGTCATTTTGGTGCCAGCTCTCTTATTCCTGGGTACGGCACTGGCTTTCTTCCCCGATTTGTCGCCTCAGAAAATTGTCGGTTTGTCGGTGATCATGATGATTTTCACAGGCCTTTCTTCAACACTATCCTATATGAAAGTCAAAACGGTCGACTACCGGAGCGGCTTACTGTTCTTCATCGGCAGTGCTCCCGGGACCATAATCGGCGCCTTTGTCAACAAAGGCCTCGACTTGCCGTCGTTCAATTTGTATTTCGGCATCCTGCTCGTGTTTCTGGCCCTCTTGCTGTTGATCCGCAACCGGCTGAAAGCGGTGCATTGGTTTGTCGAGAACGGGCGGAAATTTACTTTCAAAGATTCCATGAACAAAGAATACGTGTACGGCTATCCGGTCTGGTTCGCGCTGCTTTTGACGTTCGGCGTCGGTTTCGCCTCCGGCCTGTTCGGAATCGGGGGCGGCTCGATCATGGTGCCGGCGATGATTTTGCTGTTCCTGTTCCCGCCGCACGTGGCGGTCGGGACGTCGATGTTCATGGTGTTCTTGTCCGCGATCGTCAATTCGGTAACGCATATTTCGCTTGGCAATGTCCCTTGGATTTATACCCTCGCTGTTGTGCCTGCCGCGTATATCGGAGCCAAAATAGGGGCGTCGCTCAACAAGAAGCTCCAATCAGAAACATTGGTCGTCATTTTGCGGATCGCATTGCTGGTTCTCGGCCTGCGGTCCATCTACGAAGGATTATTCAGTTCTTAAAGAGGTGTAAGGCATGGGAGAACTCATTCACATTTATCATACAAATGATCTGCACAGCCATTTTTCGCATTGGCCGAGCATCCGGGCGCTTCTGCATGAACGGAAACGCTGGCATGAGGAAGCCGGTGATACCTGCCTGATCCTTGATATCGGCGACCACGTCGACCGTTCCCATCCGTTCACGGAAGGGACGGCGGGAAAAGGCAATGTGGAATTGCTCAATGAAGCCGGCTACGATGCAGTGACAATCGGCAATAATGAAGGCATTACGCTGTCCAAGGATGAACTGGACGAATTGTATATCCAGGCTGACTTTGATGTCATTGTATCCAACCTGTTTGAAGAAGGCGGCGGCCGGCCGAAATGGGCAAAGCCTTACGGGGTCCTGGAGACTGCGGAAGGGCTGAGAATCGGCCTGGTCGGAGCAACAGCAGAATTCACTCCGTTTTATCAGCGCTTGGGATGGGAAGTGACCGATGCGAAAGCATCGATCATTGAATCGGTCAACGCCATCAAGGACCAGACGGACTTCATTGTCTGCTTGTCCCATCTGGGCATCCGGGAGGATGAACTGCTGGCGGAGCTTTGCACCGACATCGACGTGATCCTCGGCGCCCATACCCACCATATTTTCCACGAAGGGAAAACAATCGGCAGCACGCTGCTCGGGGCGGCCGGCAAATTCGGCATGTTCATCGGGCATATCACATGGGATCCGGCAACCGGTGAAACCGAAGCTGAATTGATCGATACCGCAGAATTGCGCAATTCGGAAGAGGGGTTCAATGATGAATTGATTGCCGACGGCAAAACCCAACTGAGCGAGCCGATTTTTTATAACGAAAAAGAATTGAAAGCGGAGTGGTTCAAAGAGTCGGAACTGGCCGAGCTGTTCGGGGAAGCGATGCTTGAGTATTCCGGAGCAGACTGTGCGTTGTTCAATGCCGGCTTGTTTATGGAGGGGATGCCGGTCGGGGTCGCGACACGCTATGATTTCCATAAGATGCTGCCGCACCCGATCAATCTCTGTCTGGTCGAATTGACGGGCGCAGAACTGAAGGAAATCTACCAGCAGTCGCTGAATGCCGAGTGGCCGAACATCGAATTGAAAGGGATGGGGTTCCGCGGCGCTGTCCTCGGGAACATCGTCCATGTCAATATGGCCGTCGAAGAGCATCAATTGTATGTCGGCGGCATTCCGGCAGACCCGGAAAAAGTCTATCAGCTGATTACGCTTGATATGTTCACGTTCGGCTATTTTTTCCCGGAGCTGAAACGGGCGCCAAAAACTTATTTCATGCCAGAATTCCTGCGGGATGTTTTCAGCCGGTTTTTCCAGGCAAAAGCAGTAAAATGAACGAATATTCGAAGTAGAGTTTCATTTGATTTCAATAAAATTCTGCGCTATGCTTTTAAGGAATTCAATATCGATGGGTAGAGGCTGCGAAGCTTATCAGTAATATGCGGGAGTGTGACAACGTTGAACGCATATGAAAGGAAGTTTTGCCGAAGCTCTTTTTTCAGGTGTCAATGGAAAAAGGGCTGGGGGCATTCTGAAAAAGGATGTCACTGTCGTCTGTGATTTTACAGGCGAAGAGCTACAGGGTTGTTTGATGTTTTTATGCACAGACGAATTGTAGAAGGCTGATTGTATCCATTGGAGCGATCGGCCTTTTTTCTATCTTCTCTTCCATCCTTAAAAAAATAGGAGGGATTCATATGGAAAATACTATTTTCTCGATTTTGCCGCCGCTGGTAGCAATTGTCATGGTGCTGCTGACCAAGCGGGTGCTGTTGTCGCTCGGCACCGGTGTGGTGGCAGCTGCGTTGATCCTGACGTCGTTTGCACCTGTCCAAGCTGCAAGAGAAATCTTCAATTCTTTTGCGGTCACGTTCTGGGACGAAGGCTTCAACGCCTATAATGTCTTTATCTTGCTGTTCCTGCTGCTGTTAGGCGTCATCACCGCGTTCGTCAGTCTGTCAGGCGGCAGCCGAGCATTCGCCGATTGGGCTTCTGCGCGCATCAAGACCCGCCGCGGCGCCAAGGTCCTGACGGTCGTACTCGGCATGGTGATTTTCATCGATGACTATTTCAACGCATTGGCGGTCGGACAAGTCGCACGCCCGATTACTGACCGTTATAAAGTGTCGCGGGCGAAACTGGCTTACTTCATCGATTCTACGGCAGCGCCGGTCTGTGTCATCTCACCGGTATCAAGCTGGGGAGCGGCGATTATCGGAATCGTCGCCACGATCCTGTCGGCGCAATCTTATGTTCAGATGTCGGCGCTTGAAGCATTCATCTGGATGGCCCCGATGAACTTCTACGTCATTGCGACGCTGGCCATCGTCATTTTCGTCGCCATCCGCGACGTCGATTTCGGAGCGATGAAAAAACATGAAACGCGCGCAATTACGACTGGGGAATTATACGACGCAAACAAAACAATCCCAGGGGAAATGAAAGAAGAGTTCCCGGCGCACGCACATGGAAAAGTGACGGATCTGCTCCTGCCGATCCTCTTGCTGATCGCCGGCACAATCGGGGCAATGGTTTGGACCGGCTATCAGAATGCCGGACAAGCGTGGGACATCTGGGCAATCTTCGAGAACACAGATGTACCGGCGTCGTTGATGGCGGGCGGCCTTTTGGGAGCTGTCGCGTCCATCCTATTGTATGTACGCCAGTTCAAGAAAAACGAAACGGCAAAAGCATCCTGGGTCGGCAAAGGCATCGTGGAAGGGCTTCGCTCGATGATCGGCGCTGTGCTGATCTTGATCTTTGCTTGGGCACTCAGCTATTTGATCGACGCACTTGAAACCGGCGTCTACCTGGCGGATGTGGTGACAAAGAATAATATTCCAACCGAAATCCTGCCGGTGCTTCTGTTTCTTTTAGCCGGAATCATGGCTTTCTCGACCGGAACTTCCTGGGGCTCTTTCGGGATTCTGCTGCCGATTGCCGGCAACATCATGGGGCAGGCAGCGCCTGAACTTCTGCTGGCAACGTTGTCAGCGGTTCTGGCCGGAGCTGTTTTCGGGGACCATTGTTCGCCGATTTCAGATACGACGATCCTGTCATCTACAGGGGCAGGAAGCAACCACATGGACCACGTATTGACCCAATTGCCGTATGCGCTGACCGCAGCCGCGATCGGGGCAGTGGGGTATATCGTCATAGGCTTTACCGGTTCGCTGCTATGGTCTTTATTAGCAGTTGCGGTCATTTTAGCAGTATTATTTATCACATGGTCAAAACGTACTACAATTCTTGAGAAACAAGCAAATAACTAGCAAATATTAAAAGCAGAGGAATTTTTCCTCTGCTTTTTACTATTCTAGCAATAGTTTTTTATAAATATTTTCCGGAATTATCTTTACTTTCAAAGGCAGCATCGTTATACTATTTTTAGATTAGTCAATAATCTGAAAATAAACAAACTTCCTATTTTTCTGTAAGAAAATTGGAAGCAGACAAACAAAGGGGGAAGAAAGATGGAACGTTCGCAATGGGGTACACGCGCCGGATTTATTATGGCGGCTGTCGGCTCAGCGGTAGGTTTGGGGAACATTTGGCGTTTTCCATATGTAGCCTATGAAAATGGTGGAGGAGCATTCTTTATACCGTACTTATTCGCTCTGTTAACCGCAGGGATACCAATTCTAATTATGGAATTCACCATCGGGCATAAATACCGCGGATCGGCACCGTTGTCATTCTTCAGAATGAGCGGCAAGAAATTGGAATGGATGGGCTGGTGGGCGATATTCGTTTCATTCGTCATCTCCACGTATTACGCAGTTATTATCGCTTGGGCGATGCGCTACACGATTTTCTCAATCAACCAGGCATGGGGATCAGATACGCAAGATTTCCTCTTTAATGACTTCCTTCAATTGACTGTAACGCCAGGGCAAACCGGAGGAATTGTATGGGGTGTCTTAATTCCGCTAATTCTGGTGTGGGCTATCGCCTTAGGAATCTTGTTGGGCGGCGTCAAAAAAGGGATCGAAATGGCAAACCGCATTTTCATCCCGACACTGGTCGTCATCTTCCTGATTGTCGTTATCCGTGCAGTCACGCTTGACGGAGCAGCACTCGGATTGGATGCATTCTTTAAACCGAATTTTGATGCGATCATGGACCCGCAGGTATGGGTAGCGGCGTACGGACACATTTTCTTCAGTTTGTCCATCGCATTTGCGATTATGATCACTTATGCGAGTTACCTTCCGAAAAAATCGGATATCACGAATAATGCTTTCATCACTGGGTTTGCGAACTCGGCATTCGAATTGCTTGCCGGTATTGGGGTGTTCGCAGCACTAGGATTCATGGCGAACCAGCAAGGCGTAGCGGTTGCGGATGTAGCAGCAGCGGGCGTCGGGTTAGCATTCGTTGTCTTCCCGCAGATTATCAATGAGTTCCCTGGATTCAACGGCCTGTTCGGCGTCTTATTCTTCTTGTCCTTGACGCTTGCCGGATTGACTTCATTGATTTCCATTACAGAAACGTACGTTGCCGGCTTCTCTGAGAAATTCGGCATTTCGCGCAACAAAGCTGTCATTTTCGGCGGTGGACTAGCAGCATTGATTTCCGTTCTGTTTGCCACTCAAGGCGGATTATTCTTCCTTGACGTAGCCGATTACTTCATCAACCAGTTTGGTGTTGCGGCTATCGGATTAGTGGAAGTCATCTTGATCGTTTGGGCATTCCGCAAAGTGGATACTCTACGGGACCATGCCAATGGAATCTCCGACATCCATCTGGGCGGCTGGTGGAAGATCTGCCTGGGCTTCATTACGCCGATTGTTTTGGGCTACATGATGTTCGGTTTGTTGAAAACCAACCTTCTGAAAGAGTTTGATACCGAGACTGGAAACTATGAAGGCTACTCGGATACATTCATCATGCTGGGCGGTACGAGCGTTGCACTTGGCGCCATCGTGCTCGGAGTTCTCATGTCCCTTGGCAAATGGCATAAAGACCATGCGGAATTCGACGAACATAAATAAGGAGGGTTCACCATATGTCTATTGAAGCGATCGTTGTTATGATCATCGGGATGGTTGTCATCTGGGGTGGCCTGGGTGCAAGCATTGCACACGCAGTCAGCAAGAGCAAAGCTGCCAAAAGAGCGGCTTAATAATGGAGAGACCCGGGAGCATCCGCTTCCGGGTTTCTTTTTTCTTCCTGCGGCTGGAAGGAACGGCGTATTGTGGGCAAGTGGGCTTTATGGTACATTTGGAAAGGAAAAGAAAAACAGATAAGACCATGAAGAATGGGGATGATGCGCATGTCAACAAAACAGGAACATCTAAGAAAGCCCGATTGGTTGAAGATCAAGCTGAATACGAATGAAAACTATACCGACTTGAAGAAAATGATGCGGGAAAACAATTTGAACACGGTCTGTGAAGAAGCGCGATGCCCGAATATCCATGAATGCTGGGGGACCCGCAGAACAGCCACTTTCATGATTCTCGGTGCCGTTTGCACGCGGGCATGCCGGTTCTGTGCGGTGAAGACCGGCCTGCCGAACGAACTGGACCTGCAGGAGCCAGAACGCGTCGCCCAGTCAGTGAAGCTCATGAACCTGAAGCATACCGTCATCACGGCGGTGGCGCGGGATGATCTGAAAGACGGGGGATCGGCTGTTTTCGCAGAAACCGTTAGAGCCATCAAACGGGAAAATCCGTTTACGACCGTGGAAGTGCTGCCTTCTGATATGGGAGGCGTCTACGAAAACCTCGAACGGCTTATGGAAGCGGAGCCGGACATCCTGAACCACAACATCGAAACGGTGCGCCGCTTGACACCGAGAGTCCGGGCCCGTGCCACTTACGATCGTTCGCTCGAATTTTTGAAACGCGCCAAAGAGATGCGTCCGGAAATTCCGACAAAATCATCCCTGATGCTCGGATTGGGTGAAACGCATGAAGAAATCCTGGAAGTGATGGATGACCTCCGTGCCAACGATGTGGATATTATGACCATCGGACAGTATCTGCAGCCTTCCAAAAAGCATTTGAAAGTACAAAAATATTACTCGCCGAAGGAATTCAAAGAACTTTGGCAGATAGCCATGGACAAAGGGTTTTCGCATTGCCAGGCAGGTCCGTTGGTCCGAAGCAGCTACCATGCTGACGAGCAAGTGAACGCAGCGGCGAAGGAACGCCAGCGCCTTGGAGAGATAGAAGCAGCTGCTACAAACAGCTAATGGATGGTGAGAAGGAAAATGATATTAGACCAATGGGAATATGAAGTGCTCATCGATTACCGGGAAGGCTTTCAAGAGGAAGCACTGAAGGGCCGGTACAGTGAAATCCTTTCGAAGTATGACTATATCCTCGGAGACTGGGGATACGGCCAGCTTCGGTTGAAAGGCTTTTTCGAAGACACGAACCATAAAGCTACATACGATACGAAAATCAGCACGCTGCAGGATTACCTTTACGAATACTGCAATTTCGGATGCGCTTATTTCGTCATCAAAAAAGTCGGCAAAGCGCCGGCGCCGATTGAAGAGCCACAGCAAACCCCTGAAGCGGAAGCATAAGCCGCCGGGGGTTTTTTTGTGCGCATATGATATGATAGAGAATGACAGCATTCAGTTAATGGAGGGTTTTCAGATGTATTTTATTGATCGCAGAAACATAAATGAAACAGTGGATTATATGAATTCGTTATTGGAGCTTTATGAGGAAAAAACGGAGTGGGCGTCATTGACCGAGCAATTGGCATTAGAGCGCCTGGCCAATAATATTGTCGAATCCATCATCGATGTCGGCAATTCGATGATTGACGGGTTTATTATGCGGGATCCTGGGAGCTATGACGACATCGTCGACATTTTAGCGGATGAAAAAGTCATTACCGCAGAAATGGAAGGGCCGTTGAAAAAAGCCATCGGTTTGCGCAAGATGCTAGTACGGGAATTTATGAAAGTGGACCATAACGAAATACAGAAAGTGCTGGACGAGTGCCTGCAACAGCTGAAGGAATTCGGACCGAAAGTCGGACATTATTTGGAGCACGAGCTGGGCCCTGTCTCCGCATTTCTTCCGGAGGCGAAAAATGAAGAGTTATAAGGCCTATTGTTTGGATCTGGACGGCACGGTCTACCGGGGCACCGAAGCTATTTCATCTGCAGCAGCATTTATCCACCGCCTGCAGCAGAAAGGCATCGAACCCTTTTATGTAACCAATAATGCATCGATGACCCAAAAGCAATTGCATAGCAAGCTTCTGCGTTTCGGCATAGAAGCAGAAGAGACCCATATCATGTCGTCAGCAGTGGCAGCGGCGAAGTACATCAAGCGCTGGTATCCAGGCCAGAATGTCTACATGATCGGTTCGGACGGCCTTGAACAGGCGCTTGCGCAGGAAGGCATCGAGCAGGTTGAACAGGATGCGGAAATCGTCCTGATGGGGATCGACCCTGCCGTCAACTACGAAAAGCTTGCAACGGCCTGCCTGGAAGTAAGAAAAGGGGCGATTTTCCTGTCGACCAACAAAGATTTGGCGTTTCCATCCGAACGGGGATTCCTGCCCGGAAACGGAGCATTTACGACGCTCGTTGCCGCTTCAACAGATGTGGATCCCATATATATCGGAAAGCCGGAACGGCACATGCTCGAAGCGATTCTTCATGAGCATGGCTTTGAGAAAAGCGAAATGGTAATGATTGGGGACAATTACGACACGGATATCCTGGCCGGCATCAATTACGGCATTGATACCATCCATGTCAACACTGGCGTGACGCCGATGGACCAAGCACTTGAAAAGGAGATCCCGCCTACCCATGCATTGGAGAATCTGGATTTTTGGGAGATCTAGATTTTCGGGCAAGAAAAAAAGCCGTTTTGGCAACGGCTTAGAACAAAGGATTTTCTTCTATAAACTCATGGACCTTTTCGGTCAATTCATCCGGAGTGTCCGCTTCAACAATTTCGCCGTTCACCAGGGCGTAAAGGCCTTGGCCGCATTTGGTGCAATAGCTGAGACAGCCGTATTCCAAGACATCGAGGTTAGGATCGCGTTCAAGTTTCTCAAAAGATTCCTGCGCTCCGTTTGCGATGTTGCTGATGCAAAATTCAACAATCGGTTTCATTCAAGTCACCTCACTACACCGAAATCCTACTCTTTTTCAGCGGGTTAGTCAATCATTTGATTTCGCAGGAATCTATTGTGAAAGTTATCACAATCAGCTATACTACTATTTGAGAAATTAAAGGGACAGACGAATTATAAAGGAGATATTTATGCGAAAATTAGTCTTGCTCGGAGGCGGGTATGGAAATATGCGGATTCTTCTCCGCTTATTGCCGAACAATTTGCCGCTTGATACCGAAATCATCCTGATCGACCGGACGCCATTCCACAGCATGAAAACAGAATTTTATGCACTTGCTGCAGGAACGGCTTCAGACCATGAAGTACGGGTGCCTTTCCCGGAAAGCGACCGGCTAAAGATCGTCAATGGAGAAATAACCGAAATCAACTTGGAGGAGAAATGTGTGTTTCTCAATAACGGCGAACAGATCGGATACGACGATCTCGTCATCGGCCTTGGCTGCGAGGACAAATACCACAACGTGCCTGGTGCGGATGAGTTCACTTACAGCATCCAGACCATCGGCAAATCACGGGAAACATACAAGACCTTGCTGGGCCTTCCGTCTGGTGCTGTCGTCGGAGTCGTCGGCGCCGGCCTGAGCGGTATCGAACTGGCCAGTGAATTGCGCGAAAGCCGCCAAGACCTGAACATCAAATTGTTTGATCGCAGCCCGCGCATCCTGCGCGACTTCCCGGAACGCCTGAGCAATTTCGTGAAGAAATGGTTCGATAATAACAATGTTGATGTGGTGTCGAATTCGAATATTACGAAAGTTGAACCGAACATGCTTTACAACCACGAAGAAACCATTCCGGTCGACGCAGTGGTATGGACAGCCGGCATCCAGCCGGTCAAGCCTGTCCGCGACCTTGGCGTGGAATGCGACAACACCGGACGTGTGGTCATCAACCAATACCACCAGTTGCCGAATGATGAGAATGTCTATGTGGTAGGTGACTGCGCAGCACTGCCGATGGCGCCGTCTGCACAGCTTGCCGAAGAGCAGGCAGAGCAGATTGTCAAAGTGCTGAAATCGGTTTGGAGAAATGAACCGCTGCCTGAGAAAATGCCGGAGATCCAGCTGAAAGGCTTCCTCGGCTCGCTTGGCAAGAAACAAGGCTTCGCTTATCTTGCAGACCGTACGGTCACCGGGCGCATTGCGCGCTTGATGAAGTCCGGCGTTCTGTGGATGTATAAATGGCATAACGGATGACAAAAAGCGCCCGACTCCGGGCGCTTTTTGAGTTTGCGGTAAAAAAGAGTAGTTTTTCATTTAGATTAATAAACCAAATGGAAGCTATACTGGAGTCTACACTTCATGCGGACTCTTTCCGCGGGCTCGCGCCGAACTAACTAAGAGCCTGTGCTCCTGCGCAAGCTCGTCGCAAATGCTTGCCCTCGCAAGCTTCGGTCAAGCATTGACTAGCGTCCGAGTGGATTTCGGCACTTCGCTATCCCGCAGGAAAGCCAATGGCCGAACTCTCTTCGGCCATTGGCTTTGCGACGAAGTGCGTAGCACTGCAACGGTTTTTCATGTCCCGAAGCTAGCGCAGCGATGCAGGGACAGGAGCACAATGTTTGCACTTGCCGCCTTCCGTTCCGGATCACGAAGCCAGCGGCTTGTACTTAGCGAGTTAAAGTTGGATCTATTTCTCCTACGTCATCGATTAACTATAAGTGACGCTTCCGACCAAGCTAGTACATCTCTTTTCATCATAATTAGACTTTTTTTATGGCTTTATTCCATTAGCAGAAATTAATTTATTCAGCGGCCTGGAAACCGTGCTTTTCCAGTTCCTTATAAACCGGCTTTAATTGGACATAGCCTTCTCCTACGACTTCGCCTTCTACGAGGACGAGGGGATAGAAAAACTCATCATCAAGGATGCGCTGGGCATAGTCCTGCCGATGTGCTTCCGTTTGGGGTTTCTCAATGTCGATGTAGGTAATTGAAAATGGCTGGTCCTGGTATTTGCGGGAAATGGCGGCTTGAAGCCACTCGTACGTGTCGACCGAAGATGGAGCGTTGACACAGCTGGCGCAGATTACATCGGTTCCGTAAACTTCAATGGAAATTTCTTTCGGCATTTTGCTAGACCTCCTGTGAATTCATTAGTGGCTTTTTCCTCTCAATCACATTATAATGATTATAATGAAAGGAGTCGATATAAATGACTGAAGCAATGATGGAAGACCAAGTAATGGAAGTCCTAGATAAATTGCGTCCATTCCTTTTGCGTGACGGCGGCGACTGTGAATTGGTCGATGTTGAAGACGGAATCGTAAAACTTCGCTTGTTGGGGGCTTGCGGCAGCTGCCCGAGTTCGACAATCACATTGAAAGCGGGAATCGAGCGCGCTCTGATTGAAGAAGTACCGGGCGTCGTGGAAGTAGAACAAGTATTTTAATGCTAAGGAACCTTCAAGGTTCCTTTTTCTGTATATCGGTGCGGGACCTAAATGCTTGTTCCGGCTGCGAAAGACTTGATATGATAATGGCAGGAGGGGATACGTATGACACAAGTTGTTGAAATTACAGAAGCAGCTTCTTTCCAAGTGAAAGAGATGATGCGCCACAACGACGAAGAGGATTCGTTCCTACGAGTGGCAGTAAAAGGCGGCGGCTGCAGCGGCCTGACTTACGGCATGGGCTTTGAGAAAGAGCAGACACCGGAAGATGACGCATACGAGCAATTCGGCATCCGCATCCTGGTGAACAAAGAAGATGCTCCCATCTTGAAAGGGACTGTAGTGGACTACAAGCAGTCATTGATGGGCGGCGGCTTTACGATTGAAAATCCGAACGCAATCGCTTCTTGCGGCTGCGGCACGTCATTCCGTACCGCGCAAAAAGCAGGCACACCGGAAAACTGCTGATCATCTGTCTTTTATGCAAAAAGCCTTTCTGAAAGGGTGCCGCGGCATCTTTGAGGGAATGGCTTTTTTTCTATGGGCAGAGAAAAACCCTTGCCAATTCCGATTTTATTTAGAATTGTGAGTTATATTTATTAAAGTAGAATTTTAGATTTTTATCTAAAAAAAACATGGAAAAGGTTTGGTGTGATAGTGGTGAAAGGGCATGCTGCTGTAAATATGAAGAAAATCCCACTAAGATTTTTGCCCATATCTCTTGTTCAACGGAGATGCTGGAACACAGATCACCCGCTTACGTCAGAAGCGTGAACGAATTGTGGATAAGCGGTCCCAGTTGGCATTATCCAGTTGAAATGAGGGTGTAAAAGGTCTAATATAGAGTATAGGAGTTTATTGGAATTCATATGACTCATATATTTATTTAATTCCGTTTTAAAAAATGACTTGAAGGTGGTTGCGATTGTTTTGAAAAGACCGTCAATATTAGTATTAGGCGCAGGTTATGGTGGCTTGACTACTGTAGTGAACCTGCAGAAAGTCCTTGGCACTGACGCCGCAGATATTACGCTAATCAACAAGAACGAATACCATTATGAAAGCACATGGCTCCATGAGGCGGCTGCTGGAACACTTCGCCCGGAACAAGTGCGCTACGACATCAAAGACGTGATCGACAGCGTGAAGACGAAATTCGTCCAAGCGACAGTCCAAGCGATCGATGTCCAAAACAAGAAAGTTACAACTGACAACGGCGTATTTACATACGACTATCTTGTCATCGGCCTTGGCTTCGAAGGGGAAACTTTCGGTATCACAGGCTTGGACAAATATGCGTTGTCGATTGCCAACGTTAAAGCAGCACGCTATATCCGTGAACACATCGAGTTCCAATTCGCGAATTGGTCAACAGAAGCTGTCAAAGATGACAGCCGTCTGACGATTGTGGTCGGCGGAGCAGGTTTCACAGGAATCGAATTCCTTGGTGAACTTGCGAACCGTGTACCTGAACTTTGCAAAGAGTTCGATGTACCGCGCGAAAAAGTGCGCGTCATCTGTGTGGAAGCAGCACCGATGGTATTGCCAGGTTTCGATCCGGAACTGGTCAGCTATGCAGTAGGGCAACTTGAAGCGAAAGGCATCGAGTTCTCTATCGGTACACCGGTAGTGGAAGCGACTCCTGAAGGCGTCAATATCAAAAAGGGTGAAGACAAATTCGAATTCATCAAAGCCGGCACTGTCGTTTGGGCTGCAGGCGTCCGCGGCAGCAAGCTAATCGAAGAATCAGGCATTGAAAATATGCGTGCCCGCGTCAAAGTGGACAAAGATCTTCGTGCTCCTGGCTTCCACGATGTATTCATCGTCGGGGACTGCGCATTGATGATCAACGAAGAAACAAACCGTCCGTATCCTCCGACTGCACAAATTGCGATGCAGCAAGGGGAAACAATCGCGAAAAACATCAATGAACTGATCAAGGGCGGAGAAACAGTTGAATTCGTTCCGGATCTTAAAGGGACCGTTTGTTCTTTGGGCGACGACGATGCAATCGGCGTAGTCTTCGGCAAGAAAGTAACAGGCAAACGTGCTTCGTTCATGAAGAAAATGATCGACAACCGTGCATTGTACATGGTTGGCGGACCTTCTCTTGTCATGAAAAAAGGAAAATTCAACGTTCTATAATCAAACAACAGGGCTCCCGCTTGCGGGAGCTTTTTTTGTTCAAGGAGGAAAGTCATGGCAACTTCAAAACGGGGAAATGTCTGGCTCGCTGCGGCCGGGCTGGTCATCAATGCGGATAAAGAATGGCTGGTGGTGAAAAAGAGGTATGGCGGCTTGCATGGGAAATGGTCCTTGCCGGCCGGATTCGTGCTGCCTACTGAGACGATTGACGAAGCAGTAGTGCGGGAAGTGAAAGAGGAAACAGGGATCAGCTGTACAGTCCAAGGGATGATCGGTTTCCGGACCGGCGTGATCCGCGGGGAAGTGAGCGACAATATGGCGATTTTCCTGCTCAAACCCCGTGATGAGTCGGAAGCGCTCCGTGTCCAATTGTCAGAGTTATATGAAGCAGCTTGGATGGCGCCTGAGCTGCTGGCGGCTGATAGTGACGTATCCGTGATGCTCCACGAAATGGCCGATTATGTATTGGAAGAAGGGTTCAATGTGATTGATGACGTGGATCCCGGTGCGGTTTTCGGGTATTCGGCATATAAATTATTTTTTAAAAAATAGAGAAATAGCGAGAAAAAAAGGGCATAAGAAAGAATGAGAGGGATGTATCCGTTTACATCCCTCTTTCTTATGCTTGCATAATAAAAAAGACCGTGATATATTATCAGAATATTAAAAACAATAACAGGAGGAGGTGTTTCGAATGAAGATGTTTACTAAATCTAAGCCCGGCAATCATTGCCCGTATTGTGCAGGCAAAGGCTACTTCCAATTGCGATTGGGTGGTTCTGAAACGTGCTCCTGCTGTTCTGGTTCTGGCAAAAAATAAGGGATGAAGCATAAGAAAAGCGTTTGCGGAAATTTTACCGCAAACGCTTTTCTTATGTTCGGAAACAACGGAGCGGCGAAAAGGCAAGCGGGCCAGTGCCGGCTGTCACAAGCATCAAAATAGCATTTTCCTATAAGTTTCTATTCGGTTTTCCACTATCCGGTACTGCCCTGAATGCAATAATTGACAAAGCGATGAACTCTGGACTGACTGATTGAAAGCCGATTCCTTTTCGGGTAAACTGATGAAAGGAATATCGGAGGTTAGAATAGATGGACACTTCTTTTAGTATTGTACAATTGATCATTTCGATGCTGTTATTCTTTGTCATGTTCTTCGGCATCGGCTTCTTGCTGAATATGCTGCTCCGCATGACGTGGCTGATGGCCATCGTCTACCCGATCGTCGTTTTATTGATCATCGACGATGTCGGCTTTTTCGATTACTTCACCCAGCCGGGTGAATCATTCTCGATGCTTGGAAATACGTTGACGTCGTTGACCGGCGTCGATATTGCCGTGCTGACAGCCGGCTTTGCCGGAGCTGTCACTTCAGGGTTCGTCATGAAAATCCTGCGCAAGATGGGGTACCAGATGTTCTAAAACAAAAAACCGCCAAGTCCGGATCTTTCCGGGCTTGGCGGTTTTTTCTATTAGATCAAGCCGTAGACGGCAAACGCGAGAGCGATCCCAGTCAAAGCCCCCATGAACACTTCGCTCGGCTTGTGGCCCAAGAGCGTTTTCAGCTCCTTGATCTTCTCTTCTTCTTTTTTATGGTTCCAGTTCCGTGTTTCATTCATGAAAAGGTGCAAGTCCCTGCGAAGCTTATTGATCGTCAATGCATGCTGGCCGGCTTGGAAACGGACACCTGTGGCATCATACATCGTAATCACCGCAAACATCGTGGCAACTGCAAAAATCGTGGAATCGGCTCCGTGCTCGATGCCGACGGCTGTTGTCAGCGATGTCACTGCAGCGGAATGGGAGCTCGGCATGCCGCCCGTAGAGGTGAATAAACCCCATTTCAGTTCACGGGTCACTGCATAATGGATGGGAATTTTGACGAATTGTGCAAATAGGATAGCAAAAAGTGCGATCATCAGCGGCATATTTGAGAAAATCTCCATTCAAAACAACCTTTCAGAAAATATTATTGTTTTAGTATAGCACACGCTAAGCTTCTTGAAAGTCTGAAACCGTTTCGACTCCCGAACTACTCGGAAGCCGGAATACGTGCTACACTGAAAGAGAAACCAAATCAAGGAGGAATCAGTATGGAATTCAAAACAATTTCAGATGCACAGGCTTGTGAAGCGGATATTCTCGTGGTGGGCTTGAGCCGCCATCCGGAAAACACCAAAGGATGGAATGATTTTTCAGCGCGCTTTAACGGCAAATTGGAAGACTGGACCAAACAGGACCTTTCATTTGATAAGAATGCACTCGTTACATACCCGGCCCTATCGGGATCGATTCCACGCGTTTTGTTTGTCGGGCTGGAGGACCGCAAGAAATTGTCCGAAGATGATGTCCGTTCAGCTTTCGCATTGGTCGGCAAAGAGCTTGCGAAGAAGAAATTCAAACACGCAGCCGTCTATTTGGATTCATTCCAGAACGAAGGGGTCAGCGTTGAAGATGCTGCCTATTTGGCGGCTGAAGGCATAGCGATGGGAGCTTACCGCTTTGACGATTACAAGACGTCTTCAAACGAAGCTGACGCTGCTATCGAGGCCTTAACATTCTTGACGGAAGAGAATCCGGAAGAGGTAGAAGCTTCCGCCTTTATCGGGCATGTCTTCGGCGAATCGGTCAACGAAGCGCGGACATTGGTCAACATGCCGGGGAATTTGCTGACGGCGACAACGCTTGCCGATTACGCGGAGGAGCTCGGAGAATCATACGGCTTTGAAACGGAGATCCTTGGCAAAGCGGAAATGGAAGAACTCGGAATGGGCGCGATTCTTGCAGTCAACCAAGGTTCGGTAGAAGAGCCCCGCTTGATCGTCTTGAAATACAAAGCGACAGAGGGCTTTGAAAACCCGCTGGCGTTGGTCGGGAAAGGGATCACGTTTGATACGGGCGGCTATTCATTAAAGCCGAAAGACGGCATTGTCGGCATGAAAGGCGACATGGGCGGAGCCGCTGCAGTGCTCGGCGCGATGAAGATCATCGGCGAATTGCAGCCGGAGCAAAACGTCATTGCCGTAATCGCTTCGACGGATAACATGGTATCGGGCAATGCCTTCAAGCCGGATGATGTGATCACGTCGCTTAGCGGCAAAACGATTGAAATCCTAAATACCGATGCAGAAGGGCGCTTGGTGCTCGCTGATTCGGTTACTTATGCGAAACAGCTTGGTGCGGCGAAAATCATCGATGTCGCTACTTTGACCGGGGGCGTCATTGTGGCCCTTGGAAATGATAAGACCGGGGCATTGACGAATGATGAGGCATTCTTCGAAAGCTTCCTGGAAGCGGCACAGGAAACCGGTGAATTCGTTTGGCGGCTGCCTTTGACGGAAAGCGATAAAAAACGGATCCGCAAAAGCGATGTCGCCGATTTGAACAACTCGCCTGGACGCGACGGGCACATGATTTTCGGCGGCGGCTTTGTCGGGGAATTCGCGGAAGAAACACCGTGGATCCATTTGGATATTGCCGGGACTTCGCACGCAGCTGCGGCACATGACCTGGGTCCAAAAGGCGGCACAGGCGCAATGGTGCGCACGCTGGCCATGATGGTGGAGAGAATGGCGGAACAGCAATAAACGAAAAAGAGTCGGCAAGCGGTATTTCCGCTTGCCGACTCTTTTCTATTTGTCTTCCTGTTTTTTCTCAAGCAGCACTTTCATGTCATCACGAACCGTTTCTTCAGCCAGTTCAATGCCTGACATGTAAGATGCGCGGCCAATGAGATGGCCGGCTACCGGCGTGGTAATGAACAGGAACACGATGGCGATGATCAATTGCGGCGACATGATTCCTTCGATCAACCAAAAATGCAGGAAGACGCCGGCAAGGATTCCCATGACACCGAGTGTGGAGCTCTTGGAAGCGGCATGCGTCCGCGTATAGACATCTGGGAGCCTGACCAAGCCAAGAGCTGTGACAGCGCTGAAAATAACGCCTACGCTGACGAGAATGATGATAATGACGTTAACGATTAGGTTTTCGATCGAAAATCACACCTCTCTCAATAAACTTGGCGAATGCCGTCGTTCCGATAAACGAAAGGATGCTCAACAGCAGGATGATTTCGAGGAAGAATTCAGTCTCAAGAATCAATGACAACAAAGCGATGATGGAGACCAGTGCGACTCCAAGTGCATCCAATGCCACGACCCGGTCGGCAATCGTCGGGCCTTTGATCAACCGGAACAGCAGGCCTGCAAAGGCGCAGCTCACGATCAGCAGCGATATCCAGTAGAAAATCATCATGAGCGGCTCACCTCCAAAATCGCAAGTTCAAACGTATTTTTTATTGACGAAACCGCGTCATCGATATCTTCGAAATCAATGGCATGGATATAAAGGCGTTTTTGGTCATCGGAAATGCCGACGACCAGCGTGCCTGGTGTCAACGTGATCAAAGCCGACAGGAGCGTGATTTCCCAATCATGCTGCAATTCGGTTTCAAGTTCGAAAATAGCCGGCCGGATGCTCAGCTTCGGCTGAATGACCAGCTTGAATACAGCGAAACTCGACAAGATAAGCTCTTTCAGAAAGAGAAGGCAGAGATAGATCACTGCCCAAACCCGGTATAAGTACAGCCGGGAAGAGAAAAAGCGCCGCATCATAATGATGATGATCAAGCCCACCAAAAAGCCGATGGCAAATCCAGACGAGGTGAAATTGTCAGTAATAAACATCCAGATGCCGGCTAAAAAGACATTCAATAAAATTTGCAGGGACATCTTTATCTACTCCTTCATAACCGCATCTATGTAGATGGATGGATTTAATAACACTTCGCCTGCATCAGTGACGAACGGCATGAACATCTCTGCGCCGATTCCGAGCACTACTGTCAGCGCAACAAGCACGACGGTCGGGATGAACATCTGATAGAATGAAGATTTTTTCATCGGCAAGGTTTCAACCGGCTCTCCCCAGAATGCGTAGATGAAAATCCGCACGACACTCAGCAGGACAAGCAGGCTCGTCGCCAGGATCACGATGCTTCCCCAGAACTGCGGGCCTTCGAAGCCGCCTTGGACAATGAGCAGCTTGCCCGGGAAGCCGCTGAGCGGGGGAATGCCGGCAAGGCCGAACGCCGTCAGAAGATATACCCAGCCAAGGACCGGATAGGTCTTCATCAGCCCGCCCATTTCGCGGAGATTGGATGTGCCGAAAATCGTGGCCACGATGCCGACAAGGAAGAACAGGGCCGCTTTGATCAGCATGTCGTGGATCAAGTAGAAAATCGAACCGTTGACGCCGGCTTCATTCAGCTGGGAGACCCCAAAGAGAATGACCCCGACCGCGATGATGATGTTGTAGATGATGATCTTTTTAACATCAAAATAGGCAAGTGCACCCACACACCCGGCAAGGATCGTCAGAATCGCGATGATTGCCAGCAATTCATGTGTGAAGGCTGTATTCATCGTGAAGAACAATGTATATGTACGCATGATCGCATAGACGCCGACTTTGGTCAGCAACGCACCGAACAAAGCTAGAATCGGCACTGGCGGAGCGTAATACGAGCCGGGCAGCCAGAAATACAGCGGGAAGATGGACGCTTTGAATCCGAAGACCACCAGCATCATGACCGCGATGACCGTCAGGATGCCCGTCGCTTCAATTTGCGGAATCTTCACTGCCAAGTCAGCCATGTTCAGCGTTCCGGTCACGGAATAAAGATAAGCAACGACCGATACGAACAAAGCGGATGAAATGACGTTCACCAGCAAATATTTGATGGATTCACGCAGCTGCGGGCGTTCGCCGCCGTGGACAATCAGCATATACGAAGACATCAGCAGCACTTCGAAAAACACGAACAAGTTGAAGATGTCGCCTGTGGTGAATGCACCGTTCACGCCGGTCAGCAAAAACAGCACGGCCGGATAATAGAAAGCGCCTTCGCGTGCAGCGCCGATGGCCGGCATGCTGTAGAAGATGACGAAAAGCGTGATCAGGGTCGCCGTCATCACCAATAATGCCGATAACGGGTCAGAAACCATGGAAATGCCGAATGGCGCATCCCAGCTGCCCAATGTTACAGCCTGGACGCCGTCGGTTTTCACTTTTGCCAAAAGGAACAGGCTGGCTGCCAGAGTGGCAGCTGCCCCGAGTACAGCGATGATACGCTGCATGCGGATGTTTTTCGGGAAAAACAGCATGATGGTCGCAAAGAATAAAGGAATGATGACCGGGAACAAAAGCAGGTTACTCATAATCTTCAGTTCCTCTCATCATATCCATATTGTCTGTCCCCAATTCCTGATAAGCGCGGTAGGCCAAGACCAGAAAGAACGATGTCACAGCAAATGAAATGACGATCGCCGTCAGGATCAGTGCCTGCGGAAGGGGGTCTGCATAATCGGCAATTGATACACCGTCTGCTACGACAGGCGGCGCGATACCGCCAAGCCCGCCCATCGTCAGGATCAGCAGATGGGCGCCGTGGCTAAGCAGTCCGGTGCCAATGATAATCCGGATCAAGCTTTTTGAAAGCATTAAGTAAACAGCTGCCATGAATAAAATCCCGATGACAACCGACATGATAATTTCCATTATTCATCCTCTCCAATCGTTTGAATAATGGTCATCGTAACTCCGACAACAACCAAATAAACTCCTAAATCAAACAGCGCGGCAGAATGCAGCGACGTTTTGCCAAACAGCGGCAAATTGAAATAATCATACGCGTGCGTAAAGAACGGAACGTCAAAGATGATCGAAGCGCTTGCAGTAGCAAGGGCGATCAGCAGCCCGGCGGCCGTCATGAAAACATAATTGACCGGCAGGATCTTCTTCACTGTCTCGAGATCGAACGCGAGCATCAGCAAGACGATGGCAGAAGCAGTCAGCAATCCGCCGACAAAGCCGCCGCCCGGCGTATAATGCCCGGCAAAGAAAATATGGACCGCAAACATCAGGATTATGAACGTCACTACTTTCGTGGCACTTTGAAGCATTACATCATTTGTTCTCATGTTGGTCCTCCTTATTGCTCAAGCGGAGTTTAATCATAGCGATTATCCCGATCCCTGCAATTCCGAGAACGGTGATTTCGAACAAGGTATCAAAACCGCGGTAATCGACCAGGATGACGTTGACGATATTGCCGCCGCCAGCTTCCGTGTAGACCGTTTCCTTATAGAATTCGGAGATGGAAGGCAGGATCTTCTGGGAATGTGCCGACAGCGCGACGAGCGTCATTGTGACGCCGACCCCGAGTGCAATAATGGCGTTCCCAAGGCGGAACCGCATCCGCTCGTTCTTTTTCGTGCTTTTCGGCAGATGGTAGAATGCCAGCAAGAATAGCGCGACAGAGATGGTCTCAATGACCAATTGGGTCAACGCCAGATCCGGTGCCCGGAAAATGACGAAGAACAAGGCGACAGAATAGCCGACCGCACCAAGCGCAATGATGGACATCAGCCTTGATTTTGATGCAACGATCGTGATGACCCCGCCGATCAGCGTTGCGGCGATGATGATTTCATAAACACCGATCGGTGCCAGATTGTCCGTTTCAAAGCGGAACGAATCGGTCATGAACAAAGCGCTCAGTGAAATCAGGATGAAAAAGCCGAACATGTAGACCAGATAAGACCGAATGAATCCGGTCATGTAAATGGCAGAAAAACGTTTGGCGCCTGAATCGCTGAGGAACATGCCGAAATCGTAGAGGCGGTTCAATGATACCGCTTCCGGATAGTTGTCATAGATGCGCTGCCATTTGCGGAGCGTCCAGAACAGCAGGCCGCCGACCGCGAAAATTCCGAGCGTCATGAACAATTCCGGTTCGAAGCCGTGCCAAGCGGCGATATGCACATCGACCTGTTCAGGCGCGCTGTACAAGAACGGCTGGATAGCGATGACTGCCGGTTTGACGATCCAATCACCGACCACATTCGGAATAAAGAAGATGGCAATGACAAGAACAGCTAAGATGGCAGGGGATACAAGCATGCCTTTTGGCGCTTCATGCGCCTGTTTCGGCAGTTCTTCCGGTTTGTGTTTCCCGGCAAAAGTATGGAATACAAAATAGAAACTGTAGATGAAAGTGAACACACTGCCAATCCATGCAATGACCGGGAACAGGATGCCCCAGACGTCCATGGAGAACAGATCGAATTCCATGATTGTCAGCATTGCTGTCAGGAAAGTCTCCTTGCTCAGGAAACCGCCGAACAGCGGAAGGCCGGCCATCGAGAACGAACCGATCATAGCGATCGTAAAGGAAATGGGCATCAGGCTCATGAGGCCGCCCAATTTGCGGATATCGCGTGTGCCGGTTTCATGGTCGACAATGCCGGCAACCATGAACAGGCTGCCTTTGAACACAGCGTGGTTTACAAGATGGAAAATCGCCGCGAAAGCTGCGTATTTAAAAGCTGTGCCGGCAGCGTCTTCCACATGGAAGCCCATTGCGGATGCGCCGAGTAGGCTCATGATCAAGCCGAGCTGCGAAACGGTCGAGAAAGCGAGGATCGCTTTCAGGTCTTTTTGCTTTAGTGCAAATACTGAACCCCAGACCATCGTGAACAGTCCGATGCCCGTCACGAGCCAGATCCAAAGGCCGGAAGCCGCGAAAATCGGCGTGAACCGTGCTACCAGGTAAAGCCCGGCTTTGACCATTGTGGCCGAATGCAGGTACGCACTGACCGGAGTAGGCGCTTCCATAGCATCGGGAAGCCAGATGTAGAACGGGAACTGAGCGGACTTCGTGAAAGCTCCGAGCAGGATCAGGACGAGCGCCCATAAAAAGAATTCATGGCCGACAAGTTCCGGCGCCTGCGCGACCAGTTCGCGGATCGAGTAAGTATTGCCCATCAAGCCGAGCAGCACAAAGCCGCCCAGCATCATCAAGCCGCCAAAGACCGTGATCATCATCGACTTCAGCGCACCGAAGCGTGAACGGTCGCGCGTATACCAATAGCCGATCAGCAGGAAGGAAGAAATTGAAGTAAGCTCCCAGAACAAATAAAGGCTGATCAAATGGTCGCTTTGGACGACTCCGAGCATTGCTGTCATGAACATCAGCAAGTAGACATAGAAATTATGTAGCTGCTCCCGTGTTTTATCCAGATAAAAAATAGAATAAAGAACGACCAGCGCGCCGATGCCGGTGATCAATAGGGAGAACAGGAGGCTGAGTCCGTCCAGATAAGCGACGAAGGAAATATCCAGCGAAGGGATCCATTGGAGTTCAGAGGAACGGGTACCGCCTTCCATCGTAACGGGAAGGAGTGTGGCGTAGTAGCTGAATAAGATCAACGGAACAATCAGGACGAACCAGCCCGTATGTATGCGGGCAACTTTTTTGTACAGCAGCGGAATCAATAAGGCTGCAATTATCGGCAGAAATATTAACAGCACGAGTGACAAATGAATCCTCCTTTCAAGCGGAAACATGATGGGTTGCTAGGGAAATTATAACGTACATGACGAGAATTTGCACCGTTCGGCTTTTGGGAAGCCGCAAGGGCCGCAAGGAATACAAGCGTTATGAAATAGGAAGAAACTCGCCGAAAACTGCTCCAAAAAATTATTCCAGGCATACTAAAAACCCTGGTTTCCACGAAGGAACCAGGGTTTGGTCAATTGGATTTCAGTTCTTCTTCAAGCAGCACATCTTCAAAATCCTGCTCCGGTTTGGCCATTGTATATTTCAGGAACAGGAACGACACCAGGAACAGGGAGCCCGTCACGATAAAGACTGCCGGAATGCCGATGAATCCACTGACAGCACCGCCGAACATCGGTCCGATAATATTGCCGAGGAAACGGAAGCTGGTGTTATAGCCCATCACTTCCCCTTGGATGTCGATTGGCGCTTCGCGTCGCATCAAGGCGGTGGTCGTCGGGATCATGCCCCCGACAGCGATCCCGAACAGCAGCCGAAGGACCATCAACTGCCAGAGCTCTCCTACGAAGGCCTGTGGAATGATGAAGACAAACGCCAGGATCAATAGGAACGTCAGCACCTTTTCATACCCGATCTGATCGCCCAGCCGTCCCCAGCGGCGGGCAAACAGGATATTCCCGATGCCGGTTGCACTGAATGTGATCCCGGCCAGCAAGGCGACCTGAGAGCTGTCGGTAAGCTGTGCCACATAAAGCGATAGCAGGGGCTGGATGCTGAAGTTGCCGATTTGAATGAGGGCAGTGATGATCATCACGTTGAAAAGGAGCCGGTGGTGCAGGATGCCTTGGATGATCGTTTTTCTCGCATAAACATGCGCATTCTTCGACTTGGTGCGTTTGATCTCTTTCAAACCGACCAGGACGATCAGCGCTGCGATGCCGATAACAACAGATGTGATGATGAATGTATAAGTGAAACCGAACGTATCGGCCATCAATCCGCCGATCACCGGACCGAACAAGGTTCCCGAAACACTGCCCATCTGCAGCGTACCGAGCGTTTTGCCTGCGGTTTCTTTCGTTGTCTGCGAACTGACGAATGCCAGGGAAGTCGGGATAAAACCGGTCACGACACCCATGAACAAGCGGATAAAGAACAACTCAGGAACGGATTCAGCAGTCCCCATCAGGAAAATGCTGATGGCAATACCGAATCCGTTGATGATCAAAATGGGCTTATAGCCGTATTTATCAGCGATTCGTCCCCAGATGGGCGACATGAACAAGGCAGCGACGAAAGTGACCCCGAAAACAAGTCCGGCCCATCGTTGAACATATTCATCCGAGAAATTGCCAAGTGACTCGATATAGAGGGAGAGAAAGGGCATAATCATGGTCGTGCTGCCCGCTACCAGGAAGTTGGAGAAAATGATGATGAGGAAATTCTTTTTTTGTCTATCCATACGGATTCCCTTCTTTCTGCGATCCGTTAATCTTTCTCTATTATATAGTATTTCGTCACACGAAAAAAGCGGAGTGAATTACTGGCCAATTCCGAATATTTATATGATAAACTATAACGGGGTGAATGAGATGAAAATAAAAATGATTTTAGCAGCGCTGCTTTTGGCAGTGCTGGCAGGGTGCGGCACAGACGAACAGCCAGCCCAAACGGAAACGGAGAAAACCGGCACCACTTCTGAAACTGCTTCAGAAACGGCGGAGCCCGAATCTTTCCCACAGCTCTCAGAAGAAGTTGCAGAAGAAGAAGCGTTAGTGGCAATGGAAACATCGATGGGCCAGATCAAAATTAAGCTTTTCCCGGAACAGGCGCCAAAAGCGGTGGAAAATTTCCTAACCCATGCCGAAAACGGCTATTATGACGGCCTCAATTTCCATCGTGTCATTGAAGGGTTCATGCTGCAGGGCGGTGATCCTACCGGTACAGGCGGCGGGGGAGAAAGCATTTACGGCGAACCTTTTGAAGATGAATTTTCCAATCAGCTTTACAACTTCAGAGGCGCATTGTCCATGGCGAACGCCGGCCCTGGCACAAACGGCAGCCAATTTTTCGTTGTCCAGGCTGATTCAGCGCCAGCCGACAGCATTCCTGCTGACTATCCCGAACAAGTGAAGGAAGCGTATGCGGAAAAAGGCGGTACGCCTTGGCTGGATGGCGCACACACTGTATTCGGGCAGGTCATTGAAGGAATGGACGTAGTGGATGCGATCGCAGCAGTAGAAACCGGACCAGGAGATAAACCGGTTGAAGCTGTAGTGATCAATTCAATTGAAGTTCTGGAGCAATAAGAAAAAGAGGGACGCCCAGGAGATGCGGGCGTCCCTCTTTTTGTACAACAGGCATATCTGGATATAGCTGGCGCAGAGCCTTTCCTTTCCTTTTCCAGGTTCTATGTTATTATTGCTTTTAATACATTGGAAATGTAAGGTGAATAGAAAATGGACACGAGTGAAATGAATCGAAGAGCTGTATGGGTGATGGAAGAATGGGACCCATTTGCCGTTGGGAAGGATCATTATGACGCAGAAATCACAGAAGTTGTGGCGCAATTGCAGCTGCTGGACCATCCATCTGACTTGGCAAAGCAAATCCAGGGCATCTACAGAGCTTCGTCCGAAAAATGGATTCCGCTTGAAAACTGCGTCGAGGTTTCCTATAAGCTTCTGGCATTGAAGTACGAAGCGAAATGCATCATCTAAAAAACGTCCAGCCATTTGGCTGGACGTTTTTTCAGACTGTAGACAAAGTCTAAGTTAAATGGATAGAAATGCATAAGCCCGACCGTGCTGGCCACTTCGCTTTCCGTGGGCTCGGCTTCAACCGCTTCCCTCGCTTCCCTCGCTACGCTCAGTCCAGGGTCTTCAGCTCGAGTCGCTTCGCTGCTCCCACAGGAGTCTCGTGGCCAGCACGGTCGGTAGCTTCACCTGTATCTAATAGATAAGATAAGTACGCTGATCCAACTTAAACCTGCCGGGAACAAGCCGCTGGCTTCAGGATCCGGAACGGAAGGCGGCAAGTGCAAACATTGTGCTCCTGTCCCTGCATCGCTGCGCTAGCTTCGGGACATGAAAAACCGTTGCAGTGCTACGCACTTCGTCGCAAAGCCAATGGCCGAACTCTCTTCGGCCATTGGCTTTCCTGCGGGATAGCGAAGTGCCGAAATCCACTCGGACGCCAGTCAATGCTTGACCGAAGNCTCTCTTCGGCCATTGGCTTTCCTGCGGGATAGCGAAGTGCCGAAATCCACTCGGACGCCAGTCAATGCTTGACCGAAGCTTGCGAGGGCAAGCATTTGCGACGAGCTTGCGCAGGAGCACAGGCTCTTAGTTAGTTCGGCGCGAGCCCGCGGAAAGCGTCCGCCTGAAGTGGAGGATCCAACACAGCTTCCATTAGCTTTATTCGTATAATTGAAAAATTATTCTTTTCTCTACAAGCTCAAAAAACGTCCAGCCATTTGGCTGGACGTTTTTTTATTGAACAGCTTCAGCGCCGTCTAAAAGGTTGGATGCCGGAACTTCCAATGCGTTGGACAATTTAAGGATTGTTTGAACAGAAGGAACTTCTTCCCCTGATTCGTAAGCTTTCAAGCGGGCAACTCCGATTCGTGTTTTCAATGCCAATTCGTCCAAGGACAAATTGCGTTCTTCCCGAAGGAATTTCAGTTGGGCGTGCAAATCTTTTTTCATATTCATACACTCCTTTGCATATTTCGTTCTCTACCCTTAGCATACCATAAAATACCTTTCGGAGAAGGGGCATTTTATGGCATTTTCGAAACAAATGGATTAAAAGATATCCAGGATTCCTTGGATAAATACGATGACGATGGCGGCAGGAGCCAGGTACCTGACCAGAATCCGCCAGACATTCAGCCATAGCGTCTGGCCGGGAAGCTCTATTGCTGCTTGCTGTTTCGTAAGGACATACCCGGCAAATAATGAAGTGAACAATGCGCCGAGCGGCAAGCCGATGCGGCTCGTCAGGATATCGGCGAAATCGAAGAACGTATAGCCGAACATGAATTTCTGCGGCATGACACCGAATGACAATGCGCTTGGAATGCCGACAAGGAAAATCAGCAAGCCGTAAAGCCAGGCAACGCGTACACGGCGGTCAAACTTGTTTTTCACAACAATGGAAACGCCGATTTCGAGCATGGAGATGGATGAAGTCAATGTAGCGAACAGCATCAGGATGAAGAAAATGATCATCAGCAATTCGCCCATGAACAATTGGTCAAAAATGGCAGGCAAGATGATGAAGACCAGCCCCGGCCCTTGGTCAGGCGTATAACCGAGAGCGAAAACGGCTGGGAAAATGATCAGGCCGGCCATGATTGAAATCAGGATGTTCAAGCCTGCCACGCTTAGAGCAGAGCGGCTCAGGTTTTCGGACTTCGTTAAATACGAAGCGTAAGTCATCATCCCGGCAACGCCGACACTCAGCGAGAAAAATGCTTGTCCGAGAGCAGTCAATGCAGTTTTGAAGTTGAAGAACGACCAATCCGGCACAAACATGAACTTGACGCCTTCCATTGCGCCGTCAAGCGTTAATGAACGGATCATCAAGATCAGAAGGAAAATCAGCAAGCCGGGCATCATGATTTTGCTGGCGCGTTCGATGCCGCCCTTGATGCCTCCTTGAACGATCCAGATGGTCAAGAGCATAAACAATGCTTGGGCCAATATCGCTTCAAGCGGATTTCCAATAATGCCGCCAAACAATGCGGCGAAGTCTGCATCCCCTAAATTGGAGAGCTGGAGCAGCAAAGAACGGCCGAGGTAAGAAAGGATCCATCCGCCGACCACGCTGTAGAACGAAAGAATAATAAAAGAGAAGAAGAGTCCGGACCAGCCGATTAAAAACCATGGTCGGCCGGGAGCCTGTTTTTTCAGGCCGGTCACTGCGTCAGCCTGCCCTCGGCGTCCGATGACGAATTCTGCCAGAAGAATCGGCAGGCCTATTGCTAGTGTACTGATGATGAAGAGAAGGATGAAGACACTTCCTCCGTTTGCACCGGTTTCATATGGGAACTTCCAAATCGCCCCTAAACCGATGGCGCTTCCCGCTGCTGCGAGGATAAAGCCTATTTTCGACGTCCATTGATCACGCTTTTGCATTTTCTCACTCCTAATATCTATGGATTTTTTCATTCTACACGAGCGCCATAGAAAAAAATAGATAGAAATAAAACCAAGGCCTATTATCGTGTATAATAAACAGAAAAAGGAAATACTTCGAAAATTTCTGGAAAAGGAGAGCGATTCTGATGGATTCAGAAAAAGGAACTGGAAGACTTCAATCGGACAATCGGCAAGCATTCAAAGAGTGGACGGAAAAACGGCTTCAGGCCATCGGGGTTTTTGGGTACCAGAACGGAATCTCCCAAACGGAATTTGCTCCATTTCTGTCCGCTGTTTTCGACACCTTTTATGCCCGGCTGCCAAAAGCCGGAATATGCGACGCGGAAGTCCGCCTTTTTCAGATTGCATCTGAGGCCATTCCCGGTTACAACGGCGGAAATGATGGAACGCTGCTGAAATTCCAGGAAGACATCGAAGTACACAACCGGATCCAGGAACTGGCTATGGAACAGCGGATCCCTTTCGTGCTGCATTTCCTCCATGGCAAAGATCTGGAACAAACCGCACGTATTGCCGACAGACCGGCGACTGCCGTTGGCTTTCAGCTTAAGGATTCGCTTGCTTTTGTCGCCGAAGGATTGGGAGAAGATGAGCAAGGGATAGTAAAGCGCATCGAACTGGCAACCAAATCCTATTCGCGGATCCCGTTTGAAATGAATGAAGAAAAGCAGGTAGTTGAAGAAGAGGGGCCTTCTAGTAGCGCGCTTGTAAAACCCGTGAAACCCCAAGCGGTCGATAAGAAGAACAAGGTTTTATTGATTGGCGCCAGCGTTTTCTTAGCGGGAGTCATCGGGGCTTCCTTTTTCCTGGATGATCCTAACGCCAATGTTGGGCAGCCCCAAGCGGAGGCCGAAGAAGGCGAAACAGTAACCGCCGAAATGATCGAAGCGTGGAAAGAAGAATACCAGGAAGCGAAGGCTTCTTCTCCGGAAAAGCTTGGCATGGCTCAGGATGTCTTTGAAAACCTACGCTATGTTCAGGAAGCGGACCAACAGTTGAAATGGACTTTCAGCAAGAACAATATTGAAAAGCTGAAGGACGATCCAAAGGAGATGGAGCACCAAGTCAATCTGCTCCTGCTGAAAATCGAGACGCCGCAGACGATGCTCGCAATGCTGCCGGAAATGTATTTGCTTCACGAGGAATTTGTGCCGATGATGGAGGCTTACAGCCTAAAAACGAAGGAATTGATGTATGAAGGCAATCAGGTTCTTAGGCAGCATGAAGAGGAGCTGGCAGGGATGACCGTCAACGGAGAATTGTCTCCTGAGAAATTGATGGCGCAGAGAGAGGGAATCCCGGCAGAAGTGAAGAAGCTTGCAGGTTCGATTCGTGAGAGAGGGTTGATCATTGCCAAGCACCCTGCCAAAGAACGGTTCATTTTACGACATAATATGGAGAGTTTGTATTCGAATGAACTGATGAACACAATGATGTATGATTTTAATCATCTTAGATACGAGCCCTATTTTGATGAAGAAGGCCTGCTTGTGCCGGTGATGGAAATGCCTTATGCTTTGTCGATGCTTGAACAGTACGTAGTGCACGACGATGTTTCATCCGAAAAATTCCAGGAATACGCCTATATGTTCCAGCATTCGTTCTGGCTTCTGATGAAAGGCGACGATAACCAGCAGGTCTTCGATGAAAACGGCAAAGTGAAAGAAGCTTATCAGCTCGCCTGGAAAGAACTGGGCCAGCAAACGCTGAATCCGTTGATCTTCGTCATGCTGCCGATCATCGAAGAGATGGAGGAAAGCGGCTGGACCGAATCAGAAAGCTATGAACTGCTGGAATATGAAAGCATCATGGAGGCAGTGGAGCTTGAAAAAGAAGGGGAGCTGGCGGCAAAACTTCCGAACGGTGATGTGAAGGTCGAGAAACAGCAGGTGCAAGCAGAAGAATTTTTTACGCAGCCTATTGAAAACTTATATGCCGCTTTTTCAGCGGGGTACGATGAAAAGCTCTTGAAGGGGGCATCGCCGCTTGATGTCTTCCGAGTATTCCAATTCGCCAATCAGAAAAAAGATATTGAGACAATGTGGCATTTGATGGATGATCGGAAAATGCCGCTCGAAGAATACAAACTTTCGTGGCGCCAGCAGCCTTCATTTGCCGAAGACATTCGCTGGATGGAAGTGGCGGAAGAAAACGTTAACCGCATCGGCAAGCTGCTTTTTGTTTATCCGCATATCAGCTATATCGATGAGGAATCTATCGTGTCTTATCATCCCGAACTGGTTATGGGGGAAAAGGGAATCTGGAAAGTGAAGAGCCATCTTTTTGAACGTTATGAAGAAGCCGGAGCCCTCGAAGCTTTCAAGGCGAAAGTGGAAAGATTGTACACTGCCTATTCTGCCGGATTGGATGATGGGGTGATTGCGGCTGCGTCGCCGGGAGAAGTAGGCGGATTGTATTTACTAGCGGCTGAGAAGAAGAATTTCGAGATGCTAAAAGCTCTGTCGCTCGGAGGACAAGAACAAAACCCGGAGATTATCGAAGCACAGCTGAAAGCCAGGGGGATTGCGGGATTGTCCGCCGTCGGCACACTCCACTTTTTCAACGATCCGAGCTATATGATGGAACAGGAAATGTCGACGGGCTCGCTCTGGTTCAGCAATACATCCGACAAGGGTGCGGGCACATACGGCAGCCAGCTCGGCATGTCCAAAACCCCCGGAGGCTGGCGTCTTGAAGACCTGAGTATGTATTGATTTTACTCTGCCTATAGATCTGTGCTATAATATACAGATGCCAATAGGTGTACAGGATAATTAGATAAGTATAGGAGCGGGTAAACATGACAAAATTTCAAACAGGCGACACAGTAGCAGGTAAAGTAACAGGAATTCAGCCATACGGCGCATTCGTCGCATTGGACGACCAGACACAAGGATTGGTCCACATTTCAGAAATCACACACGGCTACGTTAAAGAAGTTAGCGAATACTTGGCAGTAGGCCAGGAAGTTAACGTGAAAGTTTTGGAAGTTGACGAAAAATCGAAAAAAATCAGCTTGTCAATCCGTGCATTGCAAGAGCAGCCACCAGCAGCTCAGCGCACTGAAAAGCCAAAACAATCTCTTCAGTCTCACGTGAACGAAAACGATTCTGAAGGATTCAACTCGTTGAAAGACAAAATGCAAGAGTGGATCAAACGTTCAGGGCAGTAAGAAATGTGTAGGCGATCTAAAGCCACCAAAAAAACGAAGCGCAGACATCATGTCTGTGCTTCGTTTTTTTTGATTTTCCGCAGCCGATACTGAAGGTTCTGGCGGCTCATGCCAAGAGCGGCTGCAGCTTTCGTGATGTTTCCGCTATGGTGGTCGAGCGCTTTTTTAAGATAATAAGCCTCTGCTTCCTGTAAGTAATCATCCAGCGGAATCAGGTCTTTGCCGGAATGGACCAGGAAATCTTCCGGATTTTGGGCATCTTTATCCAGCATCTTTGATTTGAAATGCTGGGGAAGGAGGTCTGCGGAAATCAAGGCTTCGGTCGTCAAAAGGGAGGTGACGTCGTCCAATAGCAGTTCCAATTCTTTCAAGTTGCCCGGCCAGTCATAGGCCAGGAACAACTCTGCCACTTCCGGCGTCAGCCCCTCCACTACAGAACCGAAACGCATCCGGTGGCGGGATAAATAGTCCGCGACAAACGGCATGATATCTTCTTTCCGGTTCCGGACAGGCTCGATTTGAATCGTGATAGCTGAAAAGAAATAATACAGTTCTTTCATCAGCTTCTTGGAAGCAATCAATTCCACCGGATCTTCCCCGACGCTTGCGATGAAATATGTATCGCTCATCGAGCCTTCCTTCACCATTTCCAAGAGCCTTGCCTGGAGCGGCCAAGGCAGCAGGTCGATGCGCTCGCAAAAGACTGTAGCCCCTTGTTTGCCTGCCAAGTCCTCCTGCATCCGGTTGATCAAGTCGCCGTCTGTCCCGTGGCAGTACAAAGTATAGAACAGATCGTTCGAAGAAGAAGCCCAGTGGATCGATTCTGCAATCAGCTCTTTACCTGTGCCGGACTCGCCGATGAGCAGGACGGGCAGCTTCATTGTCGCAGCCTTCTCGGCAGTGCCAATAACCCGTTTCATGCTGGCGGAAATCGCCGTAATGCTCGAGAACGTAATTGGCTCTTCGTATTTTTTCAATGGCTGGTAGACGACTTTTTCAAGCGTTGTGACATCCTGCGACATTTCGATTGCGCCGATCAAATTTCCATCTGAGAAGACCGGATACGTATCATTAATGGTGGTGATCTCCTGGCCTTTGCGGTTCCAGTAGGTCTGCTTGACGTTCAGGACAGCTTTCCCTGACTGCAGAACCTGCAGCAAGGTGCTTTCATGGTGTTCGAAACGGAACATTTCAAGCAGCGACCGGTCGACCAGCTCTTCGTAATCGAAACCCTCAATCTCTTTCATTTTCTGGTTGTATAAAATCGTTTTTCCTTTTATATCGATGGCATGGATGCCGACGGCTGCATACTCTGCAGCAAATTTATAAAAAGGGAGCAAGTCCGTTCCAATGGTATTCAATGGATCACCTCAAAATTATTTTGCGTTTTTGATGGAAAGTACTTGATTAATGCAATAATCTTTTGCATTATTATATATGTAATCACTTTATAAGTGCAAATTTTTTTTGCGCTCATTTAAAATTCGAGGAGGATTCAGATGATTCCCTACAAACACGAACCATTTACAGACTTTTCAATTGAAAAGAACCGCAATGCTTACCTAGCGGGCCTGAAGACAGTTGAAGCATACCTTGGCCAGGATTATCCATTGGTAATTGGCGGAGAGCGCATTACAACTGAAGACAAAATCGTTTCATTCAATCCATCTGATAAAGAAGAAATCATCGGCCGCGTTTCGAAATCAAATAAAGAATTAGCTGAAAAAGCGATGCAATCCGCTCTTGAAGCATTTAAAACTTGGAAAAAAGTTAAGCCGGAAGTACGCGCTGATGTTTTATTCAAAGCAGCAGCAATCGTTCGCCGCCGCAAGCACGAGTTTTCTGCACTTTTGACTAAAGAAGCAGGAAAGCCATGGAACGAAGCGGATGCAGATACAGCTGAAGCCATCGACTTCCTGGAATACTACGGCCGCCAAATGCTTAAGATGAAAGATGGTATGCCAGTTGAAAGCCGTCCAGGCGAAGACAACCGCTACGATTACATTCCATTGGGTGTCGGCGTTGTCATCTCTCCATGGAACTTTGCGTTTGCGATCATGGCAGGAACAACTGTTGCCGCAATGGTTACAGGAAACACAGTCCTATTGAAGCCAGCTTCAACAACTCCAGTTGTAGCTTATAAATTTATCGAAGTACTTGAAGAAGCAGGCATGCCGGCAGGCGTTGTCAACTTTATCCCGGGACCTGGTTCTGAAGTGGGCGACTACTTGGTAGATCACCCGAAAACTCGCTTTATCTCTTTCACTGGTTCAAAAGAAGTCGGCCTGCGCATCGCTGATCGTTCTGCAAAAGTGAACGAAGGGCAAATTTGGATGAAACGCCTTATTGCTGAAATGGGCGGGAAAAACACAATGGTCGTCGACAAAGAAGGCGATCTAGAGCTTGCTGCACAATCCATCGTTAAATCAGCATTCGGTTTCAGCGGACAGAAATGTTCTGCAGGATCACGTGCGGTTATCGTAGAAGACGTGTACGACGAAGTTCTTGAACGCGTCATCGAATTGACGAACGAATTGACAATCGGCGATCCGACTGAACAATCCAACTACATGGGGCCGGTCATCGATTCTAACTCTTACAAAAAAATCATGAGCTATATCGAAATCGGCAAAGAAGAAGGCCGCGTAGTTGCAGGCGGAACTGGCGACGATTCAAAAGGATTCTTCGTGAACCCGACTGTCATCGCAGATCTTTCACCGACTGACCGCGTGATGCAGGAAGAAATCTTCGGACCGGTTGTCGGCTTTACAAAAGCAAAAGACTTCAAAGAAGCGATCGATATCGCCAACAACACAGAATACGGTTTGACTGGCGGAGTCATCACGAACAACCGTGAGCACCTTGAATATGCACGTGAAGAGTTCCACGTTGGAAACTTGTATTTCAACCGCGGATGCACAGGCGCAATCGTCGGCTATCAGTCATTTGGCGGATTCAACATGTCCGGAACTGACTCAAAAGCAGGCGGGCCGGATTACCTGGTTCTTCACATGCAAGCAAAAACAACTTCTGAAATGTATTAAGAAACAATAAGTGGTATAATTATTCATCAAAAGGTAGACTTTCTAGTCTGCCTTTTTTTAAAAAAAGGAGGAATTTCAATGACTAAAACAGCGCAAATTATCGAGCAAACAGAAAAATTCGGTGCACCGAACTACCATCCACTGCCGATCGTCATTACAGAAGCCGAAGGCGTATGGGTTAAAGATCCAGAAGGCAATAAATTCATGGATATGCTTTCCGCATACTCTGCAGTAAACCAAGGACACCGCCATCCGAAAATCATCCAAGCGCTTAAAGACCAAGCGGACCGCGTGACATTGACATCACGTGCATTCCACAATGACAAGCTTGCACCTTGGTATGAAATGATTTGCGAAATTTCCGGAAAAGAAATGGCTTTGCCGATGAACACTGGCGCTGAAGCAGTTGAAACTGCATTTAAAGCTGCACGCCGCTGGGCATACGATGTAAAAGGCGTAGAAGAAGGAAAAGCAGAAGTCATTGCTTGCGAAGGCAACTTCCACGGCAGAACAATGACAGCGGTATCATTATCTTCTGATCCTGATTACAGAAGAGGATTCGGACCAATGCTGCCAGGCATCAAAATCATTCCTTACAGCGACTTGGAAGCGTTGAAAAATGCTATCACTCCGAACACTGCTGCATTCCTGATCGAGCCAATCCAGGGCGAAGCCGGAATCGTTATGCCGGAAGAAGGCTTCTTGAAAGCAGCAAGAGAACTTTGCCGCGAAAACAACGTCCTATTCATTGCAGATGAAATCCAGTGCGGTCTTGCACGTACCGGCAAGATGTTTGCATGTGAATGGGAAGACGTGGAGCCGGATATGTACATATTGGGCAAAGCGCTTGGAGGCGGAGTATTCCCAATCTCTTGCGTCGTAGCCGACCACGAAATCCTTGGCGTTTTCAACCCGGGTTCACACGGTTCCACATTCGGCGGAAACCCGCTAGCTTGTGCTGTATCAATCGCTTCTTTGGAAGTGCTGAAAGACGAAAAGCTCGCTGACCGTTCATTGGAGCTTGGCGAATACTTCATCGGGAAATTGCGTGAAATCCAACATCCTTCTATTAAAGAAGTGCGCGGACGCGGATTGTTCATCGGTATGGAATTGACTGAAGCTGCACGCCCTTATTGCGAAAAGCTGAAAGAGCTGGGCTTGCTGTGCAAAGAAACCCATGACACAGTAATCCGTTTTGCACCGCCGCTCGTCATTTCAAAAGAAGAGCTGGACTGGGCAATCGAACGCATCCAAAAAGTATTTGCTAATTAAGGACTTTCTCACACATAAAGTTGGAGTTATGTTACACTAATTGCGGAGTAATTTACTATAAATATAAAGAGGCGAATTAAAACAATGGCTGAAAACTTGAACTTGTTGACGTCAACTCAGAATGTTATCAAAACTGCGTTGGACAAACTCGGATATGAAGACTCGATGTATGAACTTTTAAAAGAACCTATGCGGATCATGGAAGTGCGTATACCGGTCCGAATGGATGATGGGAAGACAAAAGTGTTTACTGGCTTCCGTGCCCAGCACAACGATGCAGTAGGACCGACCAAAGGCGGCGTACGTTTCCACCCGGATGTAAACCGTGAAGAAGTCATGGCTTTGTCCATGTGGATGACGCTGAAATGCGGAATCGTAGACCTTCCATACGGCGGCGGTAAAGGCGGCATCATTTGTGATCCACGGGAAATGTCGATGCATGAAATTGAGAAATTGAGCCGCGGGTATGTGCGGGCCATCAGCCAGATCGTTGGGCCGAACAAAGACATTCCGGCTCCGGACGTATTCACCAACTCTCAAATCATGGCTTGGATGTTTGATGAATACAGCAAAATTGACGAATTCAATTCGCCTGGCTTTATCACAGGTAAACCGATTGTCCTCGGCGGTTCACAAGGCCGGGATAAAGCGACTGCTCAAGGTGTAACCATTGTTATTAATGAAGCTGCCAAAAAACGCGGTCTGGACGTCAAAGGCGCACGCGTTGTTATCCAAGGTTTCGGCAATGCCGGCAGCTTCTTGGCGAAATTCCTGCATGATGCAGGAGCAAAAGTAGTCGGAATTTCTGATGCTTACGGAGCTTTGCACGATCCGGACGGCTTGGATATCGAGTACTTGCTTGATCGCCGGGATAGCTTCGGGACAGTGACGACGTTGTTCGACAACACCATCACAAACAAGGAATTGTTTGAATTGGATTGCGACATCTTAGTGCCAGCTGCTATCGCTAACCAAATTACAGAAGAAAACGCCCATGATATCAAAGCTTCTATCGTCGTTGAAGCGGCTAACGGGCCGACAACTGCAGAAGCAACGAAAATCCTGACAGACCGTGGCATCCTATTGGTTCCGGATGTGCTTGCAAGCTCAGGCGGCGTTACCGTTTCTTATTTCGAATGGGTACAGAATAACCAAGGTTATTACTGGACGCAGGAAGAAGTCGACGAAAAGTTGACGAAGAAATTGGTGGATGCTTTCGAAAATGTCTACAATGTCGCGACAACGCGCAATATCGACATGCGTTTGGCCGCCTATATGGTCGGTGCACGCAGAACAGCTGAAGCAGCTCGCTTCCGTGGCTGGGTATAAGATGAAAATAAACCGTTCGGGATCTTTCCCGAGCGGTTTTTTTGCGTTTTGATAGGGGAATCTACATAATAGAAAAAGAATAGGAGGATGATTTGATGAATGCATTTTCATTTTACAACCCGGTTAAATTGATTTTCGGCAAGGGGCAGTTAAAAGAAGTTAAAAAAGAATTTCCTAAATTTGGTAAAAAAGTGTTAGTGGTATACGGTGGAGGCAGCATCAAGAAGAATGGCCTTTACGATGAAGTGATGGCGGTTCTGGAAGAAGCAGGGCTGGAAGTGTTCGAACTGTCCGGCGTTGAACCGAACCCGCGCATTTCAACAGCCAGAAAAGGCATTGAAATCTGCAAAAACGAAGGCATCGAAATGCTTTTGGCAGTCGGTGGCGGCTCCGTTATCGATTGCACCAAACTCATTGCTTGCGGCGCTACATATGAAGGCGATGCATGGGATCTTGTGTCCCGCAAAGCCCAGCCGGAAGGAGCTTTGCCATTCGGCACGGTTCTGACATTGGCAGCTACCGGTTCAGAAATGAATGCCGGTTCGGTCATCACCAATGAAGAAACACAAGAGAAGTATGGCTGGGGAAGCCCGTATTCATTCCCGAAATTCTCGATCCTGGACCCGACATATACGTTGTCCGTGCCAAGAGACCATACCGTATACGGGATCGTGGACATGATGTCACATATCTTCGAGCAATACTTCAATGATGCAACGAACACACCTGTACAAGATCGTATGTGTGAAGGCGTTCTGAAAGCTGTCATTGAAACAGCGCCGAAATTGCTGGAAGACCTGCAGAGCTATGAGCACCGCGAAACGATCCTTTTCGCAGGTACCATGGGGTTGAATAAATTCCTTGAGATGGGTTACCGGGGCGACTGGGCAACGCACAATATCGAGCATGCCGTCTCGGCCGTTTACGATATCCCGCATGCCGGCGGTTTGGCCATCCTGTTCCCACAGTGGATGCGTCATAATGTCCATGTAAATCCGTCGCGCTTTGCCCAAATGGCAGTCCGTGTCTTTGATGTCGATCCGGAAGGCAAGACAAATGAAGAAGTTGCGCTTGAAGGCATCGACCGCTTGAGTGCTTTCTGGACATCACTTGGCGCGCCGACAAGACTGGCAGATTATGATATTGATGATTCAAAAATTGAAGTCATGGCTGAGAAGGCGATGGTCTACGGAGCATTCGGCAACTTCAATAAATTACAGAACGAAGATGTAAAAGAGATTTTACAAGCTTCCTTATAAAAAGAAAAAAGCTTGAGCGATTTCCGCTCAAGCTTTTTTTATTCAGTCGGCAATGTGTTTAATGATTCTGGCCGTTTGCTGACGTGCGTCCAATGCGTTTCGCCGTCGTCCGCATCAAGTGAGACTATGACGTCGTCCACACTTGGCTGGCTCAACAAAATTTCAGCCAAACGTTCTTGAAGCTGGTCGGCTTCCGCTACCGTCAATGTCGGATCGACTTCTACAAGCGTTTCCACGTGGAGATACTCGCCTTCTTTGATGACATCAAGTTTCTTGATGTCTCTGACTGAAGGGTGATCCGTCAGCAAGTGGGCGATGTGGTTGACCATTTGTTGGTCGGATTCGCCGATAGCGCCGCGTGCATTGTCCATGAACACTTTTGTTACAACGTAGAACATCATCAGACCGATTGCAATTGATGCAGCTCCTTCAATTGCCAGGAAGCCGGTGTAATGGGCAATCAGTACCGCAATCAGAGCCAGTATGCCGCCGGAAGTCGCGACCAAGTCTTCCAGGAAGACCAATTTTGTTGCGGGTTTCGCGCGGTTCAGTTGGGCGAAGCTCGTCGTAAGTGGGGCAAGTGCGCCTCCTTTAACGCCGGCTTCATGCAGTACTTCTTTCCCTGCTTTGTACAGAACGAAAAATTCCAGAAGAATAGCAATGGAAAGGACCACAACGCTGATGATGAAACCTTCCGCTTCAACTGGATGCGTCATTTGGTGCCAGCCTTCGATGATCGTTTCATAAGCCATGATGCCGACGATCAGCACCGCACCCAGCAAGACGATGTTCAGAAGTCGGCCGAAGCCGTTCGGAAATCTTTTTGTCGGCGCTTTTTTGGAAAGTGCAGACCCGATAAAGACGAAATACTGGTTCGCTGCATCTCCGATTGAGTGCATCGTTTCCGCGAACATGGCGACGTTGCCTGTGAAAAAGAACGCAACCCCTTTCATAATGGCGATAAAGGTGTTGATGATCGCTGCATAGAGCGAGGGCTTGTTGCCGCCTTTTAACAATCCGAAAAATTCTTTCATCCAATTTCCTCCTTAGTTGATCAACTCCATATCAACTTCCTCCACATGGTTAATCCGGGAGATTTCCTGATACAGGCTGATCGTTTCTTTGCCGGCGTCAAAAGACGCCCGTATGGCAACTTTGTGCCTGACTTTTCCGTCGTTGCCTTCGCGATGGAAAATTGAAAGGGCTTCAATGATCACGCCGCTTGATTTGACTTCTTCTATTACATCCGGGATTGAATCGGTTTCAGTCACCACGATAGTGATGTTAGCTTCTAGCATGCGAAGGCGATTTGGTCCGTATCTGAATAGAAGCGGGGGGAGAATTTCTATTCCGAATAAAATGATCAGAACGGATAAAAAGGCTTCAATATAAAAGCCGGCTGCCACAGCAATGCCGATACCGCCTGCACCCCAGATCATCGCGGCGGTCGTAAGCCCGGAGATGGAATCGTTGCCGCGTTTCAAAATGACACCGGCGCCTAAGAAACCGATGCCTGAAACGATTTGAGCGGCCAAACGCAGCGGATCCATCGTGATATTGACGCCCTCATACTCGCTGCCTTCCGCCAAATAGGCGGTCTCGATCGAAATGATCGTAAGCAAGCAGCTGAACGTCGCAATGACGACGCTGGTCTTCAAACCCACCGGTTTTCTTTTCAATTCCCTCTCCAAGCCTATGACTAAACTTAAAAGTGCTGCGATAAATAACTTCAGAAAAGTCTCAAAAGAGGAAATGTGGAGGGCGTCCAAAAAATCCATGATTTTTTCCTCCTTTCTAATCGGACATTGATAATGGACTTTGAACCTGTCAAACTAATAGGAGTGCAAATCAATATGTATTCTTACATAATACCAGAAGCAGAGGAGCAGCATCATGGAAAAACCAGCAATCCATCCTTTCATTCCAATCGTCATCGGCGTTTTTTCTGTGGCCTTGTCCGCCATCTTTGTAAAAATGACGACAGCGGACTCGGGAGTAACAGCATTTTATCGAATGCTTTTTTCGATACTTATTATGAGCCCCGTCTTCTTTATGAAATATACCCAGGAAATAAAAGTGTTAAGCAGGAGGGACTGGGTATTCACGTCAATCGCCGGAATCTTTTTGGCATTTCACTTCATCTTATGGTTTGAATCTCTGAACTATACTTCGGTAGCGAGTTCTACGGTGTTGGTAACCCTTCAGCCATTATTCGCTTTTGCCGGCACTTACTTCTTTTTTAAAGAACGCCTATCAGCCAAAACACTTATTTCAGGAGCAATCGCTGTGTTAGGGAGCGTCCTGATCGGATATGGGGACTTTAAAATTAGCGGCATGGCATTGTATGGAGACATTCTCGCGCTGATCGCATGTGCTTTGATTACGGCATATCTTTTATTCGGCCAAGATGTAAGAAAGCGGATCTCACTTGTGACTTATACTTTTGTCGTTTATGGCGTAAGCACAATAACGTTATTCTTCTATATTTTATTTAAAGGAGAATCATTCGGGCCTTATCCGGCATCCGAATGGATGTGGTTCTTGCTTTTGGCGATCATCCCGAATCTTCTGGGCCATACACTTTTCAATTGGTCCCTGAAATGGGTGAGCACAAACGTGATCTCGATTGCCATTCTTTTTGAACCAGTGGGAGCGGCAATTCTGGCATATTATATCCTTGGAGAAATGCTTACAGCTTCGCAAATCATCGGAGGAAGTGTTGTGTTGGCAGGGATTATCTTCTTTGTCGCTGACTTCAAGAAAATAAAAACACGCTTTTTTTCGAAAAGGGGTTGATTTTGTTCGCTGTACGGTTTATATTAATACATGTCCTTAAGACGACCGAAAAAAATATTTTGAAATAGTATTGACTCGGGAGCGTTGATGAGGTATATTAATAAAGTCGCCGATGAGCGAACAACATGAACCTTGAAAACTGAACAGCAAAACGTCAACAAAAATTGTTGAGGCGTTCCGACGCCGAAACAAATTTCTG
>NZ_JBHUFW010000008.1:0-164049 GCF_042681545.1 Planococcus chinensis
CAGAAATTTGTTTCGGCGTCGGAACGCCTCAACAATTTTTGTTGACGTTTTGCTGTTCAGTTTTCAAGGTTCATGTTGTTCGCCGCACTCATTGGCGACTTGATTAATATACCATGCACAAAAGTCTGCGTCAACAGTTTTACGAAAAAACTTCTGCATTTAGAAATTCTTTTTCTCTAAGGAAACTTTTCAGAATTGAACGTCAGCTTGACGAGGGAAAATCTTCTGGCACAGGCAAAATAAAAACCCGCTGATTGTCTCAGCGGGTTGTGTTCTTATTCTTCGTCTTGCTCGTCGTCTTCAATAATTTCTTCGACATGATCGACTTCTTCATTGGCCACGACTTCGTCTTCTGCGAAGACATCGGCTGCAGCACTTTCTTCGATTAAGGCTGTATCCACATCTTCATCCTGCTCTTCAGCATCTTCCGGAATGTCGATGTCTTTTTTCACGCGGGCGACTGTCGCAACCGTCTCGTCTTCTGACAGACGGATCAAGCGGACGCCTTGCGTGCTCCGGCCGGTCGTCGAGATATCATTGACGTCCATACGGATCAAAATGCCGTTGATGGTGATCAGCATGATATCTTCCGATCCATTAACGGTGCGGACTGCCACCAACGGACCGTTCTTATCGGTGATCTGGCATGTCCGGATCCCCATCCCGCCTCTTGACTGGACGCGGTATTCGGATTCCTTCGTCTGTTTGCCGTAGCCTTTTTCGGTGATGACCAAAATGTTATCGTTCGGCTCCAGGATTTCCATGCCGACCACTTTGTCGCCTTCACGCAGACGGATGCCGCGGACACCGCTAGCTGTACGGCCCATGCTGCGGATATCCGTTTCAGGGAAGCGGATCAATGCGCCGTCGCGCGTACCGATGACCATTTCCTGTTTGCCGTCAGTGAGTTTCACCGAAATCAGCTCATCGTCTTCGCGGAGGCTGATGGCAATCAATCCGTTCTGGCGGATATTGGCGTAATTCGATACCGGCGTCCGCTTGCTGATGCCTTCACGCGTCGTAAAGAAGAAGAAATCGTCTTCTCTGAACTCTTCGACGCGGATGACGGCGGTCACTTTTTCGTCCTTGCTGATTTCCAGCAGGTTGACCAATGGAAGGCCTTTGGCGGTGCGGCCGTATTCCGGTATATGGTAGCCTTTTTTGCGGTACACTTTCCCTTTGCTCGTAAAGAACAGGATCGTATCATGTGTAGACGTATATAGAAGGTGTTCAACGAAATCATCGTCGTTCGTGCCCATTCCTTGTACGCCGCGCCCTCCGCGTTTCTGGCTGCGGTACGTGTTCGCCGGCAGGCGTTTCACGTAGCCATTATGCGTCAATGTGATAACGGACGCTTCTCTTGGAATCAAATCTTCATCTTCGAACATTTCAGTTCCGCCGGAAGTGATTTCCGTTCTCCGGTCGTCGCTGAAGCGTTCCTTCACTTCGGTCAATTCTTCACGGATGATTTCAATGATTCGGTATTCGTTGGCCAGAATTTCACAAAGTTCTTCAATAAGTTTGACAAGCCCTTGGTACTCTTCTTCAATCTTGTCGCGTTCGAGGCCCGTCAAGCGCTGGAGGCGCATATCAAGGATCGCCTGCGATTGGCGCTCCGACAAGTTGAAATCTTTCATCAGTCCATTGCGCGCTTCCTCTGTTGTCTGGGAGCCGCGGATCAATGCGATGATGGCATCAATATGGTCGAGCGCGATGCGCAAGCCTTCGAGGATATGTGCGCGGTCTTCCGCTTTCGTCAAATCAAATTGCGTACGGCGTCGGATGACCACTTTTTGGTGTTCTAAGTAATGGTAAAGGACTTCTTTCAATCCCAGTACTTTCGGATGGCCGTCCACGAGTGCCAGCATATTGATGCCGAAGCTCGTCTGCATCGCCGTTTGTTTATAGAGGTTGTTCAATAGCACGCTGGCGCTTGCATCGCGGCGCACTTCAATGACGATGCGCATGCCATTGCGGTCAGACTCATCGCGAAGATCCGTAATGCCGTCGATTTTCTTATCGCGCACAAGTTCAGCGATCTTCTCGATCAGGCGGGCTTTATTGACCTGGTAAGGAAGTTCGTGGACCAAAATGACTTCTTTGCCATTCGGTTTTGTTTCAATTTCGACTACGGAACGGATGAGGATGGATCCTTTGCCGGTTTCGTATGCACGGCGGATGCCGCTCCGGCCCAGAATGATCCCGCCTGTCGGGAAATCAGGGCCCGGGATGAATTCCATCAATTCTTCCGTACTGATTGCCGGGTTTTCCGCTATAGCCAATACGGCATCGATTGTTTCGCCCAGGTGGTGCGGCGGAATATTCGTTGCCATTCCGACCGCAATCCCTGACGTTCCGTTAACCAATAAGTTCGGGAAACGGCTTGGCAGGACAATCGGCTCTTTTTCCTGGCCATCGTAGTTGTCGCGGTAATCAATTGTGTTTTTGTTCAAGTCGCGCAGCAATTCCATGGAAATCTTGGACATTCTGGATTCGGTATAACGCATCGCAGCAGCCGAATCGCCGTCGACGGATCCGAAGTTTCCGTGTCCGTCCACCAGCATGTACCGGTAGCTGAAATCCTGAGCCATGCGGACCATCGTTTCATAAACAGCCACGTCGCCGTGCGGGTGGTATTTACCGATTACATCCCCGACGATACGTGCTGATTTTTTATAGGCCTTGTCCGAAGTGATCCCTAAATCATGCATTGCATATAGGATGCGGCGATGGACAGGCTTTAACCCGTCGCGCACATCCGGTAAGGCACGGGAAACGATGACGCTCATCGCATAATCCAAAAACGATGTGCGCATCTCCGTGCTTATATTTATTTCTTCAACACCACTGCTAGGCCGTTCAGCCATATCCGCAGCCTCCTCTCAACTCTACATCACTTAAACGTCCAGGTTTTTAACGTATTTCGCATTTTCCTCGATAAAGTTGCGGCGCGGTTCGACGTCGTCTCCCATCAGAATATGGAAGGTTTCATCTGCTACCATCGCATCGCTCAATGTCACTTGCAGCAAGGTCCGGACATCCGGATCCATTGTCGTGTCCCAAAGCTGGGTTGCGTTCATTTCCCCTAATCCTTTATAGCGCTGGATATTCGGCTTCGGCGTTGGAGACAATTTCTCAAGCGCTTCTTTCAGTTGCGCATCGGTGTAGACATAATCCACGTGCTTGCCTTGTTTGATCTGGAACAATGGCGGCTGGGCAATGTAAATATAGCCAGCTTCAAGCAGCGGCCGCATGTAGCGGAAGAAGAACGTCAGCAGCAACGTGCGGATATGGGCGCCGTCGACGTCGGCATCGGTCATGATGACGACTTTATGGTAACGGGCTTTTTCCAGGTTAAATTCTTCGCCGATCCCTGTGCCAAGCGCTGTAATGATGTTGCGGATTTCAGCATTTGTCAGGATTCTGTCGAGGCGGGCTTTCTCCACGTTCAGGATTTTGCCGCGCAGCGGCAGAATCGCCTGGAAATGACGGTCACGGCCTGATTTTGCCGAACCACCGGCCGAGTCGCCCTCAACGATGTAGATTTCACTGATTTTCGGATCGCGTGAAGAGCAGTCGGCCAGTTTGCCGGGCAGACTGGAAACTTCCAGCACGGATTTCCGGCGCGTAAATTCACGGGCTTTTTTCGCAGCCATGCGGGCATGCGACGCCATGATGCCTTTTTCGACAATCTTGCGCGAAACCGACGGGTTTTCAAGAAGGAAGCGCTCAAAACCGCCGGAGAACAAGTTGTTGACGATCGGGCTAACTTCCGTATTGCCCAGTTTGGTCTTCGTCTGGCCTTCAAACTGAGGATCCGGGTGCTTGACCGAAATAATGGCCGTCAACCCTTCCCTTACGTCATCGCCTGTCAAATTGGCATCCTGTTCTTTCAGCATGCCGTTTTTGCGGCCGTAATCATTGACGACGCGCGTCAAGGCCGTCTTGAAACCGGACTCGTGCGTCCCGCCTTCATGGGTATTGATATTATTGGCAAACGAAAAAATATTGGCAGCATAGCCGGCATTGTACTGCATGGCCACTTCTACAGAAATGCCGTCTTTTTCAGCCTCGACAAAAATCGCCTCTTCATGAAGCGGATCTTTGGTTTTATTCAAATGTTCGACGTAGGATTTGATTCCGCCCTCGAAATGATAGACCTTCTCTTTTTCTTCGCCTTCGCGCTCATCGCGGACAACGATCCGCAAGCCGCGGTTCAAATAAGCAAGCTCGCGCAGACGGTGGTCAAGAATATCGAATTCGTAGACCGTTGTTTCCTTGAAGATTTCGCCGTCCGCTTTGAACCGGATCGTCGTACCGGTTTTTTCGGCATCGCCGATCACGTGCAGTTCTTCAGTAACCGCTCCGCGTTCGAATTTGATGTAATGGCGTTTGCCGTCGCGGTTGACGAATACTTCCGTAACTTCCGACAATGCGTTCACTACGGAAGCACCAACACCGTGGAGGCCGCCGGACACTTTATAGCCGCCGCCGCCGAATTTACCGCCTGCGTGAAGGACGGTCATGATGACTTCTACGGCCGGACGTCCCATTTTTTCCTGCATGCCGACCGGAATGCCGCGCCCGTTGTCTTCTACACGGATCCAGTCGCCGGATTCAATCGTCACTTGGATTTCATCACAATAGCCTGCCAGTGCTTCATCGATACTATTATCCACAATTTCCCAAACGAGGTGGTGAAGCCCTTTTGAACTCGTTGAACCGATGTACATCCCGGGTCTTTTGCGGACTGCTTCCAATCCTTCCAGAACTTGAATCTGATTTGCGTCATATGATGGTTGAAGATCTTTTTCTTCCATTGCCACTGCGTTCACCTGCTCTTTCCTTACTGCATAATCTATTGACTGAGTTGCTATAGCCTTTGCTCTTGCACTTTTTTCAAGATTGACTGCGCCTTTAAGGGCGTTCCATAAATGAAATCATCCGTAACGACGAATGATTTCACTTTATCTATTGGCACAAGCAGCCGCACGAAAGCGGCGGGGGTGTAGTTTTCATGCGAAATGACAGCGATAATTTCATCGGTCCGGACGGTCTGGTCCGTGCTGATGGAAACGTACATGGAACCTCACTCCTTGACCGCGCCTTTCGATACTTCGAAAAGGCGGGCGTTCTGGATCGTTGCGTGTTCAATGCCGTCCACGCTGGTAGTGGTGACGAACGTCTGGACCGATCCATGGATCGTATTGAGCAGATGCGACTGCCGATAATCATCCAGTTCCGACAAAACATCATCCAACAACAGGACAGGGGCTTCGCCGACTTCCTGCTTGATCAACTCGATTTCCGCCAGTTTCAGCGACAACGCGGTTGTCCGCTGCTGTCCTTGGGAACCGTAGGTCTGGATATCGTATCCGTTGACGTAGAATTGCAGATCGTCCCGATGAGGCCCGACCAGCGTCACACCCCGTTCGATTTCCCGTTTGCGCACTTCCATAAGTTTCTGCTCTAAAAAAGACGCCATCTCGGTCGGCGTCCATTCGGGCTTTAAACCGCTGATTGGCTGGTAGCGGATTTGAAGTTGTTCCAGCCCTCGGGAAATGCCGTGATGGATCGGCTCGGCCCATTTCTGCAAAAGCTCCATGAACTGATAGCGTTTCCGGATGATTTTCACTGCCGCATCGATAAACTGCTCGGTGTAGACATCAAACATGACGTCATTAATCTCTTTTTTGCCGTAATGCTGCTTTAATATATGGTTGCGCTGTTTTAATAGCTTTTGGTAAATCAATAAATCGTGCAAATAAACCGGGGAAATCTGCCCAATCTCCATATCGATAAAGCGCCTGCGCACTTGCGGGCTTCCTTTGACGAGATGGAGGTCTTCCGGTGCAAACATCACCACATTCAGCTGGCCGATATAATCGCTCAGCCGCCGCTGCTCCAGATGGTTGACCTTCGCCTTTTTGCCTTTTTTTGACAAAATGATTTCAAGGGGCAATTTGCCGTATTTACGATGCACATCAGCTTTTATTTTACCATAGTCTGCATCCCAGCGTATCAATTCCTTGTCATTGGTCGTCCGGTGCGATTTAGCCATGGATAAAACATACAGCGATTCCATGATATTGGTTTTCCCCTGCGCATTTTCCCCGATAAAGACGTTGATTTCCGGTGAAAAGTCCAATTTGAGCGTTTCATAATTCCGGTAATCCGTTAACTCGAGATGGTCAATCCACATCGAAGCTCATGCCTTCAGCAACTGCAATGCGGAATTCACCCACTTCTGGAATTGATACCGTGTCGTCCGGGCGAAGCTTGCGGCCTCTGCGATCTTCCGGCTCTCCGTTGACAAAAACTTCATGTTCGCTCAGGAACCATTTGGCCATTCCGCCGGAGCTGATCGTATCGGTCATCTTCAATAATTGGCCAAGGGTAATAAATTCTGTTTCAATCCCTATTTCTCTCAAAATGCACTCATCCTTCAATTCGTAGTCTATCCCTCTATTTTACCTTACCGGGGGTAAAAAGTAAAAAGGATAGCCTTTATGGCTATCCTCGAGGGTCTTTTATGATTTTAATAGGTCCGGACAGGAAGAATCAGCTGCAAAATGGAATCGTCCAGCGCCGATTTCAAAATGAACGGGCGCATCGCTCCTGTGAACTGGATCAGGACGTCCTGGCCGTCAATCGCCTTCAGAGCATCCATCATGAATTTCGCGCTGAATGAAATCTTCAATTCTTCGCCTTCAATGCTTTGGGCCTGAAGCTGCTCTTCCACTTTCCCGACTTCCGGTGAATTGGAAGAAACTTCGATTTCGCTTCCTGAATTTGTGGAGAAGCGCACCACATTATTGCGTTCTTCACGGGCAAGCAAAGAAGCACGGTCGATTGCCTGAAGCAGCGAACGGCCATTGACGACCACTTCCGTTTTGTATTCAGAAGGAATCAGCCGCGACGTATCCGGGTAGTTCCCTTCCAATAGACGGGAGAAAAACAGAATATGCTTCGATTTGAAAAGGACTTGCTGGTTGGTCATGACGATTTCAACCGGATCCGAATTGTCGTCAAGGATTTTGTTCAGTTCATTCAAGCTTTTCCCCGGGATGACGACGCTGTACTCATCTTCCGGAAGCGTTTCAAGCTTCGTTTTGCGGCGTGCCAGGCGGTGGCTGTCTGTAGCGACACAAACCAGCTCTCCGTCTTTGACTTCCCAATGGACGCCCGTCAATACCGGACGCGTTTCCGAACTCGAAACTGCAAACACGGTTTCACGGTTAATAGTTTTCAACAGGTCGGCAGGAATTGAAAACAGCCGATCGTCCTGGATTTCAGGCAATTGTGGATAATCGAGCGCATCAAGGCCGATCAAGTGGAATTCGGATTTCCCTGAACGGATATGCGTCTGGAAATTCCCGGTGATTTCGATTTCGACATCATTTGTCGGCAATTTGCGGATGATTTCCCCAAAAACTTTCGCCTGGAGCACAATGCTTCCGCCTTGAGTGACACGGATGATCTGTTCTCCATCTTCTTCTGCAGGGATGAACGTCTGGATGGTAATATCCGAATCGCTTCCTGTCAGTCTCATGCCTTCTGAAGAAACATCCATTTTAATACCGGTCAAAATCGGAATCGTCGTTTTTGAACTGACCGCTTTCATTACATCATTTAAACCTTCGACTAATCGTTCACGCATTATCTCGAATTTCATTCTCGAACCTCGCTTATATATATATTTTATTTAATGCTTTTAAAGTAATAATAGTAGTAGGGCCTGTGATTATGTGGATAACCCCAATAAAGTGAATAAAAGCAGCTTATCCACATGTAGATAGCCTGTGTATAAACTGCTTGGGAAAATACCGGGTTATCCACATGGGGATCAACCCTTTCCGAGCGTGCTCCGGATGTCTTTGACGTCCTGCTGGAGCTGCTGGTTGTCTTTCAACATCTTCGAAATCTTCTCATGGGCATGGATGACCGTTGTATGGTCCCGGCCTCCGAACTCTTCCCCTATTTTAGGCAAAGAAAAATCCGTCATTTCGCGGGACAGGTACATCGCTACTTGGCGCGGATAGGCGATGTCCTTTGTCCGCCGCTTTGTCTTGAAATCTTCCAATTTTACGTTGAATTGCCCGCCGACCGCGTTCTGGATGTCTAAAATCGTGATGACTTTCGGCTTTGAGTTCGGCATGATGTCTTTCAATGCCTCTGCTGCAAGTTCTGCACTCATATCACGGTTGATCAAAGAGGAATACGCCACTACGCGGATCAAAGCCCCTTCAAGTTCCCGGATATTCGAATCGATCGAATTGGCAATATAGGTCATGACGTCATTCGGGATGTCGAGCCCGTCGGCTTTCGCTTTTTTGCGTAAAATCGCAATCCGCGTCTCCAGATCAGGCGGTGTGATGTCGGTGATCAATCCCCATTCAAAGCGGGAGCGCAAACGGTCTTCCAGTGTCGGAATTTCCTTAGGCGGCCGGTCACTCGAGATGATGATCTGTTTTGACTCTTCATGGAGCGTATTGAATGTATGGAAGAATTCTTCCTGTGTCTGCTCTTTTCCGGCCAAAAATTGAATATCATCTATCAAAAGAATGTCGACGCTGCGGTATTTATTGCGGAAATCGACGGTCTGGTTGTCGCGGATCGAGTTGATGAACTCGTTGGTGAATTTTTCCGAAGACAAATAAACCACTTTGGCATTCGGGTTGTGTTCGAGGACATAATGTCCGATCGCATGCATTAAATGTGTCTTGCCAAGTCCGACTCCCCCGTAGATAAACAGCGGGTTATAAGCTTTTGCAGGTGCTTCTGCCACTGCCAGTGAAGCAGCGTGCGCAAAGCGGTTGCCGGATCCGATAACAAAGGTATCGAATGTGTATTTGGGATTGAGCATCCCCGGCAAAAATTCCTGCTGCTCATTTTGCCCTGGCTTGACGCGCGGGGCCGGAAGTTGAAAATCGTCCATATCCTGATCTTTGGGCACAACAAACTTTATCAGCAGATCGTCACCCGTCAAATCTGAAAGGATCCCAGTAATTAAATGCACGTAATGGTTTTCCAACCAATCACGTGCAAACGAATTCGGCGCTGATATTGTGACTGTATCGTTCTGATAAGATAAAAGTTTTGTTGATTTTAACCACGTTTCAAAACTAGGTTTGGAGATTTTGGTTTCAACTTGGGCTAAGACACTTGACCATAGTTCGTCTAAGTGTTCCAATAGCTCTTCTCCTTTATATGTAAATATTTTTTTAGTATACCATACACAAAACCACAGCCTGTGGATAACGTTTGTAAACAAGCTCGTGAATAACTATCCACACCTTACCCACAATTTGTGGATAAGTTTTTAGAGCTCAAAATTATCAACAAGTGAAAACAAGTTAATGTTATCAGAAAAACTGAGACATTACAAGCGCTTCTTTAAGTTATCCACATTACATTTATTACACACATAAAAACTATCCACAAGGGGTTCTTATGTGCGGAACTTGTAGATAAGAGGTGTGGATAATTTTATTTGAGAAAAAAACGGCACACATCAATTTCTGCTTTTTCTGGAGGGAGTGTGGATAACTCTATAGAAGAAGAATGTCGGCGAAATAGCATCTTTTTTAATAAGGCGTTGACATTTGATGCATAGCGACTATATAATAGTCAAGACTGTCTTTGAGAAATAGTTGACTTATATAATTCAGGAGGTGTCACCATGACATTACGCACATACCAACCAAATAAACGCAAACACAGCAAAGTACACGGCTTCAGAGCACGTATGAGCACGAAAAACGGACGTAGAGTAATTGCTGCACGCCGTCGCAAAGGAAGAAAAGTACTATCAGCTTAAGTCCACTGACCGCATCAGTGGTCTTTTTTTTCTTTTCTGCCGCTTTTTCGGCAGAGATGAACCAACATAAGCAGGTGAAAACATGAACAAGCACCAACGGATCAAGAAGAACAAGGAATTTCAACGCATCTTCAAAAAAGGGAAGTCGTTTGCGAACCGCCAGTTTATCGTCTATGTCTTGAAAAGCGATCAGCCGGAATTTCGCCTGGGCTTGTCCGTCAGCAAGAAAGTGGGAAATGCAGTCACCCGCAACCGCATCAAGCGTTATATCCGCCAGGCCTTTCTTGAATGCAAGGAAGAGCTGATGCAGAATGCGGATTACGTTATCATCGCCCGGCAACAGGCGGCCGACCTCGATTACCATGAAAGCAAGAAAAGTTTGGAGCATGTGCTGAAAATTGCCCGTGCTTTGCCAAAGAAGTAGAAAGTGCCTCAGCGTGAATGTTATTATAGAAGTAATTGAAATCAGTTTGGGGGAAGAAGGTTGAAGAAACGCACAGTATTGCTCCTTTCACTGATAGCGGTTGCATTGCTGCTATCCGGCTGTACCGAGTTCGAACAGCCGATCAGTGAAGACAGTGAAGGATTTTGGAATGAATTCATAGTATGGCCGCTCGTATCGGCTATCACGTATTTCAAGGATCTGCTTGGAACGTACGGACTGGGGATCATCGCAGTGACGGTCCTGATCCGTCTGGCGCTCTTGCCGCTTATGGTCAAACAGACGCGCAGCTCGAAGCGCATGCAGGAACTTCAGCCGGAATTGGCGAAGCTTAAAGAAAAGTACAAATCGAAAGATGCGGTAACGCAGCAGAAGTACCAGCAGGAAATGATGGCGATGTTCTCGGAACGCGGCGTCAATCCGATGGCAGGGTGCTTGCCAGTATTGATCCAAATGCCGGTGCTGATCGGTTTCTATCACGCGATCAGCCGCATGAACAGCACGCCATCGATCGATCTTGGCGCTTTCCTGATTTTCCCGCTCGCTGAACCAAGCATCATCCTTGCGATCATTGCCGGCTTGATGCAATTTGTCGTATTGATGACAGGCCCGGCAATGGACAACCCGCAGATGAAGATCATGATGTACTTTATGCCAGTCATGATCATCGGATTTGGTATCATCCTTCCATCGGCGCTGACCCTGTACTGGGTAGTCGGGAACATCATTTCCCTGATCCAGAACCTGGTCATCTACCGTCCTTGGGAAAAGAAAAAAGTAAAGCCGGCAGCTCCGACACATGAAAAACAGCCGGTGGGACCGAAACAGACGAAACAAGTGAAGCAAACGAAGCAACCTGTTAAAACGAAAGCAGGAGGGGCTAAAAAGTGAAACGGATTACGCAAACGGGACTGACTGTTGAAGACGCGATATCTGCCGCCTTGGAAAAACTCCAGATTTCCCGGGAAGAAGCCACGATCCATGTGATTCAAACTGAGAAAAAAGGATTTTTCGGCTTCGGCGCCAAAGAGGCCGAAGTGGAAGTAACGGTGAACGAAGCGGCCGCTCCGCCGGCCGAAGAGAAAAAGCCGGTTGTTGAAGCGGCTGAAGCCGAACCGACAGCAACCGAGGAGCAGGCTTCCAGCAAGCCGGAAGAAATCCTTGAAGAGCTGGTGGAAGAAGCTTCCGAAGAGGTGAATGAGCGGGCGATCGAAGAGACGAAAAACTACATTCAAACGATTGTCAAAGGCATGAAGATTGATGACTTGCAGATTACGCACCAGCGCAAAGGCAAGCAAGTGAGTTTCTACCTCGAAAGCGAAAAAGTGGCGATGCTGATCGGGAAGCGCGGCAATACGCTGAACTCCCTTCAGCAATTGGCACAGCTTGTCGCCAATAAACACTCGGACCAGTTCATGATTGTTGAGCTGGATGCAGAAAACTACCGTGAACGGCGGCAGGAGACATTGGAGCAGCTGGCTGACCGGATGGCCGACAAAGCGATCCGCACAGGCGGCCGTGTCCAATTCGAACCGATGCCGTCCTACGAACGGAAAGTGATCCATCAGGCGCTTTCACGGCGGCTTGATATCGACACGTATTCAGAAGGAAAAGAACCGAATCGTTATCTGGTCATTGAACCTCTACGATAATCCCGAACAGCCTGCCTACCCGGCAGGCTGTTTTTTTTGTTTTATTTTCTGTAGTTTCTTTCGACTTATCGGGATACGGTGAAGTAGAGATCAGTAGTAGACGATATTCGGCAAAACAGCTGCGCTTGCCGCGGGCTCGCGTCTAAGCCTCCTCAGTCGCTGCGCTCCCTGCGGGGTCTCAGCCGTCTCGCTATCCCGCAGGCGTCTCCGCTGTTTTGCTCCATATCTTAGATAGTACTGCTAACTAGGTAAAGTCATTAGTTTTCAAACAACTATACCAGCGCTGGTGCGCCCATGGGCTAGGCGAAGCTATGAGACGAGCGGTCTTCTCGGCTCATGGCGTAAGCCATGCCCAAAGCGCCAAAGCGGCATATCAACCATCTTTCATTAATTCACCGTATCCCGATACGAAGCAAGATGATGTTCAGAAAAGAGCTTTTCATGTCTCTGAATATGAAAGTGCGCGGCAATGTCAAAAGCTCAAGGTGATGCAGAATAGTGAACAATTTGGTGCAGGAGTAAATTTCAAGTAAAAACCAAGCAGTCTGTCTTTCGGAATAGCGCCATTTGTGCTAATGTAATATGTTAGAAAGTCGTGTGCTTTTGTTGGTTGTCCACATGTGGACAACTTTTTTAAAGGGAAAATCCCTGATTTCAGGAAGAGAAAAGCCTGGGGACAAGTTTTTCGGTCATTTTTTATTACCAAACCACTTGAGCGTTTACGCTTTTTATAATTATTGAAGGAGGAACACCATGGAATTCGATACAATTGCTGCAATCTCCACGCCAAGCGGTGAAGGGGCCATTGCCATTGTCCGTTTAAGCGGACCGGAAGCGATCCCGATTGCGGACAAGCTATTCCGGGCGCCTAGCGGAAAGAAACTGGCCACACAAGCCACCCATACGATCCATTACGGGCATCTGGCAGATCCGTGGACGGAGGAAACAGTGGAAGAAGTCATGGTATCGTTCATGAAAGCTCCAAAAACTTTCACCCGTGAAGACGTCATCGAGATCAATTGCCACGGCGGCATCGTTTCCGTCAACCGGGTGCTCGAACTTGTGCTGCGTGCAGGCGCACGCCTTGCCGAGCCAGGGGAATTCACTAAGCGGGCGTTCCTGAACGGGCGCATCGACCTGTCGCAGGCGGAAGCTGTCATGGATCTGATCCGTGCAAAAACCGACCGTGCGATGGACGTCGCCTTAAACCAGATGGAAGGCCGCCTGTCGAAACTGATCGGTACGCTGCGCCAGGCTTTATTGGAATCCATTGCCCAGATGGAAGTGAACATCGATTACCCGGAATACGACGACGTGGAAGAAATGACGCGTCCGATCATGCTGGAAAAAGCGCAATGGGTGCGCACGGAAATCGAAAAGCTGCTCCAGACATCGTCGCAAGGGAAAATTTTGAGGGAGGGGCTTTCAACGGTCATCGTTGGCCGTCCGAATGTCGGCAAATCCTCTCTTTTGAACAGCCTGGTGCAGGAAAACAAAGCGATTGTCACGGAAATCGCGGGGACAACCCGTGATATAATAGAGGAATATGTCAATGTCCGCGGCGTGCCGCTGCGTTTAGTGGACACGGCCGGGATCCGGGAAACGGAAGATATCGTGGAACGGATTGGCGTTGAACGCTCGCGCAAAGTGCTGAAAGAAGCGGATTTGATCCTTTACGTGCTGAATTACGCCGAGCCGCTGACCGCGGAAGACGCTTTGCTGTTTGAAGCGGTGAAAGGCATGAATTATATTGTGGTGATCAATAAAACCGATCTACCGCAGAAGATAGATTTGGACGAAGTGAAAAAACTCGCCGGCGGCAAACTGCTGGTGACGACTTCTTTAATAGAAGAAGAGGGCATCGACCAATTGGAAAAATCGATTGCCGATTTATTTTTTGAAGGGGAGATCGAAGCGGGGGACATGACGTATGTTTCCAATGCCCGCCACATCGCCTTGCTCCACCAGGCGCATCAAACCATTTCGGATGCCATTGCGGCTGCTGAAATGGACGTGCCGGTGGATATGATACAGATTGATGTCACCCGGACTTGGGAACTGCTTGGCGAAATCATCGGCGATACCGCAGATGACGGATTGCTGAACCAGCTGTTCTCGCAGTTCTGCTTAGGGAAATAAAATTCGAAGGGAATGAACGGACATGCCACAATACGAAGCAGGCACGTTCGATGTCATCGTCGTAGGCGCCGGACATGCCGGAGCGGAAGCTGCTCTTGCATCGGCCCGCATGGGTGCGAAAACACTTGTGTTGACGATGAATCTGGATATGATCGCATTTATGCCATGCAACCCGTCTATCGGCGGACCTGCAAAAGGCATCGTTGTACGTGAAATTGACGCACTTGGAGGCGCCATGGGGCGCGTGATTGATAAAACACACATTCAAATGAGAATGTTGAATACCGCAAAAGGGCCGGCTGTCCGCGCATTGCGCGCTCAGGCTGACAAAGTGCTTTACCAGCAGGAAATGAAACGCCTGATGGAAGAAGAAAAGAATTTGACACTTCACCAGGGGATTGCCGAAAAATTGGTGGTCGAAGACGGCAAAGTGACCGGATTGATCACGCAAGTCGGCGGCATCTACCGGGCGAAATCCGTCGTCATCACGACAGGGACGTTCCTGCGCGGCGAAATCATCATCGGCGATCTGCGCTATTCAAGCGGTCCGAACAACCAGCAGCCGTCGATCAAATTGGCGGAAAACCTGGAAGAGCTCGGCTTTGAGACGGTCCGCTTTAAAACGGGTACGCCGCCGCGCGTCAACAGCAACTCCATCGATTACAGCAAGACCGAAATCCAGCCGGGCGATGATGTGCCGCGGGCATTCAGCCACGAAACGACGGAATTCATCATGGACCAGCTGCCTTGCTGGCTGACCTATACAAACGAAAAAACCCACCAGATCATCGATGACAATCTGCATCTGTCGCCGATGTATTCCGGAATGATCAAAGGCACCGGTCCACGTTATTGCCCGTCGATTGAAGACAAAGTGGTGCGTTTCAACGACAAGCCGCGCCATCAGATCTTCCTGGAGCCGGAAGGCCGCAATACACGCGAGGTTTACGTACAAGGGCTTTCAACGAGCCTGCCTGAACACGTGCAAAGACAGCTCCTGGAATCGATTCCGGGGCTTGAAAAAGCGGAAATGATGCGTGCCGGCTATGCCATCGAATACGATGCCATCGTGCCGACGCAATTATGGCCGACGCTTGAAACAAAACAGCTCGAGAACCTTTATACTGCAGGCCAGATCAACGGGACGTCCGGCTATGAGGAAGCTGCTGGCCAAGGCTTGATGGCGGGCATCAATGCTGCTGCCAAAGTGCTTGGCAAAGAAGAAGTGATCCTCAGCCGTTCAGACGCCTATATCGGCGTACTGATCGATGATCTTGTGACAAAAGGGACCAATGAACCGTATCGTTTGCTGACGTCGCGTGCAGAATACCGTCTATTGTTGCGCCACGACAATGCGGATATGCGGTTGACGGAACTCGGCCACACAATCGGCATGGTCTCCGATGAACGCTACGCAAAATTCCAGGCGAAAAAAGCGCGAATTGAAGAAGAGATCAAGCGCTTGAGAGGCATCATGATCAAGCCGAATGAAGCCACCCAGCAATTGATCAGGGATGCAGGCGGCAGCGAATTGAAAGACGGCATCCGCGGCGCGGACCTATTGAAGCGTCCGGAGATGACCTATGACATGATCGCTCAGCTGACGGCTTCCGAAGTGGATCTGGAAGAAGAAGTGAAAGAACAGGTAGAGATTCATATCAAATATGAAGGCTATATCGAAAAATCGCTTCAGCAAGTGGAAAAACTCAAGAAAATGGAGAACAAAAAGATTCCGGAAGACATCGATTACCATGCAATTTCGGGGATTGCGACCGAAGCGCGCGGCAAATTGGCGGAAGTCCGTCCGCTCTCCATTGCACAGGCTTCCCGGATTTCCGGTGTGAACCCTGCTGACATTTCGATTCTTTTGGTGTATATTGAACAAGGAAGAATCGCGAAAATATCAAGCTAAGCAAGACCGATAAAACGTGGGCTGGTTTGTGCCAGCCCATTTTTACATAGAAGGCGAAATAGAAGAGGGAGGCAGACGGGCATGAACGAACAGCAATTCAAAGAAGCCCTCAGCGCAAAAGGGATCGAGCTGACCGACACACAAATGGCTCAATTCCGCACATATTTCGAAGAGCTGGTCGAATGGAATGAGAAGATGAACCTGACGGCGATTACGGACCAGCCTTCGGTTTACCTGAAGCATTTCTACGATTCGATCACAGCCGCATTTTATCTCGACTTCACCAAGCCGATGAAAGTGTGCGACGTTGGTGCCGGGGCCGGATTTCCGAGCATCCCGCTGAAGATCTGCTTCCCGCAGATTGAAGTGACGATTGTGGATTCCTTGAACAAACGGATTCAGTTCCTGGAGCATCTGAGCAAAAAATTGAATCTTTCCGGCGTGCAGTTTGTCCATGCACGGGCAGAAGATTTCGGCCAGTCGGAACACCGTGAAAAATACGATCTTGTGACCGCCCGGGCAGTTGCCCGCCTTTCCGTGCTGGCTGAATTATGTGTGCCGCTCGTGAAAAAAGATGGTTTGTTTGCAGCGATGAAAGCTGCGTCAGCGCCGGATGAATTGAAAGACGCTGGAGGGGCGCTAGAAAAGCTCGGCGTTAAAAACGAGAACGTATATTCGTTTTTATTGCCGGTCGAAGAAAGCGAACGCCATATCCAAGTGTTCCGCAAATTCAAGACGACCCCGAAGAAGTACCCGAGAAAAGCGGGGACGCCGAACAAATCGCCGCTTGTTTAATCCATGCGGTGCAAGGGATGTTCCACGTGGAACATTGCAAGGAAGGTATCCAGTCATAGGGCAGCGAATACTATACAAGTGAGCTTTTAAAAGGTGGTGCTTGAGGATGAAAAGTCCTTTCTCCCGTTTCTTCGGGGGCAATGAAAAAGCGGATGAACCAGAAGAACAACAGCCAATCGAATCGGTGAAGGACCCTTCGGAAGAAGTCGTCAAATTGCCGATCGATAAAATAAGTGCGAATAAATTCCAGCCGCGGACAGTCTTCGATGAAGAGAAAATCGAAGAACTGGCCCGGACGATTCATATGCACGGCGTAATTCAGCCGATTGTCGTGCGGATGACCAATGAAGAGGGGACCTATGAAATCATTGCCGGGGAGCGGCGCTTCCGGGCAATGTCTTCATTGGGCTGGGCAGAAGTGCCGGCCATCATCCGCAATTTGAGCGACAAAGAAACGGCTTCGATTGCATTGATCGAGAACCTTCAGCGGGAAGAGCTGACGGCCATTGAAGAGGCGAATGCGTATCAGAACTTGTTGGAGATCCATGCGATCACCCAGGAAGCATTGGCGCAGCGCCTTGGAAAAGGGCAGTCGACAGTAGCCAATAAACTGCGTTTATTGAAGCTGCCGGATGAAATCCAGCAAGCGCTGCTGGACCGCCAGATCACTGAGCGGCACGCCCGCGTGCTGCTGCAGCTGAAGGATGCCGCGGTGCAGAAGAAGATGTTTGACGAAACGATTGAGCAGAACCTCAACGTCAAACAGCTGGAACTGAAGGTCGAAAAGCTTTTATCTGTAGAACCGAAGAAACCGAAGCCGCGCCGAAAAGCGTTCAGCCGGGACGTCAGGATTGCCGTCAACACCATCAAGGAATCATTGAACATGGTCAGCAAGAGCGGCATCGATGTTTCGACCGAAGAAGAAGAGCATGATGAGTATTACCAGATCACTGTGAAAATCCCGAAGAAAAAATGATAAAAAAGCCCTTTCCGACCAAGGAAAGGGCTTTTATTATGCGAATGTAACATTCTTTTCTACAAAGATTTGCTACAATGGATAAAGATGTACCAAAAAAATATGCGTTATTGATGGTATTCGTCACGTGAGCGCAGTAAAATGAGAGAAGTATGAAAGAAAGTTGGTGCAAGTGTGGGTAGAATTATTGCGATCGCCAATCAAAAAGGCGGCGTAGGAAAAACGACTTCTTCAGTAAATTTAAGTGCCTGCCTTGCTTATTTGGGCAAGAAGGTCCTGTTAATAGATATCGATCCGCAAGGGAACGCGACGAGCGGAGTCGGCGTCAACAAAGGGGACGTCGACCAGTGCATCTATGAAGTGCTGATTGATGATGTAGATGTCAAAGACACGATCATGGAGACGAAAGTGGAAAATCTTCACGTTGTGCCGGCTACGATTTCACTCGCAGGAGCGGAAATCGAGCTGGTGTCCACGATGTCCCGCGAGGTGCGCTTGAAATCAGCGCTGCAGGAAGTCAAAGAAATATACGATTACATCATCATCGACTGTCCGCCGTCACTGGGGCTATTGACCATCAATTCATTGACGGCTTCAGATGCCATCATTATCCCAGTCCAATGTGAATATTATGCGCTTGAAGGATTGAGCCAGCTGCTCAGTACAGTCCGGCTGGTCCAAAAGCATTTGAACCACGACCTGGAGATCGACGGAGTTCTTCTGACCATGCTCGATGCCCGGACAAACTTGGGTCTGCAAGTCATTGAAGAAGTGAAAAAGTATTTCCAGGACAAGGTATACCGGACGATCATTCCGCGGAATGTCCGCCTGAGTGAAGCACCGAGCCACGGAGAACCGATCATCATATACGATCCAAAATCCAGAGGCGCAGATGTCTACTTAGAATTAGCAAGGGAAGTGATTCGTAATGGCTAAAGGATTAGGTAAAGGGATAAATGCATTATTCCCTGGCGAATCATTGAGCGAAACGGAAAAGATTTCACAGATCAAAATCGGGCAGCTGAAGACCAATCCGTACCAGCCCCGAAAGATTTTCGATGATGCTGCGCTCCAGGAATTGTCAGAATCGATCAAAGAACACGGCATCCTTCAGCCGGTTGTTGTCCGGAAGCACGGACAGCATTTCGAGCTGGTGGTGGGGGAGCGCCGTTTCCGCGCCGCTAAGCTTGCCAAGCTCAAAGAAGTGCCGGCGATCGTCAAGGAATTGACCGATCAGCAGATGATGGAACTGGCGATTCTAGAGAACCTCCAGCGCGAGGATCTGACGCCGATTGAAGAAGCGGAAGCTTATCAAAAGCTGATGGAAGCCCTGAGCCTGACACAGGAGCAGCTGGCGTTCCGCCTCGGCAAGAGCCGTCCGCATATTGCCAACCATGTCCGTCTTTTGGCATTGCCGGAAACCGTGCGGAATATGATTTCGGACAAAAAGCTGACAATGGGCCACGGCCGGACCTTGCTCGGTCTGCGCTCCAAAAAACTCATTCCGGAAACCGCTGAAAAAGTGGCGAAAGAAGGGTTGAACGTCCGCCAGCTGGAAAATCTCGTCCAGAAATTGAATGAAGATGTTCCACGTGAAACAATCGAGAAGAAAAAGGACTTGTTCATCGAAGAAAAGCAGTCTGAACTCCGCGACCGCTTCGGGACGAATGTCCAAATCAAGAAAACAAAAAACAAAGGGAAAATCGAAATCGAATTTTTCTCTGAAGAAGACCTGGAACGCATACTTGAAATCCTAAATTGAGCCGCGCCTATTCCTTGGAAAAGGGATAGGCTCTGTTATGTTGTGGAAATGGGCAAGCAACTTGAATGGCCTTCTAAGCGCTATAAGACTTTTTCGATATATGTTGAAGCAAGGATCTGTAATAACCGATATTCCGCAAAACAGCTGCGCTTGCCGCGGGCTCGCGTCTAAGCCTCCTCAGTCGCTGACGCGACTTGCGGGGTCTCAGCCGTCTCGCTATTCCGCTGGCGTCTCAGCTGTTTTGCTTCATATCTCAGATAGCTCTACTAAAACGGATAAAGTTACCAGCTTTTAAAGGGCGAAACCAGCGCCGGCGCGTCCACGGGCTGGGCGAAGCTATGAGACGAGTGTCCTTCTCGGCTCATGGCGGGAGCCGTGCCCAAAGCGCCGAAGCGGCATATAAAATCTCGCTTCATTAATTCAACCTATACGGACACAAAAGCATATTTCTATCTACATATGCAAAAAGACGTCAAAACTAAATAACGAAACGCTGGCTTCGGGAGTGAGGAAGGGGAAGTACGTAACATGGTTCTCTTAGGAACGTTGATCAATGCGGTTTTAATTGTAGTGGGAACTTTAATCGGACGGGCGCTTCGGAATATTCCTGAAAAGATGAAGGAAACAGTATTGTATGCCATTGGCCTTGCGGTCGTAGTCCTGGGTTTGCAGATGGGCTTTGAAAGCAACAATTTCGTCGTGGTCATCGTCAGTTTAGTGATCGGGACGGTCATCGGCGAATGGATGGACCTGGATAAGATGCTGAACAACTTCGGACATTGGATTGAAGAAAAGCTCGGAGCGAAAGAAAGCAAAGGAAGCATCGCGCAAGGGTTTGTCACGGCAACGCTCATTTTCGTCATTGGCGCCATGGGCATCATCGGAGCGCTGGAAAGCGGCTTGGCCAATGAACATGGCGTATTGATTTCGAAAGGGCTGATTGATGGATTCACTTCCATCATCCTGGCATCGACGCTTGGCATCGGCGTATTGCTGGCAGCGATTCCGGTATTCGTCTACCAAGGATTGATTGCGCTGTTCGCAACACAGATCAGTTTGATCATTCCGGACGCTGCGCTAGATATGTTCATCACGGAAATGACAGCAACGGGCGGCGTCATGATCGTCGCCATCGGTTTGAATATGCTTGGAATCACAAAAATGCGTGTGGCGAATTTCTTGCCGGGCGTAGTCGTAGTAGCATTTATCGTCACGGTCATCTATAAGCTGAATTTGGGGTAAGGCAAGTGAGGAAGGTGAAACAATGAGTGTGAAAACAGGTGCAGAAACAGCCGCAGAGACGGCGAAGAACGTTGAAAAAGCGGCATTGGAATGGAAGAACGTCCTGCTTGATGAAGGCATGTGGCTCAGTATCGGATTCGTGTTGATCAAAGTGCTGATGATCGTCATCGTTGCAGCGATTGTGGTGAAAGTGGCCAAAGCGCTCATTCGGAAGACGTTTTCGGTGCGCATCAAAGGGCCATTGAAATACAACGAGCGGCGCCAGCAGACGATGTCTAAACTGTTGGAGAACGTTGTGGCGTATGTGGTGTATTTTGTCGCCATCATCGCCGTTTTGTCGGCGTTCACGATTGATATTACCGGGTTGATTGCAGGGGCCGGGGTGCTCGGCCTGGCCATCGGTTTTGGTGCACAGAACCTGGTGCGCGACGTCATCACCGGATTCTTCATCATTTTTGAAGACCAGTTCTCGGTGGGGGATTATGTGCGCATCGGACAGGCGGAAGGGACGGTTGAGGAAATCGGCCTCCGGACGACCAAAGTGAAAGGCTTCACCGGGGAGCTGTTCATCTTCCCGAACGGCAATGTCACCGACGTCGTCAACTTCTCGATCCACAACTCGATTGCGGTCGTCGATGTCAACATCTCATATGAATCGGATATGGCGAGAGTCGAGAAATTGATCCAGGAATTCCTGGTGGATATCCAGGATAAGTACGAACAGATCATCAAGCCGCCGGAATTGCTCGGGGTGCAGAACTTGACGACGACAGAAGTGGTCATGCGGGTCATCGCCGAGACGCTGCCGATGCAGCATTTTGCGGTATCGCGCGGCATCCGCCGGGATTTGAAGGAATACCTCGACAAGCAAGGCGTAGAAATCCCATATCCGCGGATGGTTATGGTGCAGCGTTCGCCGGAAGACACGAATCCGTCGGTAATTGCCAAAAAGTGAGTAGGAGGCAGGGCCATGGAAAAGAAAGAATACGGATTGAATGACATTGTGGAAATGAAAAAAGGCCATCCGTGCGGCGCAAATGCCTGGAAAATCATCCGGATGGGCGCCGATATCCGCATCAAATGCGAAGGGTGCCAGCACAGCGTCATGCTGCCGCGTGTAGAGTTCAACAAAAAGATCAAGAAGATCCTGGTGAAAGCCGAAGCGGCGGAATAAAAGCCGCGGCGTATAAGAAGAATATTATATTTGTATAAGTTTTGAAAAATGGACAGATGGCGCTTCTATTCCTATAATGGAGAGGTTGCAAAAAAAATAATTCGTTTCCTATAGAAGAGAGGTTGTGAATCCTATGGCATTGACTGCAGGGATTGTAGGTTTACCAAACGTGGGGAAATCCACTTTATTCAACGCGATCACAAAAGCGGGGGCTGAAGCAGCCAACTACCCGTTCTGTACGATAGACCCGAACGTCGGGATTGTAGAAGTGCCGGACGAGCGACTGGACAAATTGACGGAATTGGTCGAGCCGAAAAAGACCGTTCCGACAGCTTTTGAATTCACCGACATCGCAGGCATCGTCAAAGGCGCCAGCAAAGGTGAAGGGCTTGGAAATAAATTTCTTTCCCACATCCGTGAAGTGGATGCCATCGTTCAGGTGGTCCGCTGCTTCGCTGATGAAAACGTCACGCACGTATCCGGCAAAGTGGATCCGATTTCGGATATCGAAGTCATCAACCTTGAACTGGTTCTTGCGGATATGGAAAGCATCGAAAAACGCATCGCCCGCGCAGCGAAACTCGTCAAACAGAAAGACAAAGATGCCGTTGCTGAAGAGCCGGTATTGATGAAGCTCCGTGAAGCGTTTGAAGCCGGCGACTTGGCCCGTTCGATCGACTTTACAGAAGATGAACTGCGCATCGCGAAAAACCTGAACCTGTTGACGCTGAAGCCGATGCTTTATGTCGCGAACGTGGCAGAAGATGAAATCGCAGATGCCGATGACAACGAATACGTCCAGCAAGTCCGCGATTATGCAGCGAAGCAAAATTCGGAAGTAATCGTCGTTTGTGCGAAGATCGAAGAAGAAATGGCTGAACTGGATGACGAGGAAAAAGAAATGTTCCTGGAAGAGCTGGGCATTGAGGAATCGGGTCTGGATCAATTGATCAAAGCCTCTTATAACCTACTTGGACTGGCGACGTATTTCACTGCCGGCGTGCAGGAAGTGCGCGCATGGACGTTTAAAAAAGGTATGAAAGCTCCGCAATGTGCGGGCGTCATCCACTCCGACTTTGAACGCGGCTTTATCCGCGCAGAAACAGTCGCTTATGAAGACTTGGTTGAAGCGGGTTCTATGGCTGCTGCAAAAGAAGCCGGGAAAGTCCGCCAAGAAGGCAAGGAATACGTCGTGAAAGACGGCGACGTCATGTTGTTCCGCTTTAATGTGTAAGTTTCAGGTTTATGCAAGTGGCGGAACGGCTATGTATGACTCAGTATGAAAACACGCCACGGAATATAACCAAACTGGCTGGATGCGAAGGCATCCAGTCTTTTACAGGAGGATCGAACATGCTTTTATTTGTATATGGAACATTGAAGCAAGGCGGGAAATACCATTGTTATCTGGGGGAAGCCGCTTTAGTCGCAGAACACGCCACGGCAAAAGGGACATTATACGATTCAGGAATGGGCTATCCGGCGATGGCCGTTTCAGATGAAGGCGGGATTCAAGGCGAGGTTTACGATATTCCTGAAGAGCTTTGGCCCGCCATCGATGATCTGGAAGGATATACGGATGGAGCAGCGACCGACCTTTTCGACAAGATTGAAACCACTGTCAACGCTGCAGGCGAAGTGCTGAATACATTCGTCTACGTTGCGAAAGATCCGGCATTGCTTCAAAAGCAAGTGGAGTCAGGCGTCTGGGACGTCCGCATCCCACAAGAACAGGTGTAAAACCAAAGCCCCGATGCTTACGCGTCGGGGCTTTTTAGATTGTTGAGAAAGAGATAAAATACTTGTCTCCTAATCGATATTCCGCAAAACAGCTGCGCTTGCCACGGGCTCGCGTCTAAGCCTCCTCAGTCGCTAACGCGACTTGCGGGGTCTCAGCCGTCTCGCTATCCCGCAGGCAAGTATCGGCCAAACAGCATTTGTCCGGTACTTTGCGACGAAGCGCGTAGCGCTGCAGGAGCAGTACGGTTTTCTCCGCTGTTTTGCTGCATATCTTGGATAGCACTGCTAAATAAGCAAGGTATCAACTTTTAAAGAACTGTACCAGCGCCGGCGCGTCCACGGGCTAGGCGTAGCTATGAGACGGATGTCCTTCCCGGCTCATGGCGGGAGCCAAGGTGGTGCCGGGCACTTTCGGCAGCGCCTTGGCGACGAGCTTGCGCAGGAGCAATGCCCTTCCTGTTTCGAAGCTAGCGTAGCGATGCAGAAACAATCGTCTTTGCTCTGCCCAAAGCGCCAAAGCGGTATAACTACTTTATTCCATTCATTAATCGACCTCTGAGAGGTTTTTCGACAAACTTTAAAGCCCTGATGCTTACGCGTCGGGGCTTTTGCTATGCGGTTTTTCGTCGAAGATGTGCAGGCGCGGCAGTTCCGGGTCATCGAGCACCCAGGCGCTTTTCGGTTCTTTCAGCAACGCTTTGTACATATAGAAGTCGCCGTAGGCACCGGCTGCCAGCATCGCGGCAAGCAGGACCAGCACTTGGTCGCCGATCCAGAAGCCGATGAGCCCCGGAATGGCGGCAGTCATCCAGAAGGGCAGAAGCAGCGCTTTTTTCATCGCTTTGACCGGAATGGGCTCAGTGGTCGTGGCATAGGCGACACCCATATCCAGATTCAATCCGACGTCCAGAGAAGAGAAGGGCACTTTGGCGAACAGGATAAAGCCGATCAAATGGAACGCTTCGTGGATAAAGATCAGAACAACATATCCGATGATAAAATAAAGGATGCCGGGAATCGAAAAAGAGAAATCCAGCGGTTCGGCCAGAAAATGAAAAGCGGCTGCAAATCCAATAAGAAACAGGACGTTTGCCCACAGCGCTTTCGGGGCAACTTTCCGCACTTCCATGGTGATAATGCGGGACCTTTCCACGTCATCACTCCTTTCGGCGTCTTGCTTCAATTATAGCTGAGGAAGGGGTGAAAAACATAGTTGCGGCACATCGACGCTTGTGATACAATACATTGATGTGAGTAATAATATGAATTGCTTGCTCCTTGCCCGCTGGAAACAGCAGGGCCCAAGTCCATGAGGAGGTGACAACACGATGAGAGAGTATGAACTAATGTACATCATGCAGCCTGCAATTGAAGAGGAAGCGAAAAAAGCTCTAGTTGAGCGTTTTAACGATATCCTTACTTCAAACGGTGCTGAAATCATCGAGTCGAAAGAGTGGGGTAAACGTCGTTTAGCTTACGAAATCAACGATTTGCGTGAAGGTTTCTACCAGATCGTAAAAGTAAACGCTGGTTCTGAAGCTATCAACGAATACACACGTCTTGCGAACATTAACGAAGACATTATCCGTCATATCGCAGTACGCAAAGACGCGTAAGGCATATAACGAAAACCATGACTTAAAGGAGGTTGAATTCTGATGATTAACCGAGTTGTTTTAGTCGGAAGACTGACAAAAGATCCTGACCTTCGCTACACTCCAAGCGGAGCGGCGGTTGCCCGTTTTACACTTGCTGTAAACCGGACATTCTCCAATGCGCAAGGCGAGAAGGAAACAGATTTTATCAATTGTACTGTTTGGCGCAAACAAGCTGAAAACACGGCGAACTTCTTGAAAAAAGGAAGCTTGGCTGGTGTGGAAGGCCGCATCCAGACTGGAAGCTACGAAGGACAAGACGGGAAACGCGTCTATACGACGGAAGTCGTGGCAGACAGTGTCCAGTTCCTTGAGCCGAAAAACTCTGGAGCTAATGCAGACCGCTCGCAAGGGCAGCAGCCGTCTTATCAGCAGAACCAATCGCCGAGCCCAAGTCAGCAGAACTATACACGTGTAGACCAGGATCCATTCTCAAGCGGCAGCGGCCCGATCGAAGTATCGGATGACGATTTGCCGTTCTAAGAAGGACCGGAACTCACGATGAACGAAAATCCATTATAAAAAGGAGGTAATTCGATATGGCACCACGTCGCGGAGGAAAGAAACGCAAAAAGGTTTGTTATTTCACTTCAAACAACATTACTTTCATCGACTACAAAGACACTGACTTGTTGAAGAAATTCATTTCTGAACGAGGAAAAATCTTGCCACGTCGTGTTACAGGCACTAGCGCTAAATGGCAACGCAAGTTGACAATCGCTATCAAACGCGCTCGTATCATGGCACTTCTACCGTTTGTTGCGGAAGAAAGATAAGTACGATGAGGAAAGGCCGGGAAACCGGTCTTTTTTTATTGCCCTAAAATCAGGGCAGGCATGCCTGCGAGCCCCCGTTTTTTGTTCACATTCCTTAATCATGATACAATTACAAGGATGAAATCAACCCGAAAGAAGGGGAATCTCACTCGGATGCAAAATCAACAAACACGACAACTTACGAACGGTGCGATGATGGCGGCGATCTTCACAGTCCTGCTGGCAATCACGGTCTACGTGCCCGTTTTGAATTTAGCAGCGCTGCTTCTGCTGAGCCTTCCGGTGGCGTGGTACAGCGCCCGCTTTGGCTGGAAAGCGTCCGCCTTTTTTGCGGCGGTCTGCCTCCTGCTGGCCTTTATTGCCGGCGGCTTGCTGGCGCTGCCGCTCGCGCTCGTCCATGTGCCGCTCGGCCTGGCCATCGGCTTGTCGATCCATTATAAAAAGAGCAAGCTGTACATGTTCATGGGCTCGGGTCTGGTGTTTCTGCTGTCAGCCATGCTGCAGTACCTGGCGCTGATCTTCCTGTTCGGGATCAACATCCTCGAAGAAATGATGAATGAAACCAGACGGTCTGCCGAATGGTCGGCGGCTCTCATGGAAGATTTCGGCACGCAGACAGAAGAGTACAAGGAAACGCTCAATGCATTGATGACCACTTTTGAAATCCTGCTGCCTGCCTTGTTGGTGCTGACAGTATTTTTCATGGTGTGGGTCCTATTAGCGATCCAGCTGCCGATATTGAAGCGCCTGGGCACGGAAGTTCCAAAATTTCCGCCTTTTCGGGATATGAAATTGCCGAAAAGTATATTATGGTATTATCTAATCGTTCTGCTCGCCTCGATGCTGACGGATCTGCAGCCGGGCACCATGGCGTATATGGTGTTCCTGAACGCCTCCGTGCTGCTCCAGTTCCTGCTGTTCCTGCAGGGGATTTCGTTCTACCATTTCTATATCCGCCAAGAAGGCTGGCCGCAATGGGTGACGGTCCTGGTAACGGTGCTGGCGCTGCCGCTGCAGTCGTTTACAAGCATCGTCGGCATCATAGACCTCGGGTTCGATATCCGGGGCTGGGTGAAGCGGGCGCACGAGTTTAAAGGAAAATGAGGAGCTGAAACGGAATGTCGGCTTTTTTTAGACAAAGAAAGCTTCGTTATCCGCTCTTGGCGCTGCTCCTTCTGGGAGTGGCGGCGATTATTTTCATCGCCCTCTGGTCGGAATGGGCAGCCGGGATTTTCACGCTGCTGTTCGGCCTGGCTTTTACAGCCGCCTGGGTGACGGAAAAACGGGTATACGAAGAAACCGAAAAACATATTGAAACGCTCTCCTACCGCATGAAGAAAGTCGGGGAAGAGGCGCTTCTTGAAATGCCGATCGGCATCCTGCTGGTCAATGAGAATTTCGACATCGAATGGGCCAATCCCTATATGACGTCGACGCTGGAATACGATACGCTGATCGGCGAATCGCTTTACAGCTTATCGGATGAATTCCATACATTGGTGAAGTCGGATGAGATCTCAGACATGACCATCACACTCGGCAACCGCAAATACCGGGTTTATTACCGGGCGGATGACCGGTTGTTCTATTTGTTCGACATCACCGAACAAGTGGAGATCGAGACGCTGTATTATGCAGACCGCACCGTCATCGGCATTCTGTTCATCGACAATTACGATGAATTGTCGCAAGGGATGGATGACCAGACGCGGAGCAATCTCAACAGCATCGTGACGTCGCTCATCAATGAATGGGGAGCGAAGCATGGAATTTTCGTCAAACGGGTTTCATCTGACCGCTTTGTGGCCGTTTTCAACGAGTCCATTCTGAAAGAGCTGGAACAATCGAAGTTCGCCATCCTGGACGACCTTCGCGAAGTGACATCGAAAGACAATCTTGCACTGACGTTAAGCATCGGCGTTGGAGCCGGATCGGCTTCGCTTGTCGAACTCGGCAGCATGGCACAGTCCGGCCTGGACCTGGTCCTTGGCCGCGGAGGCGACCAAGTGGCGATCAAGCATCCGAGCGGAAAAGTGAAGTTCTACGGGGGCAAGACGAACCCGGTCGAAAAACGCACACGGGTGCGCGCACGCGTCATTTCACATGCGCTGCGCGATTTGATGCAGGAAAGCGACCAGGTCTTTGTCATGGGCCATAAGATGCCTGATATGGACGCAATCGGTGCGGCGGTCGGCGTGGCCAAAATGGCGGCGATGAACAAAGTCAAAGGGCGCATCGTCCTGGATTTCAACGAATACGACCGCAGCGTCATGCGGCTGATGGAAGAAATCGAAAGGGACGATGAATTGTTCGACCGGTTCATCACGCCGGAAGAAGCGCTGGCCGACATGACCGACAACTCGCTCCTGGTCATCGTGGATACCCATAAACCGTCGATGGTCATCGACGAACGCCTGCTCCAGCGCATGGAACGGGTGGTCTTGATCGACCATCACCGGCGGGGCGAGGAATTCATCACCAATACGATGCTCGTCTACATGGAGCCGTACGCGTCATCGACTGCGGAACTGGTCACCGAATTGCTTGAATACCAGCCGAAGCACGAAAAGCTGTCGATGCTCGAAGCGACGGCGATGCTTGCGGGCATTATCGTTGATACGAAAAGCTTTACGCTGCGGACCGGGTCGAGGACGTTTGAAGCGGCCTCGTATCTGCGCTCAAACGGCGCGGATACCGTACTGGTCCAGCGCTTGCTGAAAGAAGACCTGGAAACATATATGGAACGCGCGAAAATCGTCGAAACCGTCGAATTTGTTGCGAACGGCATCGCGATCGCCAGAGGCGAAGCCGGAAAAATCTACAGTCCTGTGCTCATCGCACAGACGGCTGATATCCTGCTGACGATGAAAGACGTCAATGCCTCGTTCGTGGTAGCGGAACGGTCAGAAGGCGGCGTCGGCATCTCGGCGCGGTCGCTCGGCGAAGTCAACGTCCAGATCATCATGGAAAACATGGGCGGCGGCGGCCATCTGACGAATGCCGCAACCCAGATGCCGGGCACGACAATCGACGAAGCGATCGGCCAATTGAAAACTGTAATAAAGGAACAATACGAGGAGGGCAAATCCGAATGAAAGTTATATTCTTGAAAGACGTAAAAGGCAAAGGCAAAAAAGGCGAAGTGAAAAATGTGGCAGACGGTTATGCACATAACTTTCTGCTGAAAAACAACTTGGCGAGAGAAGCGGACCAGGCGGCGATCAGCCAACTGGCCGGCCAGAAGAAAAAGCAGGAAAAAGAAGCAGCGCAAGAATTGGAAGAAGCGAAAGCGCTGAAAGAGAAGCTCGAAAGCCTAACCATCGAATTGAAAGCGAAATCCGGTGAAGGCGGCCGCCTGTTCGGCTCGATCACCACTAAACAAGTGGCGACGGAATTGGAAAAGGCGCACGGCTTCAAAATCGACAAGCGCAAGATGGAATTGGATGATTCCATCCGTGCACTCGGCTATACCAACGTGCCGGTCAAAGTGCATCCGGAAGTCACGGCGACACTGCGGGTCCATGTAACAGAAGAAGCGTAAGGTGATGAACTCCATGAATGAAACATTGGACCGCACCCCTCCGCATAACCACGAAGCCGAGCAATCGGTCATCGGGGCGATCTTCCTGGAGCCGCAAGCGCTTATCACCGTAGCGGAAATCGTCATGCCGGAAGACTTCTACCGCCTTGCGCACCAGAAGATCTTCCAGACCATGATCGACCTTTCCGACCGCGGCAAAGCGATTGATGTGGTGACTGTAACTGAAGAGTTATCGGTCAAGAAAGAGATTGAAGACGTCGGCGGGCTGTCGTATTTGGCGGAAATCGCCAATTCGGTGCCGACTGCGGCGAACGTCGTGCATTATGCGCGCATCGTCGAAGAGAAAGCGCTGCTGCGCCGTCTGATCCGGGTCGCGACCACGATTGTGGAGGACGGCTTCACCCGCGAAGACGAAGTGGAAGCGTTGCTTGCAGAAGCGGAAAAGAAAATGATGGAAGTGTCGAACCGGAAAAATGCCGGCGACTTCACCCACATCAAAGACGTCCTGGTGAAGACCTATGACAACATTGAACTCTTGCATACCCGCAAAGGCGACGTCACAGGTATCCCTACAGGCTTCCGGGACCTCGACAAGGTCACAGCAGGGTTCCAGCGGAACGACTTGATTATCGTGGCTGCACGGCCTTCTGTCGGTAAGACGGCATTCGCTTTGAACGTTGCGCAGAATGTGGCGACGAAGACCGACGAAAATGTCGCGATCTTCAGTCTGGAGATGGGCGCCGACCAGCTAGTCATGCGGATGCTCTGTGCCGAAGGCAATATCGACGCACAGGTGCTCCGTACGGGAGCCCTTCAGACGGAAGACTGGCGCAAGCTGACAATGGCGATGGGCAGCCTGTCGAATGCCGGCATCTTCATCGACGACACGCCGGGCATTCGGGTCAACGACATTCGGGCGAAATGCCGCCGCCTGAAACAGGAATATGGCCTGGGCATGATCCTTATCGATTATCTGCAGCTGATCCAGGGGCCGGGGCGCGCCGGCGAGAACCGACAGCAGGAAGTATCGGATATTTCCCGTTCGTTGAAAGGCTTGGCGCGTGAACTCGAAGTGCCGGTCATTGCACTTTCCCAGTTGTCCCGTGGCGTAGAGCAGCGGCAGGACAAGCGCCCGATGATGTCGGATTTGCGTGAATCCGGATCGATTGAGCAGGATGCCGATATCGTATCCTTCCTGTACCGCGAAGATTATTACGACAAGGAAACCGAAGACCAGAACATGATTGAAATCATCATCGCCAAGCAGCGTAACGGCCCGACCGGAACGGTGAAACTGGCGTTTGTGAAGGAATACAATAAATTCGTCACCATTGACTGGAGCCAGCACGAATCCGGCGGGGACTTCTAAACACGAACGTTGAATGTTGAGATACATTCATACGTTCGTGTTTTTCTCTGTTTTTGATTGACGAAGCGGCGTTTCGCTGATACAATGAAGACTGTTTGAAACAAGGGCATAAGCCTAACGGAGGTGCGGACGATGACATCAGTCGTAGTAGTAGGAACGCAATGGGGAGACGAAGGAAAAGGCAAAATCACGGATTTTCTATCGGAACACGCAGAAGTGATTGCGCGTTACCAGGGCGGCAACAATGCCGGCCATACCATCATTTTCGGCGGCGAGACGTATAAACTGCATTTGATTCCATCAGGGATTTTCTATAAGGACAAGATTTCGGTAATCGGCAACGGCATGGTCGTGGACCCGAAAGCGCTGGTCACAGAGCTGAAGGCGCTGCACGCACGCGGCGTGACGACGGAAAACCTGCGCATCTCGAACCGCGCACACGTCATCCTGCCATACCACATCAAGCAGGACGAAGTGGAAGAAGCAAGACGCGGAGCCAATAAAATCGGAACGACTGGTAAAGGCATCGGGCCTGCTTATATGGACAAAGCAGCGCGTGTCGGCATCCGCATGGCGGATCTTCTGGACCACGTTGTGTTCGAAGAGAAGCTGCGCATGAACTTGAACGAGAAGAACCGCATGTTCGAGAAGTTTTATGAAACAGAAGGCTTCACTGTGGAAGAAATCATGGAAGAATACTACGAATACGGCCAGGAAATCGCGAAGTACGTAACCGATACGTCGAAAGTGCTCAACGATGCCATCGACGACGGCCGCCGCGTCCTTTTTGAAGGCGCACAAGGCGTCATGCTGGATATCGACCAAGGTACATATCCATTCGTCACGTCCTCCAACCCGGTAGCGGGCGGAGTGACAATCGGTGCCGGCGTCGGCCCGACAACGATCCAGCACGTCATCGGTGTATGTAAAGCTTATACATCACGCGTTGGCGACGGTCCGTTCCCGACGGAATTGTTTGATGAAGTCGGCAACCGCATCCGCGAAGTCGGCAAGGAATACGGCACGACAACAGGCCGCCCGCGCCGCATCGGCTGGTTCGACAGCGTTGTGGTGCGCCATGCACGCCGCGTCAGCGGATTGACGGATCTGACGGTCAACTCGATCGATGTATTGACCGGCCTTGAGACGGTGAAGATCTGTACGGCTTACCGCTACAACGGCGAGCTGATCACCGAGTATCCGGCGAACCTCCGCATGCTTGCGGACTGCGAACCGGTCTACGAAGAGCTGCCAGGCTGGTCGGAAGACGTAACCGGCTGCAAGTCATTGGACGAACTGCCGGCGAACGCACGCCATTACCTCGAGCGCATCGCCCAATTGACAGGCGTCCAGATCTCCATCTTCTCGGTGGGGCCTGACCGCAACCAAACCAACATCGTCACAAGCGTTTGGAGATAAGCTTCAGAACTAATTGAATAAATGCGAAAAGAGCCGGAATACACCTTATTCCGGTTCTTTTTTTGGTTGTGGAGCAATCGATATTCCGCAAAACAGCTGCGAAGCTATTGGCCGAAGGTAGTTCGGCCGATAGCTTTGCGACGAAGCGCAAAGCGCTGCAGGAGCATATATTTTATCTGCGGGCGAGCGCCAAGCCTCCTCAGCCGCGCTGCGGCTTGCGGGGTCTCGGCTGTCTCGCTGTCCCGCAGGAGCAGTACGGTTTTCTCCGCTGTTTTGCTCCATATCTCAGACAGGACTGTTAAATAAGTAAGTTATCAGCTTTCAAAGATCTATACCAGCGCCGGCGCGTCCAGGGGCTAGGCAATAAAATGGCCCAAAAGCAGTTTGGGCCATTTTATTTGCGACGAAGCTAGCGCAGCGATGCAGGAGCAGAAGGGTTTTGCAATGAGACGAGTGGTCTTCTCGGCTCATTGTGGGAGCCATGCCCAAAGCAGCGTAAATAGGTTTTTTCGTTTATTAAATGGTTTATAAAAGATTCTCGATAGCCCAAAAAGAGCTGGAATAAACATTATCCCATCTCTTTTTTGTTGTTTTTTTTGCCCTTTTAACAAAATAGACATATTTAAAATGGGGAATATGGATGTTTATATGACAAATATGACAGGAATACATCGTGTAATTATCGATTTTATTGCATAAAAGGCTCAAACAAAGGCTTTTTCCTTACTGAAAATGCCCGGAAATCTCGGCTCTCTGGCATGTATTGGCAGCAATAAGACAGTTGGGTTACGGGGTCGGCGGCGCTGTCGCAGCCTAGGCGGAATATGCTAGAGTGGGAAAAGTTGAAGGAACAGAAAATGAAAAGCGGCAAGCGCTTTACGATAATTAAAGGAGTAAACGATGAAAAATATCCATACCAAAGGCCTCGCAGCAGGAGGCAGTGCCGCACTCAAGGCAGCTGCCGCGTCTGCCATGCTGCTGACAGGCCTGACGTTCAGCCCTGCATTCGCCAATCCCCTGGAAATGGACGGCCTCAAGCCGGTCTACCATCTGTATGATGGAGAAGAATATCTCGGTGCAGTCACCGATAAAGGCGCCGTCGATTCACTGGTTTCAGCCAAAATCGCCGAAGCCCAGCCCGCATTTGCCGGCATGGAGCTGGAAGCGGACAAAGACTTCCAAGTGATCAAAGAGCAGGTGTTCAAGCCGGCCGTCAATGACGAACAGGAAACTCTTTCGAAAGTGACGGACAGCCTGGAAGTGAAGACGCCGGCCGTCGCCTTGTCGGTCAATGGAGCCGTTGCGGTACACGTCGAAGATGAAGCGGCGTACCACGAAACGCTGCGCGAGCTGAAATTGGCTTATGCGACGCCGGAGGAATTGGCGCAGTGGGAAGAATCCGGGGATGCGGAAGAAGAAGCGGAACTGAAAGCAGGCGAGTCCCGAATCACGGACATTTCCATAAAGGCGAACCTCTCCGGAAAAAGTACACAGGCCGATCCGGAAGCTGTCATGACGGCCAAGGAGGCCGCCCATTACTTGTTGACCGGCGAACGCATCTACACGGCTTCGGACGGAGACAGCGCCCGCAAGATCGCTAAAACGTTCAGCCTGGAATCAGGGCGCCTTGCGGAGTGGAACAACGAAGCGGAATTCTCTAAGATCAAGGAAGGCACCAAGCTCGTTGTGGCAAAAGATGAGCCGCGCGTTGCGGTGGAAATCGAGAAGCTCCAGAACAAGGCAGAGCCCGTTGCGTTCCAGGAGAAGAAAGAGGACGACGCGGCGCTTTTGATCGGCAAGACGAAGGTGAAGCAGCAGGGCAAAAAAGGCGAGAAGCACGTTACGACGGCGATACTTGCCGTCAACGGCAAAGCGGTTTCGGAAGAAGTGGTCGGAGAAGAGACCGTCCGTGAGCCGGTGGACAAGATCATCGCCAAAGGCACGAAGGAACTGCCATCTATCGGCACCGGCCGCTTTGCCTGGCCTGCAGAAGGCGGCTATATTTCAAGCGAGCGCGGCCAGCGCTGGGGACGCCTCCATAACGGCATCGATATCGCCCAGCCGGACGGGCCGGCAATCAAGTCAGCTGACCACGGCGTCGTAAAAGCGGCAGGGGCAGCCGGCACGTTCGGCAACCGCGTTATCGTCGACCACCAGAATGGCTATGAAACGATCTACGCCCATTTGTCCTCGATTGACGTCAGGCCGGGCCAGAAAGTGCCGAAAGGGACCAAGCTTGGAAATATGGGGAACACAGGCCGTTCTACTGGCGTCCACCTCCATTTTGAAGTATCGTTAGATGGTAAAACAAAGAATCCATTAAATTATCTCAAATAAATGCTCAACAGATCGGCCTTCCGCAAAGGCCGGTCTTTTTCGATTCATTGCCGATTATTTCCCGGGAAATAAGGTCCGGGGAATGAGAGGTGCGAAACCTTCTTAACAGTGATAAAGTAATGGTAGAAAAGAATGTGCATCTGAACAATTCCACCGAAAAAAAGCTGGGATATGAAGGGGAGAAAATGATGAGTAAAACGATTTTGGTTGTAGACGATGAGAAGCCGATTGCAGACATTCTGCAATTCAATTTGAAGAAAGAAGGATTCAACGTGGTTTGCGCTTATGACGGCGATGAAGCGGTGAAGATCGCTGAAGAAATCCAGCCGGATCTGATGCTTTTGGACATCATGCTGCCGAACCGCGACGGCATGGAAGTGTGCCGCGAAATCCGCAAGAAATTTGATTTCCCGATCATCATGCTGACGGCGAAAGACTCGGAAATCGATAAAGTGCTCGGACTTGAATTGGGTGCTGACGATTACGTGACAAAACCGTTTTCGACGCGCGAATTGATTGCGCGCGTCAAAGCGAACCTGCGACGCCAGAACGTCGTGCCGCTTGAAGAGGATGGCCCGAATTCGAATGATATCGAAGTCGGTGCTTTGACGATCCAGCCGGACGCCTACCTAGTCCAAAAGCGGGATGAAACGATTGAGCTGACGCACCGCGAGTTCGAGCTTCTCCATTATCTTGGAAAACATATCGGGCAGGTCATGACCCGCGAGCATTTATTGCAGACGGTATGGGGCTATGACTATTTTGGAGACGTCCGCACTGTGGACGTGACCATCCGCCGCCTTCGTGAAAAAATTGAAGACAACCCGAGCCACCCGGCCTGGATTGTCACCCGCAGAGGAGTAGGCTATTACCTGCGGAACCCTGAACAGGAGTAGGTTGAATGCACAAAGTAGGTTTTTTTAAATCGATCCACGTAAAGTTCGTGGTCATTTACATCCTTCTGATCTTGCTGGCGATGCAGATCATCGGGCTGTATTTCGCACAGCAGCTTGAAGATACACTCATCGAGAACTTCACCGGTTCGATTGAAGACCGCATGAATATCGTGGAGTTCAGCGTCAGGGAAGAAATGATCAAAGAACGCACGGAAGACGACTTGACGCTGGAACAAAGCCTGCGCTCGGTCCTTTACGGTTTCCAGTCGGAAGATATCGACGAGATCCGGGTCATCGATTCACGGTACCGGATCCTTGCTTCTTCCGCCGTCGACAACCAGTCGCTCGTCGGCCAGCGTTCGACGGAAGAATTAGTGACGCAGTCCGTGACGAGCGAAACGCCGCTGGACCGGACGAAAGTCAATGCCCAGAAAAACCGGGTATGGGTCCGCACGCAGCCGATCATGGCTGAAGGCGGGGAAGTGCTCGGCACGCTTTATATGGAAGCGGATATCGAAAGCGTCTATAACCAGATGGATGACATCAACTCCATCCTGGCAGGCGGAACCGCCATCGCATTGGCCATCACGGCCATCCTCGGCGTTTTGGTCGCCCAGACCATCTCCAAGCCGATCTCCGATATGCGCCGCCAGGCACAGGCCATGGCCAAAGGGAATTTCTCGCGCAAGGTGCGCGTCTACGGGGACGATGAAATCGGCCAGCTGGCCAAGTCGTTCAACAACTTGACGAACCGCCTGCAGGAATCCCAGCAATCCACGGAAAGCGAACGCCGCAAGCTCGCATCGGTCCTGTCGAACATGACGGACGGCGTGCTGTCGACCGACCGCCGGGGGCGGGTGATCCTGATCAACGATCCGGCGCTCCGGCTGTTGAATGTTTCACGTGAAACGGTCATCAACCGGCCGATCACGTCTGTCCTGAAGCTCGAAAATGAATATACCTTTGAAGATCTGATCCATTTGAAAGAAGCTGTCACGCTTGATTTCAGCAGCTACGACGAAAGTGCGCTCCTGCGCACCAGCTTCTCGGTCATCCAAAAGGAGACCGGCTTTGTCAACGGCGTCATCGCCGTCCTGCACGACAACACGGAGCAGGAGAAGATCGATGCCGAACGCCGCGAATTCGTCGCGAACGTCTCGCATGAACTGCGGACGCCGCTGACGACGATGCGCAGTTATCTAGAAGCGCTCGCAGACGGCGCGTGGGAAGACCCGAACTTGGCGCCGAATTTCCTGAACGTGACACAGACGGAGACCGAGCGCATGATCCGCCTTGTCAACGATTTGCTGAAGCTGTCCAAGATGGACGCCAGCGAAACGGAGATCAACAAGGAGATGGTCGAGTTCAATGTCTTCTTCAATCGCATCATCGACCGCTTCGAAATGTCGAAGTCGCAGAATGTGCGCTTTGAACGCCAGCTGCCGGACGAACCTTATTTCGTGGAAGTCGATCCGGACAAGCTGACCCAAGTTATCGACAACATCATCTCCAATGCCTTGAAGTATTCGCCGGAAGGCGGGAAAGTCCGCTTTACGGTGACGGTCGAAGACGGTTTCCTCTTGATACGCATCAAAGACCAGGGCATGGGGATACCGAAAGAGAACGTCGAGCGCATTTTCGACCGCTTCTACCGGGTCGACCGGGCGCGTTCCCGTGAAATGGGCGGCACCGGACTGGGCCTTGCCATTTCAAAAGAAATGATCAACGCCCATGGCGGCGCCATCTGGGCCGAGAGCGAATACGGCCGCGGCACGACCATTTTCTTCACGCTGCCATTCGAATTGGATGACGGAGGTGAATGGGAATGAAGTATGTTGAACACATCAAAACAATCGCCCTGTTTCTGCTGATTTTCCTCAGCCTGGCACTGACGTTCAGCGTCTGGACATTCACGCCTGACTATGATGAAATCGAGGCCACGCCGGCTGTCGAAGTGGCGCTCGGCGAAAGCAAGTCCGTCGAGCGGGTGGTCAAGCCCCATAAAGTGATTTACCACGGCGAAGAAGAAACCAAAGGCACGATCAACCAAAAGCAAGTGGATCTCCTGCTCAATACTATGAAAGAATGGCAGATCAACGAAATCATGGAAGTTGAGGAAGATGCCTCTCCAGCGCTTCTAAAGTCTTATATGCATGACCCGAACCGCGCGGTCGTCTATTATCCGGCGCCGCTGCCGTTCCCTGTTTTGGGCTCGATCCTGCAAATTACAGACGAAAGCCTGCTCGAGGCCTCGTTCGACCGCATTGTCCTCGTTTGGGGAAAAAGCGAACAGCCGGAGATGACGCTGTATTTCATCAACTCCCGGTCCGGGCGCATCCATAAAGGCAATGTGGTTTCCGCAGAACTGAATCAGTTTATTCCGAGAATCGTCGAACCCGCGCTGTCGGATTTTGACACATACATCACCGAGGAAGGGGTCGGCCAGATGCCGATCTACTTGCCGGAGAACAAATTGACCGTGGATACGTACCGCTACTTGCTGGAAGACATTCCGGACAAGAAATTCGTCGACGGGCTCTTTGAAAACCCAGGGCAGGTGGAATCTTCCGGAGAGCTGACCAACGAGGAGTACAGCGATGCTTCGGAAGCGCTGATGAAGTTCGACGACAGCAAGAAAAGCATCCGCTACGTCCAGCCGCAAGCCCAGACATCGGATCCGGCAATTCCGTCCGAGCTGATTTTCGATACGGCCGATTGGATCAACAGCCATAGCGGCTGGACGAACGATTACCGGTATTTCAGCATGGAACCGCTAAGCCAGCAGATCAACTACCGCCTTTACTTGAACAATCTGCCGGTATTTAGCACAGCGCTGGCCGATAGCCTCGAGTTGACGTGGGGCATCGATGGCGAAATGGAACAGATTTTCCGCTATTACCGCCCGTATTACGTACTGGAATCCCTCGGGGAGCCGCAGCCGATGGAACTGGCTTCCGGCAGCTCTGCGCTCCACGCCGTCTCGCATACGAAAGGCCTCAAACCGGAGGCTGTGACGGACGTGATGCTGGGCTACCAGATGACGCGCGATGAAAAAGATCCGGACCGTCTCGTGGTGCTGGAGCCGACCTGGTTCTATAAAGCCAATGGAAAATGGACGCCGCTTTCAGCAGAAGAGTTAGGGGGCGATCAATTTGGATTGGAATAAAACCAAATCCATTTTCATCATTGTTTTTTCCATCCTGAATGTCTTCCTTTATTCGCTGTATCTGGACCGGTACAACGAGTCGCAGGAATACGATTTTCTGGTGGATCCCACAAACGAAGAAAAACTGAGTGCCGATGACATCACGTACGACGAACTGCCGAAAAATGTGGAAGATCAGCCATACGTGACCGGAAAGGTTAAATCATTTGTCGCAGCGGACGTACCGGGTGTAGACTTGAAAGAGAACATCCAGGAAGAGAGTTTCCTGTCGGTGAAATTCACCGAACCGCTGCCGCTCGACGGCAAAGTGAGCACCGAGACGCTCGAGGAATTTGTCGCGAAAACCGTCTACCAAGGCAAGAACTACAGTGTCTGGAAAATTGACGAGAAAGAGCGGCAAGCGGTGTTCTTCCAGAACATCAACGATAAGCCGCTGTACTACAGCGAGCGCGGTAAGCTGACGCTCTATTGGAACGAAGAGTCTGAAGTCACCAATTACGAACAGACCATTTTTGACGAGATCGAGCTCAGTGAGCAGCAGAAAAAGCTGGTCCCGGCCATCCAGGCCGTGCATACCTTGTACCAGAAGCGGATGCTGCCGACCGGCACGCATATCGATTCTGCGGAAATCGGCTACACCGAATATGTCACGGTATCTGAAGGGACCCAGATGTTTGTGCCGACCTGGCGCATCCAGGCAACACTCGAAGACGGCACAGAAAAGGAATTTTTCGTGAATGCCGTGAAAGGCGACGTCATCGAGCTGAAAGGCAAAACCGAGTCAGAAGTTACACCATAAGGAGTTTTTCACATGCGTTTTAGCGTATTAGCAAGCGGCTCAAGCGGCAATGCGATTTATATAGAAAGCGGGCAGCATTCCTTTCTAGTGGATGCGGGCCTGAGCGGCCGGAAGATGGAGGAGCTGTTCGCCGGCATCGGCAAGAATATGGCGGACCTCGACGGCATCCTGGTAACGCACGAGCACAGCGACCACATCAAAGGGCTCGGCATTGTCGCCCGGAAACACAAGGTGCCGGTCTATGCGAATGCGAAGACGTGGGACGCAATGGACGGCCTCGTCGGGGCGATTCCGGTCGAGCAGCGCTTCCATTTCGACATGGGCACCGTAAAAACGTTCGGCTCGGTAGATATCGAGTCGTTCGCGGTCTCGCATGACGCGGCGGATCCGATGTTCTATGTGTTCCATGAGAACGGGCGCAAGCTTTCGCTCATCACCGATACGGGATATGTCAGCGACCGCATGAAAGGGGTTATCGGAGCTTCGGATGCGTACGTGTTCGAGAGCAACCACGACGTCGGCATGCTGCAGATGGGCAGATACCCTTGGTCGGTCAAACGGCGCATCCTGAGCGACGTGGGACATGTTTCCAACGAAGATGCGGCGGTCGCCATGAGCGAAGTGATGGCGGAGAAGCCGACGCGCATCTATTTGTCGCATTTGAGCAAAGATAATAACATGAAGGCATTGGCGCGCATGAGCGTCGAGCAGACGCTGCAGTCAAAAGGCATCATTGTCGGCGAGTACGTCGACCTGCTCGATACGGACGCCAACGTGCCGACGCCGCTTGTCTTGGTATAAAGAAGAATGAAGGCCGGAAGCTTATGCTTCCGGCTTTTTCTATGTAAAAAAAATGAAGGAGGGATCATGAAACGGGGAAACCTGCCCTAACGGGCGTGACTAAAATAAACCGCTTGGCGCTTAGGGCATAGCTTTCGCAAGAAGCCAGGCAAAGAACGCCAGTCTTCTTGCTTCGCCTAGCCCACGGACGCGCCGGCGCTGGAGAGGTCTTTAGGAGATGATAGTCAACTTCGTCCTCGTTGATAGGGAGGGTAGAATTTGGGATGCTGCTTTGGCGCTTTGGGCATGGCTCCCGCAAGAAGCCAGGCAAAGAACGCCAGTCTTCTTGCTTCGCCTAGCCCACGGACGCGCCGGCGCTGGAGAGGTGTTTAGGAGATGATAGTCAACTTCGTCCTCGTTGATAGGGAGGGTAGAGGTTGGGATACCGCTTTGGCGCTTTGGGCATGGCTTTCGCCATGAGCCGGGAAAAACACCCGTCTCCTGGCTTCGCCCAGCCCGTGGCGCGCCTTCGCTGGAAAGGGGTTATTAGGAGATGATAGTCAACTTCGTCCTTGTTGATAGGGAGGGTAGAAGTTGGGATGTCGCTTTGGCGCTTAAAGAGGTTTGGGATCTGACACAAATCAATTTTTTAGGTAAGAAAGAAAGGGTCTCCTGCTTGCCAATCCTGTTTGAGCTTTTTACACTTAGGCTATAGAGAACTAAAGAGGAAGAGAGGATGAGCGAATTGGGATATTACAATCAACCGCCGGAAGGCCGGCAGCGGCCGAGAAGAGGTAATTCGTTTCTGGCAGGTCTAGCGGGCGTGTTAGTCGGTGCCTTGCTGGTGTGGCTGCTGTTTGAGACAGTGCCGCAGTTGCTGCCGGGTGCCAATAATAGAGCAGAGACGGGCCTCCAAGCGACGGAAGGGAACAGGGAAGGCCAGCAGCAGGAATCGGTGTCGGTCGATGTGACGACGGACGTCACGGCAGCGGTCGATGAAGCAGCAGATGCCGTTGTCGGCGTATCGAATTTGCAGGAGACCTCTGATTTTTGGTCCCAGCCGCAGCAGCAGGAAGCGGGCACCGGTTCCGGCGTCATTTACAAAAATGAGAACGGCCGGGCATTCGTGGTGACGAACCACCATGTAATCGATGGCGCGACTAATATTGAAGTGACTTTGTCGGACGGGACGAAAGTGCCGGCAGAACTCGTCGGTTCGGATATCTGGACCGATTTGGCCGTTGTGGAGATGGATGCCGCGTCGGTCCAGGATGTAGCGGAATTCGGCGATTCGGATGCATTGAAACGTGGGGAAACGGTGATTGCAATCGGCAACCCGCTCGGTCTTGATTTCTCAGGTTCGGTGACGACCGGCGTCGTCTCCGGCAAGGATCGTGCTGTGCCGGTCGACCTTGATGGCAACGGTTCGGAAGACTGGCAGGCGGAAGTCCTCCAGACGGACGCTGCCATCAACCCCGGCAATAGCGGTGGTGCATTGGTCAATCTGGCGGGCCAGCTGATCGGCATCAACTCGATGAAGATCGCCACTTCCAACGTGGAAGGCATCGGATTTGCCATCCCGATCAATTCGGCTATGCCGGTCATCCAGTCGATTGAGGAAAACGGGGAAATGATCCGTCCGGCAATGGGTGTCGCTTTGCTCGATCTTGCCCAAGTCCCGCAGGCGCAGCGCGAAGAGTCGCTGAACCTGCCGGCCGACATTAAAGAAGGCGTTGTCGTCAACTCGGTCGTCGAAGGCTCAGCAGCCGAAAAAGCGGGCATGGAGCAATTCGATGTCATCGTCGAAATGGACGGCCAGCCGATCGGCGACATCATCGACCTCCGCAAGCATTTGTACAACGAGAAGAAAATCGGCGACACGATGGCGGTCAAAGCGTACCGCGACGGAGAACCTTTGGATTTCGAACTCGAGCTTGTGGACAACTCGGCACTATAGAATGGATCCAAAACCGGAGGTATATCGCTTCCGGTTTTATTCGTTGGAGCGGAATAAAACCAGCGCCCTTCTGCAAAAGCGGTCCTGAGGCAGGAAAACGTTCTTATGCGGCGAATAGACCAAAGGAGAAAGAAAATGGAGGGATCGATCGTGTACAGAAAACTGAATGATTTTTTCAAGGATTGGAAGCGTGAAGAAGAAGCCACCCAGAAGATTCTGGATGCGCTGACAGACGAATCACTCAGCCAGCAGGTCACAGATGAACACCGGACGCTTGGTCGGCTGGCATGGCATCTGGTAACCACGCTGGATGAAATGGTCGGACATACCGGGCTGCAGTTTTCAGCAGCTAAATTCGGCAATCCGGTTCCGGATACCGCCGAAGAAATTGCAGAAGCCTACCGGTTTTCCAATCAATCGATGATTACGGCAATGAAAGAAAACTGGACCGATGAAACCTTGGAAGAAGAGCATAATATGTATGGCGAGATGTGGAGCGTGGCGACGCTCCTGCAGGTGCTGATCACCCACCAGGTCCATCACCGGGGCCAGATGACGGTCCTGATGCGCCAGGCTGGATTGAAAGTTCCCGGCGTCTACGGCCCAGCAAAAGAAGAATGGGCAGCAATGGGAGCCCAGCCGCCTGAAATTTAATAAAGTCCGATAGACCGGAATACAGCTGCCCTGTATTCCGGTCTATTTTTATGTAACGCTCCTGTAATTTTTGTAAACAATCTGTCCAAAAATAATAAGCAATGTTCGTGAAAGCAAAAAACTATTATGTGGATAACTTATTTCGATGCAAGAAGGAACAGACTATCCACAGGTCTTCTGAAGCTTGGCTATTCGGGAAGATATTCTTCTGTTAAAATAGGGTGTGGATAAACGTGAACGAAATGTGTATAACTGTGTGGAATATTCGGAAATCGAAAGGAATGAGTATTATGAAAATTTATTGCTGCAAAACCCACGTGGAGCATGCGTTAGACATGTTTGTGGCAGAGGCAAAAACTTATCCGATTCTTACAGAATTGTCAGAGCAAGAAAAGTTATCCACAAAATGCGAGTACTGCGAAGAGGCTGCTTTGTATCTTGTGGCGAACACCTGAGCGGACACAAGATGTAGAAACTTCTGTGGATATGTGTATAACATTTGTGGGTAACTTGTTTGTAAATTTAGCGTAAAGGGGGATAAGGTGTGAATATCTCAATTATCAGTGTCGGTAAACTGAAAGAGAAATACCTGAAGGCGGGTATCGAAGAATACACGAAACGGCTCGGAAGCTATGCGAAAATCACGGAAGTGGAAGTAGCGGATGAAAAAGCGCCGGAGCAATTGAGCGAAGCGGACATGGAAATCGTCAAAAAGAAAGAAGCGGAGCGGATCATGGCCAAGATTTCTCCTGACGCCTACGTCATCGCCCTGGCAATCGACGGCAAGATGAAAACATCCGAAGGGCTGGCAAAAGACATCGAATCCCTCATGACCTACGGCCGCAGCAAAATCGTTTTTGTAATCGGGGGATCATTAGGCCTCCACGACGAGGTATTGAAGCGGGCGGATGAGAAACTGTCGTTCTCGAAGATGACGTTTCCACACCAGTTGATGAAGCTGATCTTGGTGGAGCAGGTATACCGGGCTTTCCGGATAATGAAGGGTGAACCGTACCATAAGTAAATGAGGTTTTTATGGTTATATTTATTGCATTTTATCAAAGGATTTTGAGGAGATAAAAATGAAATTAAAAAATCCATACAGTCGTAATAGATTAAATTTAAAAGAAAAGTTCAATAGAAAGTTTACTGACTTTGTAGTTCCACATATAAAAAAGATATCTTTAGATGAAGATTGGAAAGTAAAGTCGAAATATATCCCCAAGGTATTAGAATCTGCAAGAATTAGTATTAAAGGGTTAGAGAGAGATAAAACTGATACAGTAGAACCTCCTCAAGATATTGATGTAGATTTTCTGTCTATATATGTGGCTGAGTATATACCTATTGAAAATGTTGATAAGCTAAATAAAGGACTAAAAAAATTAGTAAAAAATTATCCATCTCCTTTTAACCATGGACAAACTGAACGAATAGATGAATTTTGCACTAGTGTAAAAAAGAGTATTCGAGCAGGACGTTGGAGTAACTTTGGTTCTATAGATTTTACTAAGGAGAGAGAAATTTCAGGATTTGTAAAAAGCATTACAATACAAGGTACACACTTATCTTCTTCATCAATTATTTTACAATTTGTTATAAATCCTTCTGATAATTTCATAAATAATTATAAGGAGTTAATTAAAAGTGATATAAAGGAAGGATTTTCATTTGACCTAAATTTGAAAAACCTGTTTAAATTTTGGGGAGGCAAGAGTTTATCCTACGATATTGTAAAGAATCAGATGGTAGAAGATTTGATTATGGAATTAAAATGGAGGACAATGAAAGAAATTAATAAATACTTTCCTATGTATTTTACGAAAAATAAACTGATCCCTCCGAGTATTGAAGTATATAAATTGGATCAATCTTCTTGTATTTTTAAATATGACGAAAATGAACTAAGAAGTTCATTCTGGAACTCTGTAGGAATGGATAGCCATCTTAGTGATATTTCTAAGGATGGATACTGGAAACTATTTACTGAAGGAAGAAAACCGTATTTTATTGATAGTTCAATAAAAGTTACTTGTAACTCAGCAATTAAACAAGAACCTATGTTTCATTCGCTTAATTTTCAAATTGTGTATATGACAGAGAGATTTGCGAATTTACTTCTACCAATTATGGTAATGAGGGAATATGCGGTAAATACCAGTGAAAAGGTAGCCATGCAACAAAATAAAACTTTTTTATCAATTCAAAAAGCAAAACCTAAGTACCACAAATTGATTAATATAAGATACGAATTAGAACGCGACCTTCAAATACTTAAAAGATTTAAAAATGAAATAGGCAGTAACTATTTTAATAGAGTAAAATCTGAAATAAAAAAAGTAATGGATTTTGAACCATCAAATCCTAAGTATGTTGATATAAGCGCTGTTGAAATGATTGTCGATAATACTAATTATATTATTGATAAAACATACGATCATTCACAAAATTTCGCAAAAATTATAGATGATACGGTACAGTTACTTGAAATTAAAACAAATAATTCTTTAAGAAGAAGATCTTTTGGACTTACAATTACTACAGTCGGACTTACAATTATTACTGTCACGCTTTCTTTAGCAGCAACTATATTTGCTGGAATGTCATTATTTTATCAGTTAAACGATGATAGAAGAAATGAGATGATGAGTTTATTTAATCCTATTGTAGATATTTGGAAATACTTCTTTTGAAAATATGAAAAAGTGTATAAATAGAGGAACAATTTGTTTTGAGTAGATTCTTTCAACTCTGTTTTTAAGTAAAATAATTTAATTTTTGTAGCCTTATCCTTTATTACTTATGAGTAATAAAGAAGTAGATTGATTATAATATTTCACCTATGAACAACGAAAGCAGCTGTTACATCTATTGATCGACAAAATTACCATTTCAGAAACGCGAAAGATCGATACCATTCAAATAATACTCAATAGAGAAGTCGTCAAACACTTCACTACTAAGGGCCGAGAGAACTCTACTATTGCAGAGTTCTCTCGGCCCTTTTCTGTTCTTATTGAACTGGTAAAGGGACTTGATGAAAGGAGGTAATGAGTATCTACTAAGAATATACAAAACATCTATTTGTTTTTAGATTTTTGTGATAATATCTATTTAGTAATATTTACCTATTAATTCAGAATTTGAAGGGAGCCGATATAATTGACGAGAGATGATTTAGCTAAATATTTAAAAGAGATGTATACAAATGCGAAAGAGGGAGAACAGGTTCTTAATATTCACCTGTTTGGAATCAAGTATGGGCAGTATATTTTGAAGCACAATTACAAACCTAAAGAAATCGTTCAAGCCGCAGGCATGAAGGTTTCTTATGCTACTGAAGTAAATAAAGGTGTCAATCTTTCAAAGTATGTCGCATTAAAAAATGAAGCCAAGCAATGAGTATTTTGAATAACCTTTCTTCAACACATTATGATTATATAAAAGCATTATTATTGGAAGGAAATGAATTTCATATTGTAAGCCCTTTTTTAATGGAGTCTTTTGATGCGTTTATTGCCGAAGCTAAAAAAGCAGATATAAAGTATATTACCTTAACCACTACTTTGAAAGACAATGACCCAGACCTATTCCATAAAGCGAATTCACTATACTCTTTCTGTGTAAATTGTTTGAAAGAAGGAATAGACTATAGTATTTATATCGACAATCAGTTACATGGAAAAATCTATATCTCTTCCACCGATGGGGTACCTACCCAAGGAATAGTTACTTCAGCAAATTTTACAAAGGCAGGCTTAGAAAAAAACCATGAGTGGGGACTTATATTAACCGATCAAGCTCAAGTAGAAAAAATTCAGCAAGAGATTTCCAGTGTGAGAGGCATCCCGCTCACGGCAGAAGATATAGCGAATATAATCATTAAGATTGATGATTATGTAAAACAAGCAGGAATACCTCAAAAAGCAAAAATAGATTTGATGGTTAGCAATATAATTGATTCAGTTGAAAAAGTAGATAAAGCGCACAGAAGTTATTTCATAAAACCTGTTGGCTGGTTAGAAAAACCTTTTTCAACAAGTAGAGTCTTGTCTCATGATATTGAAACTCTCCACTTTTCTAGAAGAAAACCAGCTGCAGTAAAAGCAGGGGATATCATAATCTGCTATGGAGTAGGAACCACCAAACTACTAGGATATTTTGAAACGCTGGAAGATCCGGTACATTCTGGGGTGGAGGGAGCTCGCTGGCCTTGGTCTGTAAAAGCTAAAAATCTTTTGCCGAAATACAGTGGTCAATGGAATAATTACAATAATACAATCTCTAGCATTCAAGCTTCGTATAATTCGCAAACACCAATCACTCACAAAGGTGGAGGAACACTTGGAGCGTTGAACTTTGGCGCAGATAAAATACGGTTAACCAGAGAGTTTGCAAATCATGTAATAGAAACGATGAAAAGTAGCTAAGAGATCGTTTTTAGAGAGGAACATATGCATACTAACGAATCAAACGTCAAACGTATATAGTAAAGGCTATAAAAAGGTAGGAGAATTGAATTAACATAAAAAAAGAAGGAGGAGAACATTATAAAATTACCCTCTTTTACAGAACATTGGTATGAATCAGAAGATAAAGCTGTTTTGAAAGCATATAAAAAGTTTGAAAAGAAACTTCTACAAGGAGAATTTGTAGATGTTAAGGATAATATTGGATATCTATGCATGTATGCAAATAAACGTTCAATTGACTTTCTTGATCATTTGGAAGTTACTCGATTAATCGAAGAGTTAAAACCTGTAACGTCCTATTCTGCAGGAGATGAGTTCTTTTATCCTCATGCATATGCGCAAAACTATATAGAAGACGCGTATTTAATTATTCAGGACTATGATACCTATTGGAAATTAACCTATGGGAAATCTTTAAAAAAAAATGAGTACAAAATTCTTAAAGTTCTTTCCTTCTCAACTATCTTAAACTACTATTTGCCATGTAGTGATTTCAAATTAACAGGCCATCATCTTGCTGCGGTAGTGGGAATTACTGATGCGAAAATCACTAAATTTGGAAAAGAGAATGTAAAAGAATTACTTGAACTTTTTGACTCTTACCTAGAAGATTTTATTGATCGGGAAGGTGTAGATCCTTTTCATTATTTTAAAAGGAAGTATATTTTTCCTGATCTTACAGAGTCGGATTTGCTGGAATTAGAACCTTATATTAAGCCGAAGAGATACATTGCTTTGAGACAAAGTTACAAATCTATAGTGAAAAATTATAAAGAGAAGTTGAGGGAGTTAGAAAGGTATGAAAGTAAAGACCGTTCACTACTATCACTAAAACCCACCGACTTTCCAAGCAAAAAAGACTACAATGAGTATTATAAGAGTTTCCATCAAACAGCAATTGACTTTTTCAATCGAGATTACAAATGTAGAGAATTTGGAGAAAATAGTAAAGGAGAGAAGTTGACTGTTCCTTACGAATTTGTTCCTCAAATAGTCGAAGAAGCATTTGAAGGTTTTTGCAATAATCTATTAAGAGAATGCGAAAATTTATTGAGAGTAAAGAAAAAACTACCTAAGATTGGGGAAGGATGGATAGGAGAAACGCAACTATACTATTTCTTGAAAAATCTTTTTCCAAAAGAAATTATTGTTAATCACGGTCGTCCATTCTGGTTAGGTCGCCAACACTTAGACATATACTTTCCTGAGAGAAATCTTGCTATTGAATACCAAGGACTCCAGCATGACCAACCTATTGCTTTCTTTGGAGGAGAAGAATCATTCCTAGCCCAAAAAGAACGTGATGAAAGAAAAGCACTACTCTGCAAAGAAAATGGATGTAAATTAATATATGTGAGAAGTGGCTACGAAGTAAAAGAACTTGAAATTCAAATCAATGAGTATTTATCTTCTCAATAAGGACATAACCATAAGTAAATTCTAAAGTAATTGAATTTATTAGTAATATGAATAAATGAAACAAAAACCTCATTTAGAGCCATTACGGTGAGCCTTATCATAAGTAAATATGAATAAAAAACCACCTAAAATAATGCTAATACAGCGTTTTAGGTGGTTTAAATTTACCCAAATTCAATAACCTCTGTTTTAATAAAGGACGGCAACCGCTTTTGAACCTCATCTAATTTTGCATATTTCTCCTCGTTTGAAAAAATGTCTGTACCATGAAAGTCATGGCCAAACCAGAAAACAGTAGTCGGCTGATTGAAATTAATGCAAATTGTATCGGAGATTTCTGGGTATTCCTTAGCGTCCCAGATTTTTTTCTCGATCGTAAAAGCATGTTTGTGAGGAGACCAGAAAGTGCTCATATAATCGTTGTGCTGCCAAATTAGCGTAGGTATAAGATGCGCCAGCTCCGAACGATTAAAGACGGTTACCAGCAGGTGGCTGCTTTCCAAAGTGCTGTAAAAAACTTCAAAAGTAAGTTTGTCCTTGCTCAATTGCTGCTCTATTTCTTCAAAAGCACTCTCACGTGCTTCAAATAAATAATAGAGGGGATATTGAGCCAGGCTTTCAGTGAATAAAACAAGCTGCTCGTCAGGAATGCCCGGATAATACATTTCCCCGATGCTCAAAGCATATAGGAGTTTTTCAGATACGAAAAAGGGATAGAGGCCAGTAGAAGGCCCATCTATAAAATATTTTTTTGGTAAAAAACCGATTGTTAAATCCATTTCCGTACGTCCTTTGCATTGGAATTTTCAGTTTGTCTAAACTTCTTTGACTGTATCCACTTTTGGGATAAAGCCTAATGGATAAATATAAAGTTATATCTTTAGAGTTGCTCCGCCAACTGTTCACGCACAAACTGCACTTCTTCGTCCGTTATTTCATGCCCATGGTCAAACAGCTTGAACGTGGTTTGCGGAAAATGCGCGGCGAGGGTTTTGGACAATTTCAAGGATTCACCTGGACTGGAAATGGCATCGCGTGCGCCAGCTGTCAAAATAAGCGCTGTAGTTGAAGTCCCGGAAAACTGGTACGTTAGATTGGAAGGGTGCAGGAGGACGACTGCGTCTGCGAGATTCGGCTCTTTCTCCAGCAGTGCTAGCAGAAAGTTGGCGCCATTTGAATAGCCCAGCATAATCACCTTGCCTTCAGGTTTTTCCAACGGCCAGTCTTTCAAAAACTTTGCTGCTCGCGCATCAAGATCTGCGCGGTCCACTTGGCCGTTTTGCAAAGGGGCGAAAAAGCGGCGCTCTTTTCCTGTGCCGGTGTCCCCGATATAGGCGCGGATACTGGCCGCCGGATCGATATCGCCTACAACTTGCAGCAGGGAATACTCGTTTCCGCCTGTGCCATGGAAGAGAATAAACGATGTATTTGATTTTCCGGCTATGTTAAACTGTTCCATAATTCATTCTCCAATCTGAAGGAAGGTTGTGTGCTATGGCTAGCCCGCTTATTCACCATGTGTCGGTCATCAACCGTGACCGGTATGTGACTTTTGATTTTTATCATAAGCTACTTGGTCTGGAATTTCTATTGAAAACCGTGAACCAGGATGAGGTGGAAATGCTGCATCTGTTCTTCGGCGACAAAACCGGCCGCCCGGGAACCGAATTCAGTGTTTTTGAAATGCAAAATGCCCCGCAAAAGAAATTCGGCACCAACAGCCTGGAACGCACGGTTTTTGCCGTGCCTTCTGAAGCGTCGCTCGAATTCTGGCTGACCCGTTTTGAAGCGTATGGCGTATTTAATTGCGAAATTGAGCATTACCAAGGCCGGAAGTATCTGCATTTTGAAGACCGCGACGGCATCCAGCTGGCATTGACGTCTCTAAGGAAAGGCGATGCATCAGAGCACTCCCCGTATCAGGAAGCTGATATTCCATTGGAGCATGCCATCTTGGGCATCGATTCGTTCCAGTGCCGCGTCCGCTACGCGGAAGCCTCTGCCCGCGCTTTTATGAAAATGCATAGTTTGCAGCAACTAGAGACTTATGAACACAACGGTGAACAGGTGACGGTTTTGGGAGGAGAGGATGTCCTGTTCGGGCAGCAGCTCCATCTCATTGAAGACCGGACGCGCGATATTGAAACACAGGGGATCGGTTCTGTTCAGCATATTGCACTGAATGCCAAAGACCGTGCCGATCTGCAGGAAATCGAGAAAAAGATTTTGGATACCAACTTCAGGTATTCCGGCATCAAACAGCGTGATTTCTTTGAGTCGCTGTATTACCGTGAGCCAAATAATTTATTGATCGAAGTCGCGACGGAGCAAACCAACTTTGTCAAACCGGCAATGGAAACCGACGGCTACGACGCCATTCCGCTGTTCCTGCCGGAGTTTCTGGAAAGCCGGCGCAGCTATATCGAAAATCAGCTCAAGCGTTAAAAAGAAGAGAACCTTAATTATTGTTATAATAAAAGAGCACCAAAAGCTGAACGCTGGCTTTGGATGCTCTTTTTTTGTGCCTTGCACGGATTTTATTTAGCCAGGGAGTTGGAATTGGACATGAACAACAAAGATATAGCAGATATTCGCAAGCGCTTTAAGCTCGATACCGATCTACTCAAGATCGCCGAGATTTACAACGTCTACATACAGCAGGAAAGCACAGAAATCTTCCACGAGGAAAGCCGCCCGTTTTCGATGTTGGACCGGGAGCAGCAGGAGCTGTTCCTCGCCAATTTCAAGAAGGTGCTGGGCGGCAAGATGGACGTAAAGCTGTTTGAGGTGAAGTTCCAGCCGCAGGAAGAAGGGCAGGTGGACCATACACAGCGGCTCTTGTACGAAGGCCTGGAGACAGAGGACGCAGCGGAATGGAAAACGAATATGCAGCGCATCGCCTTGAAGACGGTGGAAGAGAAGCCGTACGAGAAGGATATGGTGATTACGTTCATCCGCGGAACGTATTTCAAAACAACAAAGCGCCAGGCGGATGAAACGGAAATCGACATGCGCGATGAGGTGTACACGACGCCGTTCATCCTTTGCAGCATGAACCAGACCGAGCTGCCGAAAAGTTCGCTGGTGTTTGATTTTGTCGAGAAGGAGTTCAAGTCGAATGTGCTGATGGACCCGGTCATCAAACTGGCATCGCCAATCGGCGGCTTCCTGTTCCCGAGCTTTACGGACAACGCCGCAGACATCCACCACATCGTCTATGCGTCGGGCAAGGCGAATAAACCCGATTTCGGATTTATCGAGAACGTCTTGAACGGCAATGAAATCATGACGGCCGAGGAAGACAAGGCGGTGTTCGAGGAAATCGTCAAAGCGGTGATCGGCGAAGAAGTGAATTCGCGGACGCTTGCCGGTCTCTATGATGAAATCAATATTATGCTCGAAGTGGAAAAAGAAGCCGAGAATGAAGACGCGGAAGCGCCGGTATTGGATACAGTGGAAGTGACCCGTGTGCTGAAGGCGAGCGGCGTCAAAGACGTCAGTGAGGAAAAAGTGGAGCGGGCGTTCCAGCAGGTGGTGGAAGACCGCAACTATGAAATGAAAGCAAGCCACGTCGTCCCGAGCTACGCCTCGAAATCCATCAAAATCAGCACGAAAGTCGCGGACATCAAGATCAGCCCGCAAGACTTACGGTACGTCAAAGAAGTCTATTACAACGGCAAGCGCTGCATTTTGATCGAAGTGGAAGAAGACACGATGATCGAAGGGTTCAAGCTGCTTGCGGAAGAAGAGCTGGAATAGGAGAGCGTCGGAAGGGTCTAATGAACAACACACGAAGGAGGAGCTAATATGATCAGTGAAACAGATTTGAAGCATTTGCAGCGTTGTGTGGAATTGGCGGAAACGGCTTTGGAAAAAGGGGACGAGCCATTCGGGTCGGTCCTGGTTTCGGGGACCGGAGAAGTGCTTTTTGAAGATCATAACCATGTGGCAGGCGGCGACCATACGCAGCATCCGGAGTTTGCTATCGCCAGGTGGGCGGCTAATAACATGGCTCCCGAGGAAAGAAGCCAGGCGACGGTCTATACGTCCGGGGAACATTGCCCGATGTGTTCAGCGGCTCACGGATGGGCTGGCTTGGGGCGGATCGTCTATGCAAGTTCTTCTGAGCAATTGGCAGGGTGGCTGAGTGAACTGGGCGCTCCACCCTCGCGCGTCCGGAATCTGGCCATTGAGGATGTAATCAAGGATACAGAGGTAGACGGCCCTGTCCCGGAACTGGCGGAGCGGGTCCACGAACTCCATCGCCGGCTGCATGAAGCGAAGGGGTAAACAGGCGATATTTTATGTAAGTTGAAATTAAGGAGCAAGCTGTTATAGGCCGCTTCGGCGCTTTGGGCATGGCTCTCGCCATGAGCCCGGAAGGACACCCGTCTCATAGCTTCGCCTAGCCCTTAAACGCGCCGGCGCTGTTTATGCTCATTAACTTTAAGCATCTCCACCTTTTTTTGAAGTGCTATCTAAGATATGGAGCAAAACAGCGGAGACGCCTGCGGGATAGCGAGACAGCCGAGACCCCGCAAGCCGCAACGCGGCTGAGGAGGCTTGGCGCTCGCCCGCGGCAAGCGCAGCTGTTTTGCGGAATATCGACAATACAAGAAGATGAAAGAGCGGGACTTTATTCCAACAAACAAAACAAAAGGACTGTGGAAGAGAGGCAATCTCTTTCCACAGTCCTTTTCATTTTTTATGCCATAACAGGGACTTCGCTTCGGATGAGGTGATCGAACGCACTCAATGAAGCAGTGGCGCCAGATCCCATCGAAATGATGATCTGTTTGTACGGGCTGTTCGTGCAGTCGCCTGCAGCAAAGACGCCCGGGATGTTCGTTGCACCGCGGTTGTCGATGACGATTTCGCCGAATTTATTGCGTTCGACGGTGTCGCCGAGCCAGTCGGTGTTCGGCACAAGGCCGATCTGGACGAAGACGCCGGACAGTTCGACATGCTTTTCTTCGCCTGTTTGCAGGTCGATATAAGAAATGCCGTTCACTTTGTCCGTGCCGGTGATTTCCTGTGTGCGGGCGTTTGTCAGAACCGTAACGTTCGGCAGGCTCTTCAAGCGGTCCTGCAGCACAGAATCTGCTTTCAGTTCGGCATTGTATTCCAGCACGGTCACATGGTTCACGATGTTTGCGAGATCGATGGCCGCTTCGACGCCGGAGTTTCCGCCGCCGACAACTGCCACATCTTTGCCGGCAAACAATGGGCCGTCGCAATGTGGGCAGTAAGCCACGCCTTTGTTTTTGAACTCGGCTTCGCCCGGCACGCCGATGTTGCGCCAGCGCGCACCGGTGGACAGGATGACGGTTTTGCCTTTAAGGACAGCGCCGTTTTCGAGTTCAATCTCGATGAATTCCTTCTTCTCCAAGCGCTTGGCGCGCTGCAAGTTCATGACATCAATGTTGTACTCTTTCACGTGCTCCTCGAGGCTTGCTGCGAATTTCGGCCCTTCCGTGTGCTTGACGCTGATGAAGTTTTCGATGCTCAGTGTATCCAGCACCTGACCGCCAAAACGTTCAGCGACGATGCCTGTGCGGATGCCTTTGCGCGCCGCATAGATGGCTGCACTGGCGCCTGCCGGCCCGCCGCCGACGACAAGGACATCGTACGGGTCTTTGTCCGCGAATTCAGATGCATCCGGTGCACTGCCCAGTTTCGCAAGCAATTCTTCCAGGGACATGCGCCCGCTGGAGAACGGTTCGCCGTTCAGGAAGACCGTCGGGACGGCCATGATGTCTTTGCTTTCGACTTCTTCTTTGAATGCTCCGCCGTCAATCATCGTGTGCGAGATATTCGGATTGAGCACGCTCATCAAGTTCAGGCTCTGGACCACTTCCGGACAGTTCTGGCAGCTTAAGCTGATGTACGAGTCGAAATGGTAGTTGCCTTGGATGCTCTTAATCTGCTCGATGACTTTCGCGTCGGCTTTCGGTGCCCGTCCGCTCACTTGCAGCAAAGCAAGGACCAAGGACGTGAACTCATGGCCGAGGGGAATGCCGGCAAACGTGATGCCGGTGTCTTCGCCGATGCGGTTGACGCTGAAGCTCGGTGTTCTTTCAAGCTGTGCATGTTCCACTTTAATGCGGGCAGACATTGCGGACAATTCTTCTACGAGAGCCGCCATGTCGCGGGAGACGTCGTCCCTACCTGCGCTGACTTTGAGCAGCACGTCGCCTTCCAGCAGCTGCAGGTATTGCTCTAATTGTGCTTTTATATCTGCATCTAATATCATGGTCAGAACTCCTTATATTTTGCCGACAAGGTCGAGGCTCGGCTTCAGTGTCGCGCTGCCTTCTTCCCATTTAGCCGGGCAAACTTCGCCTGGGTTGTTGCGGACATATTGAGCCGCTTTGATTTTGCCTACTAGTGTGCTTGCGTCGCGTCCGATGCCGTCTGCATTGATTTCCGCTGCTTGGACAATGCCGTCCGGGTCAACGATGAACGTACCGCGCTGTGCAAGGCCGGCTTCTTCGTCCAAGACGTCAAAACTGCGTGAAATGCGTTGTGACGGATCGCCGATCATAACGTATTGGAGTGTGCTGATCGCGTCTGAATGGTCGTGCCATGCTTTATGCGTGAAATGAGTATCCGTTGATACAGAATACACTTCAACGCCCAAGCTTTTAAGCGTTGCGTATTGTTTCTGAAGGTCTTCAAGTTCAGTCGGGCAAACGAAAGTAAAGTCAGCTGGGTAGAAGCAAACCACACTCCATTGGCCTTTCATGTTTTGTTCTGATACCTCGATAAAGTCACCGCTTCCCGCGTGGTAAGCAGAAGCTGCGAATGGCTGGATTTCTTTTCCGATCAAAGACATATTAAATTCCTCCTAAATGTTTTTTTAGAATGATCAAAGCCAATAATTCCATAAAAAAATATTAATCAAAGCCGATCACCTCAATTAATATAATTATTTAACTATAATCATTCTAATTCCTACTTCTAATTGTTATATGAAATCGGATATTTGTCAAAGGAAACCCTTGGTTCAAAAGAGTTCTGTATAAAGCGCCAGGATTGAAGGGAGAGTAAGCGTTCTCATAATTTTGGCAAAACCGTTTAGAGGCGAAAGAGAGAGAGTCAGTTGTGAATACATATTTTAGAATAGCAATAATTTTCAAACTACAATCAAGTTTCTCAAGTAAGAAACCGTAATTGATAAGAACGTGCAAGGCAGTGAAGGAAAGCAGCGGCTTCCTGCAGCTAAAAGCCTTAATAATTGCTCAGGCGGCCGTTGTCATTCCACTGGCCGTACATTTTGTTCTCTCGGGTATTGGCGATGAATTTTTCCAATCGCTGCCTGTAAATTTCAGGGTCGTAATCTTTATACCCCTGGATGTTATCAATCCGGATTCTCCGGTACAGCTCGGGGAAATCCAGGAAGTTTTGATAAACCTGCGCATCTTCTTTCAGACGGGCTAAAACCTCCGGATTCACCACAAACGATTCAGGCCGCATATCGGGAAGGGCTTCAAGTCCCTGCGCTGTCATCAACCCAAGTTTTTGCAGCCTTCTCACCCGCTCTTTGTTCAATTCCGTCCAGTTGCTCTTTTTCTGCCTCGGCGAAAGCCTTTGGGCCATCTGGGTGTCCGACAGTTTCTTCTTGGTGCCGTCAATCCAGCCGAAGCACAGGGCCTCTTCCACTGCGTCCAGGTATTGGAGGGCGCCGGGCTGCTTCTTCGTACCAAGAACCACCCAGCAAAATTTCGCACTCGCTGCGTTTTCCTCCAGCCACTCCCTCAATTCCTGCCGGTTTTTGGCATCGAGCAAATTTGTGATTTCCATGCCGGCTCCGTCCTTTCAAAAGAGGATTTTCCTATACTATACCGTTTTTTTCGCAAATGTAACGAACGCTCTTGTAAAACGACAACGGTGTCGATATAATGGGGTTAATTAATAACGACACGTTTGTCGTTTTAGAGAAGAGGGAGATGGATGTAAAGAGTTTGATGAAGAACAGGCCGTATGTGACGTTGATCGGGGCGCAGGCGATTTCAAGCATCGGCGACTGGCTGAGCCTTGTTGCGATTTTTACAGTCGTCGGGCTGAAATGGAATGCGTCGCCCCTGGAAGTTTCGCTGCTTCTGCTATGCCTCGCTGTCCCGATGGCGCTGCTCGGGCCGGTGGCAGGGATTGTAGCGGACCGCTTCAGCCGGAAATCGATCATGATCCTCTCGGATGTTGTCCGGGCGGGGTTGATTCTGGTGCTGGCCGTGGCAAGTTCGCTATGGATGGTGTATGCTGCGCTGTTTGCCATCGGCCTGTTTTCCGCTGTGTTCATCCCGGCGAAAAACGGGAAGTTGAAGGAGATAGTCGGAGAAGGGGATATGAAGGCGGCCATGTCCATCACGTCGATGGTGGACTCCTCGACGAAAATTCTGGGTCCGCTTCTCAGCGGAATCCTCGTAGCGGCAGTCGGGCCGCAGCAGGTGTTCTTGATCGACTCGGCAACGTTTGCGGTCTCCGCAGTTTTGCTGCTGTTTTTGCCTAATGCATTAAAAACAGAAGACGCGCCGGAAAGCGGAAAAGGATCGGAATCGTTCAAACAGGAATTGGCCGCCGGGCTGTCTTTCATTAAATCAAGCCGTTTCATGGTCATCGGCTTGCTGTTGATGGGGAGCAGCCTGCTAATTCTGCAATTGGCAGACACGCAGCTTATCGTGCTGATCCGGGAGCTTACGGATGCTTCTCCTGATTTGTTCGGCTATCTGATTACGGGGTCCGGCCTCGGCATGTTCCTGGCAGGCTTTTTGCTGGCGAAAAAAACCGATTACCGCCCATATCCGATTATGCTGCTGGGCGTTTTCGGAATCGGTCTGAGTTTTGGTATGATGGGGATACTGGCCCATTACGATCTCAGCTATTCCGTAATGTGGCTGCCTGCGCTCGGATTTACAGGCGGATTTTCTGCCAGCTTGATTTTTGTGCCTTATCAGGCTGCTGTTCAGGTCGCGACGCCCGTCCATATGACGGGGCGGGTCTTCGGCGTGATCAATAGTGCCATGACGACAGCGACGATTGTCGGCCCATTGGCCGGCGGGTTGCTGGCTACCGCGATCGGCATTGTGCCAACCTTTATCATTACGTCAGCCTTGCTGGTGCTGGTGTCGATAGGCGGGTATTTGACGAGAAGTAAAGTAGAACGGGGGAAATTGCATGTCTCCACGAGTGAGCGAGGAACATCTGAGGCAGCGGCGGGCTAACATCATGCGCGCCGCCACTGAAGTTTTTATAGAGCAAGGTTATGAACAAACATCGATGAAGCATATCATGGACGCGGCTGGAGTGAGCCGCGGGGGGCTCTATCAGTATTTTTCCAACAAGGAGGATCTGTTCGAAGCGATCCTGGAAGATGTGCTCGATGACGAAGCCGAAACCGTGCAGGAGATGCTTGAAAAAACGGAATCGCATTGGGATCTGCTTATGCAGCTGATGTTTGGCGAGGGAGGCGATCCTGATACCGAAATGGATCCGCTCGCACCCAGCAAATTAGAGTATTTCATCACCGGGAGAAAGAACGGGCGGCGCCTGGAATACGGCAGGAAAAGATATGAAGCCGGCGTCCAGCTATATGCCGGGGTGATCCAAGCGGGACAGGAAGCTGGGGAATTTAGCGGGCGGTTCGACAGTGAGCTGCTTGCCCGTTCCATCATCACGTTCATCGATGGCCTCGCCCTCGAAGATGCCATCCTGCCGAAACAGGCTGTGCAGCTGGAAGCGCAGTCCCGCCTGTTCGTGGACTATTTGAAAATGGCCATGAAGGGAGCTCCTGAGAAGCCGGAGACAATCACCGAGAAACAGCAAAGCGGAACTTAGAAAAAGGACTTCCTAAAACGCCGTTGCTTCAACGTTTTAGGAAGTCCTTTTAGAGGCGTCAAAAACCGAAGCGCTTAAGCGAAAAGATGGAGATGTCGAGTTCACTCTGTCCTTCCAGCGCGAGCTGGCTCAAGACTTCGCCCATGACGCTTCCGAATTTGAAGCCGTGGCCTGAAAAGCCGCAGGCGAAAATGACGTGCTTGTTTTCGGGATGGAAGTCGACGATGAAATCATGGTCGCTTGAAATGGTATAGAGGCAAGTCTTCGCTTCGAGCAGTTCGCCGTTCGCTTCCGGCAGGAAGGTTTGGAGCACGCGCCTAAGGTCGCCTTCATCGGTTTCATACTGCCCGAAGTTCTGTGAATGGACGTCCGGATCAATCGGGTGCCCGCCGTCGGATCTTCCGATTTTCAGGCCGGTGCCGTCCAAGTTCGGGAAGCCGTACGCCTTGTGGTCGTTGTCCTCGATGAAAAAGGACGGAAAGTGAGCGGCATCATAAACGCTGGCAGGAGTTTCAAACCAGCCGACAGCTTTGCGGGTCGGCTGAATCGGCAGGTGCAGCTCCGGCAATAATTTTGCTGCCCATGCGCCGGCCGTGACAATCACTTTCTTCGCATAAAAGTCCGTTGTTCCGGTCGAAATTTTCACGCCTTGCGGATCGTCCGGGTCAATGTGCTGAACCGGTGTATTGGCAGCCAGGTCCGCTCCGTATTTTAAAGCCGTTTCCTTATAGGCCCGAATGGCATTTTGGCTGTAGATGAGCCCTGACGCCGCTTCAAAGCAGCCGATGTACTGGTCCGGCACGGAAAACCCTGGCCATCTTTCGTTGATTTCCCGGCCGCTTAAAATCTCTAACGATAGGTCATGCTTTCGGGCGGAAGCGATTGTTTCCTGAAGAAAAGGGGAGTCTTCCGGGCCGATGCCGAGCACGCCGGTGTTCTCGAAAATTTTATGGCCCGTTTCCTGTTCGAGCTGCTCCCATAAGTGCTGGGCACGCTTCACGAGCGTTACGTATTGCCGGCCTTCGCCGTACGCATGGCGGATCAGGCGGGTGTCGCCGTGGTGGCTCCCTTTAGTATGCGGCGGATCGAAGGCATCGATCAGCAAGGTCTTTGCATTCTGCTTCGCCAAAAAGGCGCCGGCCGCCATTCCCATCGTTCCTGCGCCGATGATTGCGACATCATAAACCTGGTCTTTTGTCATATTCAGTCCGCTCCGCTCTTTGTGGAATTCGAAAGTATGACTAGATGGTATGCAAGATTCGGATCCTTGTCAATTGTCCCAGAGGGCGCTGTAAGCCACGGACTAATGAGCGGTTAGCGCTTGGAATAAACCCTCCAGTCAAGCTGGTAAGAGAAACACTTTCCCTGAATCCCGGACATTTCCCGGGAAATAATTCACCAAAATTCGAAATAGATGAAAAATGTGTTTGACAGAAGCGGTAATCTCAAATACTATCTTAATTATGTAAAAAAATTAAATAACTTATCAAGAGAGACTGAGGGACAGGCCCTGTGACGTCCAGCAACCATCATTTTATGAGAGGTGCTAATTCCTGCAGGGCATTTGCTCTGAGAGATAAGATCTAGATTAAAACCTATTTCCTATCGAAATAGGTTTTTTTGCTTTTTTAGGGATATTCAATCATCTTTTGTTTTTAAAATCTGGAAGAAAGGAATTTTTAAATTTTTGGAGGTGTAATTAAAGATATTCTCACTTTGTTTTCAGATTCAGAACGGAAGGCGGCGACTCCAGCGGGAGAGCGAAGTGCCGAAATCCACTCGGACGCCAGTCCGAGTTAGTTCGGCGCAAGCCCGCGGAAAGCGTCCGCCTGAAGTGGAGAATCTGGACATGCTTTCATAGTGCCTTTATTCATTTAGTCAAAAAAGGTTTATATGTTTATAAGACGGATTATTTACATAAAGAAATTAAACAGCGCAAGGTTTTTCTGCAAGGCAGGAGCTTGCGACTCTCTACCAACGAAGGAGTTTTAACATGAAAAGAAAAAATTATTTAACCCTCTCCCTGGTTTTATTGATCGGCGCAGGCGGCGTGTTAAGCGGCTGTTCGTCAAAAGAAGCGACAGCCACGGGCGACCAAGTGATCCTAGTGGGAACGCAGAATGATTATCCGCCGTTTGCCTTTGCGGACGAGAAAAACGAATTGACCGGCTATGATGTGGAAGTGGTCAAAGCGGTCGATGAGAAACTGGACGGTTACACGTTCGAATTCACCGCCGTTCCTTGGGACAGCATGTTCCTGGCGCTCGAGTCCAATAAAATCCAGGCGATCGCCGACCAAGTCGCGAAAACGCCGGAACGCCAGGAAAAGTATCTGTTCACCGATGAATCCTATTTTGCGGCCGAAACGGTCATTGCCGTGAAGACGGGACGAGAAGATATCCAGACGATTGAAGACCTGGAAGGCAAGAAAGTCGGGGCTTTGGCCGGCGACTCCTATACCTTGCTCTTGGAGGAATATAATAAAGGCGCAGCGACGCCGATCGAGTTGAAATACAGCGAAAGCGGCAACCCTTCCGAGATTCTGCAGGACGTGCAAAACGGCCGAATCGACGCTTATGTCAACGATCCGATCATGATCGATGCAGTGTTAGAGAAAAACGATCTGGGCGTGGAAATTGTCGGGCAGCCATTGGTCAATGACGACATGGGGATCGTATTGAAAAACGGGGAAGAAGGCGAAAAGCTGAAGGCGCTGATCGACCCAGTCCTGGAAGAGCTCAAGCAGGACGGAACGCTCGCGGAACTGTCGAACAAGTGGACCGGCGGAGAGTACATCCCTGAATAGGTTTGTGGAGGGGAAGAGACAATGGAGAATTTACTGGATATCAATTTTTTAATCGAAAGCTTTCCCGCAATCGTTGCGCGGCTGCCTGTCACGATAGGCATCGCAGTGGGTTCGCTGGTTATCAGCTTGTTGATCGGCGTGGTTACCGCCCTTATCAAAATTTATAAAGTCCCGGTCTTGCGGGTGATTTCGTCCATCTACGTATCCTTTATCAGGGGAACGCCTTTACTGGTCCAGATTTACCTGGTGTTTTACGGGATTCCGAAAATCATCTACTTTCTGCAGATCGAATACGGCTGGCTCCAGTCGGCGGACGTCAACAGCATCCCACCTGAAGTCTATGCGCTGGTGGCGTTCTCCGTGAATCTGGGCGCCTATCTTTCCGAGACGATCCGCTCGGCGATTGAATCGGTAGACCGCGGGCAGTTTGAAGCGGCCAAATCGATCGGGATGAGCCCGTCGCAAATGATGATCAAGATCATTTTCCCGCAGGCGCTGGCCACAGCGATACCGAACCTTGGAAATATGTTCATCAGCACAATCAAGGATACATCTTTGGTGTTTATCATCGGGGTCATCGACATCATGGGACAAGCGAAAATTCTCGGTTCCCGCGGCTTGGCGTTTTTTGAAGTGTATATTGCGGTATCGATCGTCTACTGGATCCTTTGCATCGCAGTGGAGCGGCTGCTGGTAAGAGTCGAGAAGCGGGCACGCCGATATGAAAGAAGGATTGCGTGATGATCAAATTGGAAAATATCCATAAGTATTTCGACAGCCAGCACGTGCTGAAAGGAATCGACTTGAACGTCAAGAAAGGCGAAGTGGTTTCGATTTTGGGGCCGAGCGGGTCAGGCAAATCAACACTCCTGCGCTGCATCAATTTCCTGGAGGAGCCGACCCGCGGAACCGTGGAGATCGGCGGCAAACGAGTGGACGCCGAATCAGCCAAAAAAGCGGACATCGTCTCCTTGCGGAATTCGACGGGCATGGTCTTCCAGCAATACAACCTGTTCAAGAATTTCACGGTGCTGCAAAACGTCATGATCGGGTTGACCAGTGTAAAGAAACTACATAAGGAAGAAGCCGAAAAGCGGAGCATGGAAATCCTGGAACGGGTCGGATTGGCGAACCGGTTGGACCATTATCCCGCCCAATTGTCGGGCGGCCAGCAGCAGCGGGTCGGCATTGCGCGGGCACTGGCGTTGGACCCGGAAGTGCTGCTGTTCGATGAACCGACCTCCTCTTTGGATCCGGAGTTGGTGGATGAAGTGCTGGCGACGATCCGAAAAGTGGCGGACGAAGGGAACACGATGCTCATTGTGACCCATGAGCTCCATTTTGCACGTGATATCTCCGACCGCGTCGTTTTTATGGAAGACGGACAGATCATCGAAGAAGGTACCCCTGAACAGCTTTTCAAAGACCCGAAAATGGAACGGACCAAGCAATTCTTAAGCAGAGCAAACAGAAGCAACTAAGGACAGTCCTTTGAAGTTGGACATGGAAAGGATGAGGCTGCATGAACCCGATTGAACAGATTTTAAAGGACTTTCCGGTCCTCATTCTCGACGGCGCGATGGCGACAGAACTTGAGAATTACGGCTGTGATTTGAATGACCGGTTGTGGTCGGCGAAAATCGTCATGGAGAACCCGGAAATGATCAAAAGAGTCCATCTGGATTATTTTGAGGCAGGGGCGGACTGTGCGATCACGGCCAGCTACCAGGCGACGATCCAGGGGTTTCAGGAAAGAGGGCTTACAGAAGAAGAGGCGGCCGGCTTGATCCGGAAGTCGGTCGGGATCGCCGTCGAGGCCCGCGATGAATTCTGGGCAGGCGTTGCAGACAAATCCGCAAGGCCGAAACCGTTAGTGGCGGCTTCCGTCGGACCCTACGGCGCTTTTCTCTCGGACGGCTCCGAGTACCGCGGGAATTATTCGCTGACCGAAGAGGAGCTCGTGGCTTTCCACAAAGACCGCATCCAGGTGCTGGTCGAAGCGGGCGCCGACATCTTAGCGTGTGAGACCCTGCCATGCCTTGCGGAAGCGAAAGCTATTGTGAAGGTGTTGAAGGACTTTCCGGAGGTTTACGCCTGGTTCAGCTTCAGTGCGAAGGACGGGCTCCACATCAGTGACGGAGAAAAGATTTCCGCCTGTGCGGAATGGCTGGACGGCGAAGCGCAGGCAGCAGCCATCGGCATCAATTGTTCAGCACCCGCCTTTATCGAATCATTGATCGAAGAAGTGAAAAGCCGCTCTGCCAAACCGGTCATCGTCTATCCGAATTCAGGCGAAGAATACGATGCCAAAAGCAAGACGTGGAACGAAGAGCCGTCGGCAAACCCGTTCTCTGCTCACACCAAAGGATGGCACGAAGCAGGCGCGCAGGTCATCGGCGGATGCTGCAGGACCACACCGGAAGATATCGCAGCCATTGCGGCATGGGCCCGATAAGCTTACATGGATAGAGGTACAAAATGAATAAGTTGATGTACAATGCCTCTTGAGAGAAGTATCGACGCACGGGACAGAACGTTGAAAAAACAACGTTCTGTCCCGTTATTTCTTTCTTCCGGGCTTTCTGCCTATAACATCAAGTACATTCTGGATCTCCGTTGCAGGACAATTCCTGTGAAAAGAAAATTTTGGATGAAAAATAGAGGATTAAATGCTTTTACTTATTTGATAATTCTGATAACTTACAGTAGAAAAGAACAATGGAGAATAGCAGGTATTTAAAAGAGTTTGTTGCCTGAATGGCAACAGAGAGGAGGGAGAAACCATGGTAAGGGAAGAACGATTGCGCAAAGAACATGAAGTGAACCCATTCACCGCTATTTGGCTGCGCACACGTGAAACGGTCCGCTTTGTAATTGATCGGAAACCCGTCAATTTCATCATTCTGCTCATCGTGTTGACGGGTTTTGCATCCGGTCTGATCGGACTTATGAATACCCGCAGCGCGGACATGGGAGGGTGGAACATCTTTTTTCAGGTGCTGATCGGCGGACCGATCGGCAGTGCTTTCGGCTATTTCATCGGGGCCGCCATCTTGCTGCTGGTCGGCCGGCTGTTCAAGGGAACGGCTTCCTACGCGGATATGTTCAAGGCGCTGGCCACAGCGCAGATACCGCAAATCTGGCTCCTGCCAGTGCTGGTCATCTGGGCGCTGGCAGCACCGGAAACGTTCTTTGCGGACCGCATGGACGTGGAAGGGAATCCGATTGTGGTCATCATGTCGATCGTGATGGCAGTCGTTTCGATTTGGACATTCGTCATCGTCTGCAAAGCGGTAGGCGAAGCGCATCGCGTTTCGTCCTGGAAAGGATTTTTCATCGTCATCATACCGGGCATCATCATTACCATCGTTGTTTTGATAATCGTCTTTGTCCTGTTTGCCTCATTCTTCGGCCAGTTCTGGTAGGAAACTATACGGATTCAACTTAAAAAGCAGATCCTGAAGTGATGCTACCGGGATCTGCTTTTTAACATTCAACGGATTGGATTTCCGTAAATCCCCATATTGGGTGCTGGTCAAAAAATTTGCACTTGTTTGAATTCTTATTACTGTTCAGACGCACACCACTTTAGTACAATTCTAATGTAAGAATTATTATCTGCCTCTGGCAATGGCCATGGATAATAGTTATAAGTAGAAATTCGTTTTTTGCACTTAATTACGCAGGGGGTTAAAAAATGGAGAACAATGTACATGACAACAATGACAAAAAGCGCCACACAGCGGCAGCAGACGCACAATGTCCGGTAACGGGTGCAGGCGGCGGGGAGCTGCGGCACCAAACAGACGGGCACAGGGACAGTGCCATCACAACTTCGAACAAACCGGGCAAAACACAAAATAAAGACTGGTGGCCGAACATGCTGAACGTAGGCATCCTGCATCAGCATGACAAGAAGTCGAATCCGCTAGGGGAAGAGTTTGATTACAAAGCTGAGTTCGAGAAATTGGATTATGAGGCATTAAAGCAAGATCTTCACGCGTTGATGACCGACAGCCAAGACTGGTGGCCAGCGGATTACGGCCATTACGGCGGGTTGTTCATCCGCATGTCCTGGCATGCTGCCGGTACTTACCGGACAACCGACGGACGCGGGGGCGGCGCTACAGGAAACCAGCGATTTGCACCGCTGAACAGCTGGCCGGATAACGTCAACTTAGACAAGGCCCGCCGATTGTTGTGGCCGATCAAGAAAAAATACGGCAACAAAATTTCCTGGGCTGATTTAATTGTCTTGACGGGCAACGTGGCACTTGAATCCATGGGCTTCAAAACGTTCGGATTCGGCGCAGGCCGTGAAGATATTTGGGCACCGGAAGAAGACGTTTATTGGGGTAATGAAAAAGAGTGGTTGGCGGACAACCGTTATTCAGGAGACCGCGAATTAGAAGAACCTCTGGCTGCAGTTGTCATGGGCTTGATCTATGTCGATCCGCAAGGGCCGAACGGCAAACCGGATCCTCTAGCAAGTGCTTACGATATTCGCGAGACCTTCGGCCGTATGGGAATGAATGATGAAGAGACCGTTGCATTGATTGCAGGCGGGCATACATTCGGCAAGGCCCACGGAGCAGGAGACGCTTCTAACGTAGGGGACGATCCGGAAGCCGCTGTTATGGAAAACATGGGGATGGGCTGGAAGAGCAGCTACGGCTCAGGAAAGGGCCGTGATACGATTTCAAGCGGCATCGAAGGCGCATGGACGGCCAACCCGATTAAATGGGACAACGGCTATTACGAGCAATTACTGGGCTACGAGTGGGAATTGACGAAATCTCCTGCCGGTGCCTACCAATGGACGGCAAAAGATCTGCCGGAAGACCATATGGCGCCTGACGCAGAAGATGCATCGATCAAAGTGAAAACGATGATGACGACGGCAGACATGGCGCTGCGCATGGATCCGGAATACGAAAAAATTTCCCGCCGTTATTACGAAAATATGGATGAATTCCAAGATGCTTTTGCCCGTGCGTGGTTCAAGCTTCTCCACCGCGATATGGGGCCGATCGAGCGCTACTGGGGACCAGAAGTTCCAACAGAAGAATTGATCTGGCAAGATCCGGTGCCGGAAGCACCCGGTACGTTAAAAGACAAGGAACTGGATGAGCTGAAAGTGAAGATTCTTGAAAGCGGGCTAAACCCGCAGCAATTGGTCAAAACCGCGTGGGGTTCTGCCAGCACGTACCGTGATTCCGACAAGCGCGGCGGTGCCAACGGAGCACGCATCCGATTTGCTCCTCAACGCGACTGGGAAGTAAATGAGCCGGAAGAATTGGCGAAAGTCCTTTCCTTCTACGAGCAGCTGAAAGCGGAAACCGGTGACAAAATCAGCATCGCGGACTTGATCGTGCTTGGCGGGAATGCTGCCATTGAACAAGCTGCAAAAGCAGCCGGCTTCGACCTTGCCGTTCCTTTCACGCAAGGACGCGGAGATGCACTCGAAGAACAAACGGATGCGGAAAGCTTCAAGGTGCTGGAGCCGATTTCAGACGGTTTCAGAAACTACCAGAAGAAAGAATACGCAACAAGCCCGGAAGAAATGCTGCTTGATAAAGCGAACTTGCTTGGCCTGACTGCGCCCGAAATGACGGCATTGATCGGCGGCATGCGCGCATTCGGTGCAAATCACCAAGGGGCTACAGAAGGGATCTTGACCGACAAAGTCGGCGTGTTGACAAACGATTTCTTCGTCAACTTGCTGGACATGAACATCGAATGGACGCCGGCCAAGTTCAATAAATACGAAGGCAGATACCGCGGCACGGAAGAAGTTGTCCGCACAGCCACACGTTTTGACTTGGTGTTCGGCTCGAACGCGATTCTGCGGGCAATTGCCGAAGTCTACGCACAAGATGACAACAAGGAAAAATTCGTCCGTGACTTCATCAAAGCCTGGAACAAAGTAATGAATGCCGACCGTTTTGATGTTGTAAACTGATCAGGAAAAATCGGAGCTTCCAGAGAGTTAGATGGTATCTATAAATTAAAAAGGCATGAGCCCATGATATTTCCGGGCTCATGTCTTTAATTTTGCCTTCATTCGTTACCGGTGAATGCCCGTGAAAAATGATTCTATCCTAAATTTGGAGAGGGGAAAAAGCGGTCATCTTGAATATCGGCTCACCTGTTAAGTTCTATGTCCATCAATGTTCCGGTCGCTTTCAAGTATGTAGCTTTACACTGGATGTTTTCTTCTAGCAAGAAAGGAAATTCGTCGGCAGCTGCTGTCAGGTTCAGCCCGTTTATGTGCACCGTATAATAGCTTGGATGACCGCCCCGGGCACTGTTATTTTCCTCGAAAAAGACAATTTCACACATCCCTTCTGCGGTATGAAAATTGTTTGTTTTGAAACTAACGATGGCCGCAACTCCAGTAGAAAAAAGATACAAGGACAACAATCCGAAAAAGCCGCAGACAACTACGGTGAGATAAAAATCTTTATGGTATCTGTTTGTGGTCAGGAAATGAAAAATGATTAAAAGTAAAACCACCAGGAAGATGCCGGAAAAAATGGTGTTCGAATAGATTTCATTCAATAGTATTAGCTCCTTTTCTCTTACTCTACAGTAATCCAAGGCATTCACCAATGCCGGGTTCATTGCTTTTTCAGGTTAGACAGAAGCCATACTTCAAAATGGAATACCGGTTCAGGTTGTTGCCAATTAAACAGAGTCCTATTTTTACAAATTATAGTAGATAACTGCATTTTATACTTTATAATTAAGAAAACAGAAATTTCCGGGATGTGGACAGCATGAAGTTTTGGCTAAGGAATACTTATCACTCAGATCATGCGCTTGAAGTCATCTTTTCTTCTCTGCGCTGGTTTTTCCTTGTGATGTCAGTGGTTGTTTTTTACGTGCAGTATATAGAAAAGCCAGATCAGTTCAAACTCGTGTTGTTTTTGTCGCTGGTAGCTTTCGGCATCCTCTATATGGGGGTTTCCGAGTATTATTTGCGGAAGTCCCCTGAAGGGTCGAAGATGTATACGCTTATGACGAAATGCGGACCGTTGTTCGATTTCATTTCTTTTTCTGCCCTAATCCCGTTGACGGGAGGCATCGAGAGCCCGCTGTTTCCGGTGGCATACTTAATCATTCTGCACATTACGGTGTATTGGCGGTTCCTCGGCGGGGTCATTTCAGCCTTCCTGTTTGTCCTGACCTATTCACTCATTTTCTTTATGCAGGTTCCAGATGCAGCAGCAGACACGTATGTCATGTATGCGAGCCGGGTGATCTTCCTGCTGATGATCGGCGGTTTGGGCGGCATCATCGTGTCGAGGGAACGGAAGCACCACACTGAGAAGAACGTCTTGGCCGAAGCCGCAAACCGGGATTACCTGACAAATTTATTGAATCACCGGTCATTTCAGGAATGCCTGCGGAAAGACCTGGAGCGCGGGACCGAATTTTATCTGGTCCTGACGGACATCGACAAGTTCAAGGCGGTCAATGACAAATACGGGCATGTCATGGGAGACGAGGTGCTGCGGGAGATCGGCGCGATCCTCTCGGACATGGTCCCGGCAAAGCAGGGCCGGGTTTTCCGGTATGGAGGGGAAGAATTCGCCCTCATTCTGCATACGGACAACCAAGAGGAAGTGGACAAGCTCTTGATCCAAATCAAACAAGCCGTTGCGGATCATGTGTTTTACAGCAACGGGGAGGCTTTTTCTGTGACGATGAGTTTTGGCAGCTGCCGGCAAAATGGAGAAGCGCCGGACCAGTTGGTGAAAAAAGCCGATAAATTGCTTTACGCAGCTAAAAACATGGGAAGAAACCGGATTGTCTATGCACCGGCAGGGTAAAAGGGAAAACAGGAATTCATGAACCAAAAGCGGTCGTTTATTCACCGAAAAGCCGGCTCCGGAAGCCTTTCCTGCGCCGGCTTTTTCATGCATGAACGAAATAAAAGGGATTTTATGGCGGATGTGGAAATAGGTTATGTAAACGCTGAAACAAAGGGGAGAGGCTGCTTGAAGACAGTAGCTGCTTGGTCGTGTGTGGTGGGCGGAATGTTGTGGGGGCTGAAGCCGTTGTACGACTGGCTGGTATTGGGCAGAAGGGCCAATACCGGCTATATTGCCAGTGATTTCACTGATTGGATCAAGTTCCTGTTCCCGTTTCTTTGCCTCGGAGGGCTGTATGTTCTTTTCGCGCTGTATAAAGGGAAGGTAAGGAAGTCCGTCGTGATCCTTGCGGCTGCGTTGGTTTTCAATGGCTTGTTCCACTTTTTTGAAATTTATTTCACCGGTTCCGGAATTCCGTTCGGCCTTCTGTTCTTGTTTTCCGGGACGCTCCTGCTCTTGGCCGGCGCAGGTTCCTTGATGATCCAGCTGCGTGGCAGCCAGGAGATTCCGCGCGCCTTGGGACGATCGGCCGAAGCCTTGTTCACCGTTACGCTCCTGTTCTGCCTGCTTCCGTTCCTTTCGGGAAGTCTGCCGGAAAGGAACCTGACGCCGGTCATGGTGTTGCTGATGCTCCTCACCGGGTTTATTTGGGCAGCCATGGGCGCTGTGCTTGCCGGTATCGTCAGGAAAGAAGCTTCGGTAAAACTTGGGAAGTCCGAGGTGTAAGCAAGCAGGTTTTTATCCAAGCACAAAGGGGGAAATCAGATGAAACAATTCTACATCAAGCAAAAAGTATTCAGCTTGAGCGGCAAATTCACCGTGAAAGACCAAGAGGAGCAGGATGCCTATTTTGTGGAAGGCAGCTTTATGCAAATCCCGAAGACGTTCACAGTCATGGACGCCGAGCGGAATGAAGTGGCGCTGATTACGAAAAAGACATTCAGTTTTTTGCCGACATTTTTTGTAGAAGTCAACGGACAGGAAGCCGTGACGATCAAGAAGGAGTTCACGTTCCTGAAAGCGCGATATACGATCGAGGCGGCGGGCCTGGATGTGCAGGGCAACTGGTGGGATATGAATTTCCAGATTCTGCGCGGAGGGGAAGTCGTAGGGGAAGTGAGCAAGGAATGGTTCACCTGGGGCGACAGCTACAAAGTTCAGGTATGGAATGAAGAAATGGAGCACCTTATCCTTTCGCTTGTCATTGCGATCGACTGTGTAAAAGCTGACCAGGCAGCGGCTTCTGCGGCCGGTGCGACGTAAAAGGGAACGGCCCATAAAAAGGACGGTTCGGAAGCTGCATGCGCAGTGTGCGAACCGTCCTTTTTGCTTTGGCAGGATTTCTTACCGGTGCTGGTCGAACAAGACCGGGTTTCCGTCCGGATCTTCAATGATGAAGCTCGCTGGCCCTGCGCCGGACTCATCGGCTTCGCTGGCGAATGGGACGCCCGCAGCCTTCAGCGTTTTCTGGAGCTCGCGGATGTCGGTGAACGTGTCCAGGTTCTGTGCATCTTGGTCCCATCCCGGATTGAATGTCAGCATGTTTTTCCCGAACATGCCCTGGAACAGCCCGATAATCGTCGGCCCGTTTTTCATAATAAGCCAGTTTTGCCCGATGTCGCCGCCGAACGCCTTGAATCCGATTTTTTCATAGAAGTCTTTTGATGCGTGAATATCTTTCACGGCGAGGCTGATTGAAAAAGCGCCTAATTGCATCTTGTTGCCTCCATTCATTTTTTACGGTTGGATGGCGTGCATCCGGACTCTCCTAAACCATTCAAGAAGTTGGGGGGGAATTCCTGCATCGACCGGCTGGCCTCCTGTAAGGCGGTGCAAAGCCGGAAAATTGAAATACTGGCTGGGGCCATATCAAAAAATAGAGCAGAAACGCTGGTATTTTAGGGGAAAAGAGGCGCATAGACGGACAATTCCGGCGAAATGGCTTATAATAGAAATGTTTTGAGCTATAATTATCAATCTCACATTATGATATAGTTAGTAGTAACAAGGAAAAGATGGCCTTCCCGGAACGACAGAACGGGAAGCGCGTGCATCCTTTCTCCAAATTTCAGGTTAGAAAAGGAAGGTAATAATGAGCAATAGAGAAGCTGATACAGACGTTATCTTGATAGGTGCCGGAATTATGAGTGCGACATTGGGAATCCTTCTGAAAGAATTAGCGCCGGACTGGAAAATTTCCGTTTATGAAAAACTTTCAAGCGCTGGGCAGGAAAGCTCCAACGAATGGAACAATGCGGGAACCGGGCACGCGGCACTTTGCGAGCTGAATTACACGACCGAAAAATCTGATGGATCTGTTGATATTAGCAAGGCCGTCAAAATCAATGAGCAATTCCAGGTGTCCATGCAATTCTGGTCGCATCTCGTGAACAGACAAGTGGTGCCGAACCCGAAAGATTTCATCGTGCAATTGCCGCATATGAGCATGGTCCGCGGGGAAGACAACGTCCGTTTCTTGAGAAATCGTTTTGAAGCGATGTCGAAAAACCCGTTGTTCGAAGGCATGGAATACTCGGAAGATCCGAAACGTTTGAAAGAATGGATGCCGCTGGTCATGTATAGCCGGAAGCCGGGCGAACCGATTGCGGCCACCAAGATCGACACAGGGACTGACGTCAACTTTGGCGCCTTGACGCGCATCTTGTTCAACCAGTTCCAGCGTGCCAATGTGGACGTCAACTACAACCACAGCGTCGAAGACCTCAAGCGCACGAAAGATGGTCTGTGGGAAGTGAAAGTAAAAGATCAACAAAGCGGCAAAACGAAGCGCCAGACGGCGAAATTCGTCTTTATCGGCGGCGGCGGCGGAAGCATCCACTTGCTGCAGAAATCCGGCATCCCCGAATCGAAGCATATCGGCGGATTCCCGGTAAGCGGCCTGTTCATGGTCTGCAACAACCCGATCGTCATCGACCAGCACAACGCGAAAATCTACGGCAAAGCGGCGATCGGCGCTCCGCCAATGTCCGTTCCGCATTTGGATACCCGCTTCATCGACAACAAGAAATCATTGCTGTTCGGGCCATTTGCCGGCTTTACGCCGAAGTTCCTGAAAACCGGATCGAATCTCGACTTGATCACTTCCGTGAAGCCGAGCAACGTCCTGACAATGCTGTCGGCAGGCGCGAAAGAGATGGCGCTGACCAAATACTTGATTCAGCAAGTCATGCTGACGAAAGAACAGCGCATGGAAGAATTGCGTGACTTTATTCCGGACGCGAAAAGCGAAGATTGGGATCTGATTGTAGCCGGACAGCGTGTCCAGGTCATCAAAGATACGGAATCCGGAAAAGGCACATTGCAATTCGGAACCGAAGTGGTTACGGCTTCGGACGGTTCGATTGCAGCGCTGCTCGGCGCATCTCCTGGTGCATCGACAGCCGTGAACGTCATGCTTGAAGTCATCACGAAGTGCTTCCCGGACCGCATCGTCGAATGGGAATCGAAAATCAAGGAAATGATTCCTTCGTACGGATTGGCATTGATGGACAACCCGGAACTGCTCCGCGAAATCCATGAACATACAGCCCGGACGCTCGGCTTTCCCGAGAAAAAACCTGTAGCCCGCTGATTGAAAGCTGATTAGTGCAATGCTAAAATTTGAACCACCCATCCCGAAACGGATGGGTGGTTCTTTTGCTATCGAGAAATCTTCTTTAGATAAGTTAATAAAAGAAATAAACTTATTATCCCGCTTCGGCCGCTTTGGGAATAGCTCCGCCTAGCCCGTGGTCGCGCCGGCGCTGGTTATGCTCTTTAAAAGCTGATAACTCTATCCGTTTTAGTAGTGCTATCTGAGATATGAAGTGAAACGGCAGTGACGCCCGCGGCTAAAACATATGCTCCTGTCCCTGCATCGCTGCGCTAGCTTCGGGACATGAAAAACCGTTGCAGCGCTACGCGCTTCGTCGCAAAGCTATCGGCCGAACTACCTTCGGCCAATACCTTCGAAGCTGTTTTGCGGAATATCGGTTAAGAGTCAAGAATTTTGTATCTTTCTTAACAAGATAAGAACCGCCCATCGAAAAACGAATGGGCGGTTCTTTTGGATTCGCCAGGGGTTATTGCCATCGAGCGGCTCGGGAGTGGAGGGAGGAGCAGCCATCCAAAAGAGCCTTCTGTCCAGGAATTTCCGGACGGAAGGCTCTTTTTCTAGTGGTCAAAAACCCGAAAGGTTTCGAGCCCCTGACTATTCATGTTTTTTGAAGAACGCCAGCGTTTCATCGATGATGCGCTGCTGGTCATTGTCGAGCGTGGCCACATGGTAGCTTTCTGGCATTTCGATAATGGATTTTTCTTCGGAAGCGATACCGTCATAAATGATCTGCGCATTTTCAGGTGGAACCACATGGTCTTCGGGCGACACGAAAATCAGCGCCGGGCACCGGACATCAGACAAGCCGCCGCGCACTTCATCCATGAACGCGAGGATCTGTTTGACGGAGGCCACCGGCGTCTTTTCGTAGGCCAGTTCCACAATGCCCGGTTTTTTGATATCCGAACCGATGGCATCGAGGAACCGGATATCCGCCTCCATGTCGTGCACCGACTTCATTGCCGGAACGGCTACTGCCGCGTTGATCAGAGAGATGGCGCGAATTTCAGGGTGCTGCTGCGCCATATAGAGGGCGAGCGTTCCCCCCATCGACAGGCCGGCCATGAAAATGGTGTCGCACCGTTCCTTCAGCCAGGCAAACGCCTCTTCAACAGATGCAATCCAGTCCTGGTACGTCGTTCCTTCCATCTCTTCGTGGTGGGTGCCGTGCCCTTTCAGGCGCGGGACCGTCACCGTATAGCCTTCCCGTGCAAATGCTTCGCCAAGCGGCCGCATGCTCTGTACGGTTCCTGTAAAGCCGTGCGAAACGAGTATGCCGGTACGGCCGCCTTCTGCTGTATATGGCTCTGCACCGCTTAATACTTCAAAATCTCTTGTCATGGATTGCCCTCCTTTTCGTCGTCTTGTTTACTTCGATAGAAGCCCGCAGAATCCTTTTTCTCTTTGATACCTGCTACTCCTATGATCTTCTTTGGAGGGCAGAACACAAAAAAACAAGGAGCGGATGGTCCGGTCCTTGTTTTACAGGTGAATAAAATAGGTTATTTCTTATCATTTGAAGAACGGTGTTTTTTTCAAAGCGGCCGCCACTGGAATAGCTACCAGGAGCCCGACGACGTTTTGGACGATATTGCCCGGGATGGAAGCGGCCGGCACCACGAAGTTGCCGAAGATGATCGCTTCGCCGACATAATAGACCGCCAGCATCACCGGAATCGATGCGATGGCTGCGAGGATATTGAAGCTGAAGCTGTTTCCGTTGCGGCCATTCGACCAGGCGATTTTCCCGACGAGGTAGCCCTGCAAACCGCGAGCTACGATGGTGATCGGCGCCCACAATGTCCAGCCGGAGACCAAATCGAACAATCCCATGCCGACAGCGCCGGCAATGGCCGCTTTTTTCGGGCCGAAGACGAGGGCGATGATGAAGAGCATGGCTGTTCCGAGGTGGACCAAGCCGCCGTTTGCCGTGATCGGCAATTTGATGTTCAAGAGGAGTGTGGCCACGAATACGAGTGCGATGGCCATGGACGTCAAAATCAGGTCAAAAGTGCGTTTGTTCGAATATGTCGCAGTAGTTGTTTTTTGCATAGCCAGAACCTGCCTTTTAGTTTATTTTTTTATGGCTAAAGAAAAGCCGGTCGAGAGGGGCCTTCTGCACGCCGTTTATAATTTCTTGCTAATACTAGCAGAGGGGTGGCCTAGTGGAAAGTATCAATAACGAACAATTCTTAAGGGTCAGTTTAGGAAGTACGAGGAGCCTCGGTTCTCTTTCCTAAGCGGCACCCATTGACACAATGGGCGCCATGCCTTATTGTTAAAGACGCGATGAGCTCGTTTGCGTAAGACGGACCAATACCCCTTTAATTAGGAACACGTTGTGAACCGTGATTTGGACGCCGCAATACACAAGACACTTTACCTTCGGGTAAGGTGTTTTTTTTGTTTTCATGGACAGTTCTATCCATTTCGGCAACAGGGCTTCCATCTCCTGAACAACTTCACTTTCCGAAACATTGCCCCTTGCGCTATTAGATTTCCCCTCCGGCATGTAAAATAAAAGGAGACAGGAATTTATTAGAAAAAGCATGCAGGCTTTTCTGCTCGGCCTGGTGATAGGAGACTGCGCGGATGATACAGGAACAAACAAGATATTCTAGGCTAGCCAATATAACAAAAGTCATCAATACGAAACTGGAGCTTCGCGAAGTGCTGCAGCATGTCACGCTGGCCATCTCGGAAGAAATTATGCAATGCAGTTCGGTCGGCATTTTCCTGCCTTACAAAGACGGGAAATACAAAGCGTTTGCCGGAAAGCCGGAAATTCAGAGCGGCCAGTCGCTGGACTCGCAGATTATCGACCCGAAAGTCGATCTGTTGGCACGCGAAGTGATTGAGACGAGAAAAACCATCTACATTCCGGACACGTCAAAAGACAGCCGGCCCGATACCGGACCGGTCAAGTCATTTGAGATCAAGTCGTTGTTGGCCCTGCCCATTTCATTTGAACAGGAGCTGTTCGGGCTCGTTTTCCTGTTTGACTACGGGACGCCGATGAATTTGACAGAATCGGAGATTCAGAGCGTCGAAGCCTATGTCAACATGGCGGCGGTGGCGATCCAAAATGCGAAAAACCTGAAGCAGAAGGAAAACCTCATCGCCCAGAAGCAATTGCTGCTCAATGTGACGCGGGACTTGTCGATGTGCTCGTCAATCGAGGAAAGTCTGGAAAAATGCTTCTACTATCTGGAAAAGATTTTGGAGACGAAAAACCTGGCGGCCCACTTGCTCGACCCGGTCGGAAAAAAAGAGATTCGGCTGACGAAGTTCGGCAAAGAATGCGAATGGGCGGAAGAGGAATGGGGTGTGCCGGAAGGGTGCTTGGAAACTTATGAAGGGCTGATCCAGCAGGTCATCCGCGAAAGGGAGATCCTGTTCATCCCGGATAAAGAACGGACGGACCTGCTCATGATTCCACTGGTTTCCCGTGGCCAGGTGCTGGGCGTTATTACCGCGGCCGGTTTGATCGGAGGAGCACCGAGCTATGAGGACTTCCAGATTCAGCTGGCGCAATCGATTGTCGATGCGACAGCACCGACTTTTTCGAATTTGATGTACATGGATGAGCTGGAAAGCATGGTGGATGAACGGACGAGCGAACTCGCCGCTGCCAACGAACGGGTGACCAGTGTCATTGAGAGCATCACCGACGGATTTTTTGCATTGAACAAAGAATGGCAGTTTATCTACGTCAACAAGCACCAGTATTTGCCGGAGGAAAAAAAGGCGAAAGAAGTATTGGGCAAAAGCTTCTGGGACATCTTCCCGGATACGGCCGGCACCATCATGCAGACGGAGTTCGAGCGCGCTATGGTGGACCGGATTCCGGTGCACTTTGAAATGCCTTCGATTTCCGAGGAGCATTGGCACGAAGTGGTCGCATACCCGTACGACGAAGGCATCTGCTGCCTGTTCAAAAACATTTCCGAGAAAAAGAAATACGAAAAAGAATTGAAAAGGCTGGCGAGTTTGGATTTGATCGGGCAAATGGCGGCCGGCATCAGCCACGAAATCCGGAATCCGATGACCACCGTTCGCGGGTTTCTCCAGATCCTGCAGCAAAAGGACGGGCTGGAAGAGCACAGCGAGCATTTCAAGCTGATGATCGACGAACTGGACCGGGCGAATTCCATCATCACGGAATTCCTTTCCGTGGGGAATACCCGGACATCGCCGCTGCAGATGCTCGATCTGAACTCCATCATCCATGACATCGCTCCGCTCATCAAAATCGATACGTTCAGCCAGGACAAGCTGATTGAATTCGAGACAGCGGATATTCCGGAACTGCTGCTGAACCGCAACGAAATCCGGCAATTGCTCATCAACCTGTACCGCAACGGTTTGGAATCGATGGAAGCAGGGAAGGTCCTGACCATCGGCACTTATACCGAAGGCGACCATTGTGTGGTGTTGGCCGTGAAGGACGAAGGGGAGGGCATCAAGCCTGAAGTGCTGGAAAAGCTCGGTACGCCGTTCTTTACGACAAAAGACAATGGCACCGGACTGGGCCTCGGCATCTGCTATGCCATCGCCGCCCGCCACAATGCTAAAATCGAAATCGACACCAGTCCGAAAGGTACGACATTTTTCATCAAGTTCTATACATGAGGCACGGCGCCGGATGGATAAAATCTTGAAAAAGCTGAAGGGGATTTTATTTTCAAGCGGCGCCGCATCGTTTCAGCGGAAGGAGGGACCGTTTTGTCTTCACTATCCTATTGGTTCAAAGAGAAATTCTGGGTCACGCCTGCAATTTACAGCATTCTAGCTGTGCTGCTGTCGGTCGGTTTTTTCTACGTCGACTTGCTGCTGGTTGAACGCTATAAGGACTTTATCCCGTCGATCCTCCTCACCAAAGTGGATTTGGCGAAAACGATCATGGGTACCTTGTCGGGCGCCCTGCTGACCATGAGCACGTTTACCTTTTCGACAATCCTGGTCGTATTGACGATGTATTCTTCCCAGTTCTCTCCGCGCGCATTGAAGAACTTTGTCCACGATCCGGTGACATGGCGCGTGCTCGGTGTTTTTCTGGGCGGGTTCATCTACAATACCTTGTCGCTGCTGTTCATGCGGGAGCATCTTTATACGCATGACGTGATTTCTACATTTGTCGGCATTTTGATCGCGTTTTTCTGCCTGGCGACATTCGCATTCTTTATCCATAAAATCGCGACGACGGTCCAGGTCGGGAAGCTCGTCGACGAACTGGTCAAAGACACAGAAGAAGTCATTGCCCGCAGCAAGAAGCTGGAGGAAAAAGAAGCGGACGCTCCTGCACCGGGCTCATGGGCTCCCACCGGCATCAAACAGGAGATCAAAGGGGAACGGGACGGGTACCTGCAGTTTGTCTCGCTCGAAAAGGTCAAGCAGTATGCCAAAAAGCACGAGCTCGAAATCGAGATCCTGGTTTCCGTCGGCGATTATATTTACGAAGGCATGCCGATCATGAACGTGTATTCGAAGGAGCAAACGGACTTTTCGTTGAAAGAGTTCTACGCTATCGGAAGCGAGCGGCTGTCGGGGCAGGACATTCCTTACGCACTGCAAAAACTGGTCGAAATCGCGCTCCGCGCCATCTCGCCGGGAATCAACGACCCGAACACCGCAAACGACATCCTCCTGCGTACCGGCAGTCTGCTCGGGAAGATCGGATCCATCCGGACCGGGACGCTGATCCTTGCGGACAAAGAAGGAACGCAGCTGGTCAAATACCAGTTCCCATCCTATCAATCGATTTTGTACAGCGTGTTCTTCCAGCTGTCGCATTACGGAAAAGAGGATATCTCCGTACTGTATTCCATGACGGATTCTTTGAAGGTGGCGGCTAAAATCGCTCCACAACACCAGCACGAAACCATCTGGAACATGCAGCTGTATGTCCTTGAAGTACTGGAAGGGCAGAAGTTGAAATCGTTCGACCACCAAGCGCTCCAGAACAAAATTGACGAACTTGCAGCGGCGACGAATCAGCGCTCCATCGTGCTCGATTCTTTCGAAGCATAAGTTCCACGTGGAACATAAAAAAGCTCCAGCCCTGCAGGCAATGCCGCAGGGCTGGAGCTTTTTTGTCCGTTAGGGGAAAAGTAATTTCGCCGAATAAACGACTACAGTGACCGTCACGATGCTGAAAACGGTCGACATCAACACCGCCTGTGCAGCATAATCGGGATGGTTTCCGTATTCCAGCGCAAAAAGCGAGCTGTTGCGGGAAGTCGGAAACGAACTTGCGATAAAGAGAGCCTGGGCCGTCGTGCCTTCGAGGCTCAGTGCTGTAATCACCAGGATGGCGATGGCCGGAGACACTACCAGCCGGCCGAGGATGCTGAGCGTAAGCGGCAAGGAAAACCGGATCAGTTTGAGGGAAGCGCTTTGTGCGCCGAGCGTGACCAAGGCGACGGCTAAAAAGGCATCGGCCGTATTATCGATGGGCGTCCAGATGGATTGGGGGATATCGACCGACAGCAAGTGGAGAAGCAAACCGGCCACGAACGCATAAATCACCGGATTTCGCAGAAACACTTTCATCGCCTGCAGTCCGCGGTTGTTGACAGAGACGGAATTATACAGGCCGTATGTATAAGTCAACAGGTTCTGAAAAATCATGACGATGATCTGAATCGACAGCCCAAGGGGGTTCTGTTGGAACACCAGCTGGCTCACCGGCAAGCCGAAATTGCCGGAATTGATGAGCACGACGCTGTTCTTGAACGTCGCAGACAAGCCGGGTTCGAACTTGGCCGCCCGGGAAATGGCGGTGCTCACGAGCATGAGCGCAGCGCTTTGGACGACCAGGAAACTCAGGACATGGAGGAGCGTATCGGCGCTCATAGAGCTTTCATACACATTGACGAAGCTCAAAGCGGGCATCAGGAGATAGGTGTTCAGCTTGGCGAGCGTCGTCAGGTCCAGCGCATATTTAAGGTGAAGAACCGCTCCTGCCCCGATCAGCAGGAATACCGGCAAAATGACGTTGAGGATAATGAGGGACAGTACATCCATAAGGGCCAACTCCAATTCGGTAAAAGGCAGCAGGATGGTACCTGCTGTTCCTCCCATCATAGAACAAGCCGCTTCCGGGGTGAAATAGCAATTTTGCATGTCCGGCCATGCCGAAAGCGAATGGCATCAAAAAGAACGCGGGCTCCAACAGAAGCTCGCGTTCTTTCATACGGTAGACAAGATTTGATTTGAATGAACAGAGATGTATAAGCCCGGCCGGGCTGGCCACTTCGCTTTCCGTGGGCTCGGCTTCAGCCGCTTCCCTTGCTCCTGCGATTACTCGTCGCAAATTGAAAAACATTCGCTTCGCTCAGTCCAGGGTCTTCAGCTCGAGTCGCTTCGCTGCTCCCACAGGAGTCTCGTGGCCAACTCGTTCGGGAGCGTCACCTGTATCTAAAATATGAGGTGAAGATATTACTTCTACTTTGACTTGCTAGGAACAAGCCGCTGACTTCAGGATCCGAAACGGAAGGCGGCGAGCAAGTTGGCCGAAGGCAGTTCGGCCGACTTGTTTGCGACGAAGCAGCGAAGCGATGCAACGCCCTTTCATGTCTCGAAGCTAGCGCAGCGATGCAGAGACAGGAGCACCGGTTTTCCCAGTGGGATAGCGAAGTGTCGAAATCCACTCGGACGCTAGTCAATGCTTGACCGAAGCTTGCGAGGGCAAGTATTTGCGACGAGCTTGCGCAGGAGCACAAGTCCTTTGTTAGTTCGGCGCGAGCCCGCGGAAAGCGTCCGCCTGAAGTGGAGGATCCGGTATTTTTTCATTTCATGTATAATTATAAAATTTAAAACTCATTTATTTTTTCTACAAGCTTAAATGCAAACTTATCACTAGCCTGCGTTCTTTTATAATTGATTCTTGAAATCCAGCTCGCCGACGAAATGGACAAATTCTTTGACGGCGCGGGATTCCAGGGAATCTTCCCGGTAGAAAAGCCACGTCCGCCGGACCAGGGGGTCGCCGTTTCCGTCAATCAGCGGGATGAGATGGAGGCCGGGAGCATTTTCAGCGAGGACGCCCGGCAGGATGCCGTACCCTAAGCCGTTTTGCACCATTTCCTTGCACGTGTCGGCTTTATCAACTTCCATTCCGATCCGCGGTGCCTGCGAGAAGGTGCCCGTCCACCAATTGTCGATCATCGTCTTCAGCAAAGCATCTGTCTCGTACTCGATCCGCGGGAGGCGGGGAAGTTCATCCAGTTCGATCGCCTCCTTGGAAGCGATGCACAAATTCTCTTCAAACAATAAAAGCTTCGGCCCGACCCATTGGTAGTCGCCGCGGACGATTCCGACCTGGACTTCCTGGTTATAAGTGAGATGGAAGACGTCGCGGCTCCAGCCGGTTGTCACTTTGAAATTCACTTTCGGGAAGCGGTCCTGGAACAACTTCAGCAGGAGCGGCAGCTTATGGCGGGTGATGAAATTCGAAACCCCGAGCCGGAGCGTACCGGCAGCCTCCTGATCCATATTCTGCACATGGTCTTTGATGTGGTGGAGGCGCTCAAGCATCTCATCTGCGCAGCGGGCCAAATATTCCCCTTCCGGAGTGAAGCGGATGCCTTTGGTTCCGCGCTGTAGAAGAGGGCGCTCGTATTCCTTCTCGATCTGCTGAATCCTTTTCGTCAAGGAAGGTTGCGACAAGTACAAGCTTTCGGCCGCCTTGGTAATATTCTTTTTTTCATAAAGCGTCTTTAAAATGAGCCAGTCGCGTTCGTTCATTGCTTTTCCTCCAGTACCTGAGTAGCGGTGCGGCAAATGCCTATAGCAAAACCTTACCACAGAAAGGAACGGGAAGCCGCAGCCTTACCCCGAAAAAGTGCTGGATTCCATCCGTTCAAATTAGGTATTTCCGCAGATTCTTAGTATATTAAGAGGGAAATCAACAGAACCGGATCTTGCCGGGAAAATATAGGGGATTCCGTGCAATCGGCTGGGAGGAAGAATGATGGAAGCGATCTTGCTGGAATATGCCTGGGTGCTGCTGGTCCTTGTGGGGCTTGAAGGGGTTTTGGCTGCAGACAATGCGGTAGTGATGGCTGTCATGGTCAAGCATTTGCCGAAAGACCAAAAGAAAAAAGCCTTGTTCTACGGGTTGGCGGCTGCGTTTGTCTTCCGGTTTGCCGCACTTTTCATGATCACGCTGTTGGTCAATATCTGGCAGATTCAGGCGCTCGGGGCCGCGTATTTGCTTTTCATCTCGATGAAACACATTCTGGACGGCAATAATACAGTTGAGGAAATCCGCCGGGGCGGATCAGAGAAGGGATCGGGCTTTTGGGTCACGGTGCTGAAAATCGAATTGGCGGACATTGCCTTTGCCGTCGATTCGATGCTCGCTGCCGTCGCGCTGGCTGTAACGTTACCGCCTGTCGGCGATTTCCAAATCGGCGGCATCAACGGCGGACCGTTTTTGGTCATGCTCGCCGGCGGGCTGATCGGGGTGGTGCTGATGCGGTTTGCGGCGCATAAATTCGTCCAGCTGCTGGAGAAATACCCCCATCTGGAGACGACCGCCTTTATCGTCGTCGGCTGGGTAGGCGTCAAGCTCCTCGTGATGACGCTCTCGCATGAAAAAATCCACGTGCTGCCGCATGAATTTCCGCATTCCTTGGAATGGTCAATCGCTTTTTGGGGAGTGCTGATCGCCATCATCGTCACAGGAGCTGCCATCGGATTGAAAAAGAACCGGCAGTAGGACAAGCTGTGGAGCAGCGAAACGGTTCGGATAGAGGCTGGAAACAATCTGCAGGGAGGGAGAGCGATGGATACAGTCTTGCTGGAATATTTATGGGTTCTGCTGGTGCTGATCGGACTGGAAGGCATCCTCGCTGCAGACAACGCGGTGGTGATGGCGGTAATGGTCGACCACTTGCCGAAACATCAAAAGAAAAAAGCCTTGTTCTATGGCTTGGCCGCCGCTTTCGTTTTCCGGTTTGCCGCACTTTTCGTCATTACGCTGCTGGTGGATCTCTGGCAGATCCAAGCATTCGGAGCAGTGTTTGTCCTATTTGTCGCTTTTAGAAACCTTTTTGCCAAAAAACGCAGAGCGAGAGGCCGCAACAAAGCAAAACCGGCGAAGGGCTCGGGTTTTTGGGTCACGGTGCTGAAAATCGAATTGGCCGACATCGCTTTTGCCGTCGATTCGATGTTGGCTGCTTTTGCGCTCGCCTTAACGCTGCCGCCGGTCGGAGATGTTCATCTGGGCGGCCTAAATGGCGCACAGTTTTTAGTCATGCTTGTCGGTGGGTTGACCGGAGTGGTGCTGCTGCGCTTTGCGGCGCATAAATTTGTCGGGCTGTTGGAGAAGTCCCCCTATCTGGAGACCACCGCTTTTGTGATTGTGGGTTGGGTGGGAGTGAAATACGTGGTGATGACACTCTCACATGAGGAAATCCAAGTGCTCCCGCATGTCTTTCCGCATTCCCTGGAATGGACGCTCGTTTTCTGGGGAGGGATGCTGATCTTCGCGTTTACCGGTGTGTTTATCGGTTGGAGGCGGAACCGCCTCTGAAAGAATGGGGAAGCGCATGGGTCTATTTGATCACTTAGACGTTTACAAACGCAAAAGAAAGGAATAGGGGGAGTATAGAACAGTTTGAAAAGAGGCGTTTGTATTGATGACCCACCAAATACTTATTCTTTTGCTTATCGGCTACATCATCTACACTGTGGACCTGAAGAAAAAGTTCTTTCCGGTCCCCGTTATCTTGGTCGTGATCGGGTTGGCGCTATCGTTTGTCCCTTATTTTTCTGAGGTCCACATTTCAAAGGATATGGTTTTCGAGCTGTTCCTGCCCGCGCTCCTATTTACAGCGGCTTACCAATTTCCATTGAAGCAGCTGAAAGAGAACTGGGGCATCATAGCTGTCCTCAGCACACTCGGTTTAATCGTGACAGCGGTGCTGCTGGGAGCTTCCATCTACTGGATCAGCGGATTTTTTGTATCCCTTTCTTTTACCGGCGCCTTGTTGCTGGCCGCCATTCTGATCCCTACAGACCCGGTGTCTGTCACCTCCATCCTGAAAGAAAGCACCGGTGCAGAACAGATCGCTGACGTGGTGGAAGGGGAATCGATGGTGAATGATGGGACCAGCATCGTGCTGTTTACCGTTTTCCTGGCGATGTTCCAGACCGGTAACGGATTTTCCGTCGGGAAGTTTTTGGGTGAATTCCTGCTGGTGTCCGCTGGCGGAGTGGCAATCGGCCTCCTATTTGGCTGGATATTGAGCAAGATCGTCCACATCACGCACCATAAGGAATACCAGGTGATGCTGAGCATCGCCGTCGCTTATGGCGGCTTCTATATTGCCGAAGCCGTCGGTGTATCGGGCGTATTGGCTACGGTCGTGACCGGCATTATGCTGTCTTATGAAATCGAAAAAACAAAGGAAGACCATAATATCCGGGAATACTTGGACGGCTTCTGGGACATCATCACCCCGACGCTCTTGTCGGTCTTGTTCCTCCTGATCGGCATCCAGGCGGCAGGCTACCTGGCGTTTCCGGAGTGGGGCTTCGCAGCAGCCATTTTCGTCCTGTCCCTTGCAGCCCGCTTCGTCATGCTCGGCGGTTTCATCTATGCCGTCCCCGCCTGGCGCAATGAATTCCAGAACGACTTCTCGACCATTTCGCTGATCACCTGGTCCGGCATCAAGGGGTCCATGTCCGTGGCGCTTCTTCTTTGGCTGGAGGAGGCGGCATCCGGCAAAGACCAATTGCTGGTCTCGCTGTCGTTTGCAGTGATTGTGATTTCGCTGATCGTACAGAGCACCGGCATCTATCCATTGACCAAGCTATTGGCAAAAAAGGACGGCAACTAGAATCGGTCTTCCTTGGAATGGAACATGTACCGCTCAAAAAGCCGAAGGGAGGGAATCCCGATGATCGCAAGGAAAACCATGGCTTCTGCCACATTCTTGATCGCCTTCATGGCCGTGATCACTTCTTGGGGCGGCTTGTTCCTTGATGGCCTTTACCGGGATAATGCACTCGTTGTCGCGGCTTGGCAGGGAAATGACATCGTCACCTTGTTCATCGTGGTGCCGCTGCTCCTCGCTTCGCTGGCCTTTTCGCTGCGCGGCTCAAAGAGAGCGCGGCTGTTCTGGATGGGTTCGCTGTGGTATATGGCTTATAACTACATGTTCTACCTTTTCGGCGCGGCCTTCAACGAATTTTTCCTGCTCTATGCCGCGCTGCTCGTGCTATCCATCTATGCATTGATTTTTGCTTTGATCCAAACCGATGCACTTGAATTCAGCCGAAGCTTCGATGAAAAGCTTCCGTATAAACCGGTCAGCGCATTCATGCTGTTTTTCGCCATCCTGCTTGGGGGCATGTGGATCGGCCTGTCACTGCTTTTCGTGTTCACCGACGAGATGCATGAAAGCATCTCGCAAACCGGCCACCCGACCGCCGTTGTGTTTGGGGTTGATCTTTCGCTGCTGATTCCTTCTTTAGTCATCAGCGGCATCCTGTTATGGCGCAAGAAAGTATGGGGGCCGATATTAAGTGCCGTGGTATTAATCAAAGCTACGGCCTACGGATTGGCCTTGATCAATATGACGGTGATCAGCTACCGGGATACGGGGGCGGTGGATCCGTTTCTATCGTTGTGGATTGCACTGACAATAGGGTGTGCCGTTTCGCTGATTTTCTTAGTGCGGAATATTGGGTCTGGTTCCAAAAAAGCGGGCAGCGGCACGGCCTGAAAGCTTCACACCAATAAAAAAGGGAGCCTGCAAATGGATGCAGGGCTCCCCGTACTTCGATTTCGAAGCGAAAGCTTCTTTACGTTCAAAAGCTGTAATAATCTTGAGCATGCATCACTTGAAAACCGACAGCTTCATAAAGGCGCAGCGCATGAGCATTCTTGGTTTCCACTTCCAAGTGGACGGAATGGCCTTTTTCGCTTTCGGTTTTGACCACGTGCTGCAGGACTTTGCGTCCGATCCCTTTCCCTTGGTGTTCAGGAAGAATCGAAAACCCGTAGATCCATGTTTGGCCCGCATCACGCGCCAAGCGGATCTTGCCGATGGTTTCCCCGTCCACATCGATCATCAGCATATCCGTGTCTTCGTCTTGATCGATCCGGCTTTCCGATGCTTGCGCATCTTCAGCCGGCAGGTTGAACGCCTCCACATCAAGCCGTACGCGCATCTTTAAATCAGCTGTCGCCGCTTTGCGCAGCGTGAAGCCGGTTAGGGCATCGAGCGGCTGAGGCTGCCACTGCATCTGATGTTCCGAGAATTTATAAATTGCACCTTGCTCCTTCAGGAATGCTTTCGCTGCAGCAGAACTTGCCGGAGCGTTCAACAGGATGGTCTTGAAGCCGGTTTGCTTAACTGCTGCCATCGCATCGGCAAACAGCCGGGTGAAATGGCCTTTCCGGCGTTCGCTCGGCTTCACCATCCCTGTGGCTTCAACAGTAGAGCCGAATGGATACAGGCCTAAAAATGAGATCAGTTCATCTTTTTCATAGTGGAAAAAATCGAGCCGGTCCGAGGTACGGGAGCGAAGCATATCCCAGTTCAGCTTCAGTTCCAATCCATCGTAGGCCTCCACTTCTTTTTGCAATTTCTCAATATCACCAAGCTGGCTGGTTGTTAGCATATGTATCTCCTTCGTTTTTTGAATATTCACCAATTAAAAGTTTCCCATATTCCATTTTGCGAAGCAAGCACATGTTTTGCGTCTTATCGGGATACGGTGAATTAATGAAGGATGGTTGATATGCCGCTTCGGCGCTTTGGGCATGGCTTTCGCAATGAGCCGGGAAGGACATCCGTCTCATAGCTACGCCTAGCCCGTGGACGCGCCGGCGCTGGTACAGTTCTTTAAAAGTTGATACCTTGCTTATTTAGTAGTGCTATCCAAGATATGCAGCAAAACAGCGGAGAAAACCGTACTGCTCCTGCAGCGCTACGCGCTTCGTCGCAAAGTACCGGACAAATGCTGTTTGGCCGATACTTGCCTGCGGGATAGCGAGACGGCTGAGACCCCGCAAGTCGCGTTAGCGACTGAGGAGGCTTAGACGCGAGCCCGCGGCAAGCGCAGCTGTTTTGCGGAATATCGTCTACTACCGATCTCTACTTCACCGTATCCCGATAAATTGAACTAGTGGAGAGTAAAAAATCCATTCAAAAAGGCAGCCTGCGCGGCTGCCTTTTTTGGATATGATCGTTTAATAGCGATGTCTTTCCTCGGGTACGGATGTTGAATAGTACGCAGCTTCGCGTTTTTCGGGATTCTTCCGGTTTTTCGCCAAATCGAGCAACCCGAACGCCGTGTTGGTCCATTGGTTGACCTGGGCGGTTTTGCTTCTGTCGCGGTCGACTCGTGAGGCAATTCCGCTCGTGATGGCATGGACCGATGCGTTCAAGTCGACGACCGAGTTCTTGGTGCCTTTTGCGGCATCAAGAAAAACGGTGACTTTCTCGGTTTTCTGCTGCATGTCTTCCTTCAATTCGTTTGTATGGTGCTGCAAGCTGGTCGTTTCCAGTTTGAGCTTGTCCATCCGGTCTTTCAGATTGTCTGCAGAGCCCTTGATCTTTTTCATCGGCTCTTTCATGCCCTTGATGAACAGGAAAACGCCGATTCCGGCTACAATTAGCGCCAATACAACGATAGCGAGTGCTATGTAAAGCCACATTGTTGAATCCATTTTGTTTCCTCCTTCGGTTGGTTGACGTGTTGGTATGCTATACCCGTTATGGGGCTTTGATTAACATCATCTGTCCCGGTAAAGTACAACGTTTCCGCCTTTACATAAGAAAGGCAGACTTTCCATATACCTGGATGCGCTTCGGTTGTTATACTTAAGCGGAAGGCAATTATGGTTTTAGCAGCATCCCCGAAGCGGAGCACAACGAATATTGATCGGTTCACCTATATAAGCAATACATACAGATGTACAGAGAATAAGTTTTGGAGGAGGAGCCCGGATGTTGAATTTGAATTACTTGGATTTATTGGCACAGAAATACGATAGTGAAGAAAAAGTGGCGACAGAAATCATCAATCTGGAAGCGATATTGGATCTGCCGAAAGGGACGGAGCATTTTGTCAGCGATCTGCACGGCGAGTATCAGGCATTCCAGCATGTGCTGCGCAACGGGTCGGGAAATGTGAAAGTGAAAATCAGGGATCTTTTCCAGGATGAAATGGAAGAAAAAGAGCTCAATGAATTTGCGACGCTGGTGTATTATCCGGAGGAAAAACTGCAGATGATCAAGAGCCATTTCAGCAGCAAGAAGGAATTGCAGGAATGGTATATCGAAGTGATCGAACGGATGCTGAAGCTGATTTCTTATGCGTCCTCGAAATACACGCGCTCCAAAATCCGCAAAGCCCTGCCCAAGCAATTTGTCTACATCATCGAAGAATTGCTGTACAAGACGGACGAGTTCAAGAACAAGAAGGATTATTACGGGAAAATGCTTGAACAGATCATTTCCTTGGGACAGGCGGACAAGCTGATCATCGGGTTGGCGTATACGACGCAGCGGCTGGTCGTGGACCATCTTCATGTTGTCGGTGATATTTACGATCGGGGCCCGGATCCGCATAAGATCGTCGATACGCTGATCGACTACCATTCGGTCGACATCCAGTGGGGGAACCACGATGTCCTTTGGCTGGGTGCTTTTGCGGGCTCCAAAGTGTGCCTGGCGAATATCGTCCGCATTTGTGCGCGCTACAATAACCTCGACATTATCGAAGATGTCTATGGCATCAACCTGCGCCCGCTTTTGAACCTGGCGGAGAAATACTATGATGACAACCCGGCGTTCCGGCCGAAGCGCATTGCCGATGAACAATTGACCGAGCAGGAGCAGCTGCAGATCACCAAGATCCACCAGGCCATCTCCATCATCCAGTTCAAGCTGGAGAGCCCGATCATCAAACGGCGCCCGTGCTTCGATATGGCGGACCGCCTGCTTTTGGAGAAAGCCGATTATGCCAACAACGAAGTCACGCTCAACGGCAAGACGTACGCACTGGAAAATACGTGTTTTGCGACGGTCAATCCGGAGAAGCCGGAAGAATTGCTGGAAGAGGAGCAGCAAGTGATGGATAAATTGCTGTTCTCGATCCAGCATTCCGAAAAGCTGGCGCGGCATATGAACTTCCTCATGAAAAAAGGAAGCCTTTATTTGAAATACAACGGCAACCTCCTGATCCATGGCTGCATTCCGCTGGACGAGGAAGGCAATATGGAAAGCATGGAGATCGAAGGAAAGACCTATGCAGGGCGTGAACTGCTGGATGTTTTCGAGCATTATCTCCGCTATGCATTCGCACACCCGGAAGAGACGGATGATTTCGCGACCGATATGGTCTGGTACCTATGGACAGGGGAAAAATCGTCCCTCTTCGGCAAACGGGAAATGACCACGTTCGAGCGGTATTTCATCAAGGAAAAAGAGACGCATAAGGAACGGAAGAATCCGTACTATTACTTGCGCGAAGACGAAGACGTGTGCCGCAAAATGCTCGCTGAATTCGATTTGAATCCGGATCATGGCCGCATCATCAACGGCCATACGCCGGTGAAGGAGATCGACGGGGAAAACCCGATCAAAGCGAACGGCAAGATGCTGGTCATCGACGGCGGGTTTTCAAAGGCCTACCAGTCGACGACCGGGATTGCCGGCTACACGCTCCTGTACAATTCCTACGGCATGCAGCTTGTGGCCCATCAGCTTTTCAATTCAAAAGAGGATGTGCTCAGCAAAGAAACCGACGTCTTGTCAGTCAAACGCCTGGTGGATGAGGAACTGGAGCGGAAGAAGGTGCGGGAGACGAATATCGGCGAATCCCTGCTTCGGGAAATCGCAAGTTTAAGAAGTTTGAGGGAACATCGGTATATGGAATAGCTTTCCATAAAAAAACCCCCTGACCGCATCAGGGGGAAGAAGGTTATTGGAGGCGGAGCTGCTCATGGACAGCATGGGCGGCTTCGGCTACTGAGGCAAAGCATTCGACTTCGCCTGTCGTCAAATAAGTCAATTCAAGTGTACTTGTGCTGGGGACGCATCTCACGCTGACCCAATCGATATCTTGCCGGGTAAAAACTTGGGTGATTTTTACGTAATTGAACCGGCATACGGTTTCCAATAGCTTTTCAATACTTTGTAACTTCATCGTAGATTCCTCCTTCCCTTGACTGGAAATTGACTAAGTAAAGTCAGGAAGAATCCACTGATGCTGTAAGTCTTAACCTTAAAACACGTTCAGTTGTATAAGAATTTTATTTCAAAAAGCGGCATACAATGGAGCAGCAAAATGAATATCGGCAATAAATCAGAAGGGAAGAGCTTGGCTTTTCCCTTCTATTGTTTTATTGGGAATAGCGGGCTGGATTTGCCGCAGGATGGTTTCCGCAGCTTCCTTCACCGAGTCGTGAAGTTCTATTTTTTGCTCCTGCAAATAAGTGAGTTCTAAAGTAGATGTTGATGGGATGCACCGGACACTGATCCAGTCAATGGGACCCCGAGTAAAAACCTGGGTGATCCTCACCGTGTTGTATTCACAAACAGTTGTTAAAAGAGTTTCAATGCTTTCCAATTTCATGCGAATCCCTCTTTTCCGTGACTGGAAATTGACTAAGAAAAGTCTCGAAGAATCCAAAGTTTATTACAATCCCCAACATACCATACAACCGGGTATGTCGCAAACGACGCGGGTTAGGCGGAACGGTGGCGAGCAGCGCATTCCCCAGGCGCGCCCCTCTTGCTGGAGGCTTCGCAAGGGTAAAAGCGGGAAAGCCACTTTTCACTTGAAGGATTTAAGCAGAACGCTGCTTGAACATATAAGCATATGCTGATATGCTGTTGTTATATCCAAAAACACTAAAAGCGTCTTTCAATAAATGCAAAACCCATATGGATGAAAGCGAGGTAAAAAAGAGATGGAAGTGAAAACGAAGGAAATCGAAATTGAAAAAGCCAGCATCGTCCTGAAATTGCTGGGGGACAAAACCCGGTTAGCGATGATGAAGCTGCTTGAGAAAAATGAGTGCTGTGTCTGCGAGTTTGTGGAAATCTTCGGCATCACCCAGTCAGCGATCAGCCAGCATTTGCGGAAACTGCGCGATGTCGGGCTGGTGAAGGAAAACCGGAAGGGCCAGTGGATTTTCTATTCCTTGAACAAAAACAGCGATATGTATGAAATGGTGCTGCATATCCTGGAATTCATCCCGAACCAGGACGAGCGGATCCGCGAGCTTGAGAAGCAGGGCCTGCGGATCAGCTGCGGCTCGTAAGGGTTTCAATACAGCGCATTTTTAACTATACAAACGATCAATCGAACCGGAAAAGGAGTTTTAGATTATGACGAAAAAAACATTGTATTTCCTATGCACAGGCAACTCATGCCGCAGCCAGATGGCGGAAGGCTGGGGGAAAGAAATTCTTGGAGACGAGTGGCAAGTGCTGAGTGCCGGCATTGAAGCACATGGGTTGAACCCGAACGCGGTCAAAGCGATGAACGAAGTGGGCATCGACATCTCCAACCAGACATCGGATGTCATCGACACCGGCATCTTGAACAATGCGGACTTTGTCGTAACCCTTTGCGGCGACGCAGCGGACAAATGCCCGATGACGCCGCCTCACGTCAAGCGCGACCACTGGGGCTTTACAGACCCGGCGAAAGCGCAAGGCACGGAAGAGGAAAAGTGGTCCGTCTTCCAGAACGTCCGCGATGAAATCGGTGCACGCATCCGCCAGTTCGCAGAAACAGGCAAGTAATAAAAGAGCCGTGATCTGGTATCGCGGCTTTTTTTCTCAAATGAACATTCTTATATTCTACTATTGTAATGGAGGAGAATTTATCATGAAAAAAGTAGAAATCTTTGATCCGGCGATGTGCTGCTCTACTGGCGTCTGCGGACCCGTTGTAGACCCGGAGTTGACCCGCATTGCTTCTGCTGTTTATTCGCTTGAAAAGAAAGGCTTCACGATCACGCGCTATAACCTGACCAATGACCCGGGGGCGTTTGTCGAAAACGGGACCGTCCACCAAGCGTTGGCAGAAAAGGGGCCGGAAGCGCTTCCTGTGGTCCTGGTCGATGGAGAAATCGTGAAGATGGCGGAGTATCCGACAAATGAAGAGCTGGCGGAATGGTTCGGAACAACGCCGGCCGAATTGCAGGAAAAACCGCGGGTACGTGTGTCCGTCAATTTTGGCAACTAAAGGAGAGACCCATATGTATTCATTGTTCAATCCGAAAAAGATGCCCCTGACACCGTTTCTGTTCTTCACCGGCAAAGGCGGAGTCGGGAAGACTTCGACGGCTTGTGCCACGGCGGTCGCTTTGGCTGATCAAGGAAAAAAAGTGCTGCTGGTCAGCACTGACCCGGCCTCCAACCTGCAGGATGTGCTGGAAGTCGGCTTGACGAACGAGCCGATGGCTATTCCAAGCGTTGCCAATCTTTCAGCATGCAACATCGATCCCGAAGAATCGGCGCGGGCTTACAAGGAAAACGTGGTTGGCCCGTACCGCGGCAAACTGCCGGAGGCGGTCTTGGCCACCATGGAAGAGCAGTTGTCCGGCGCCTGTACGGTAGAAATTGCCGCCTTTGATGAATTCTCGCATTTGCTGGCGGATGAAACCATCTTAGAGCAATTCGATCATGTTTTGTTTGATACGGCACCGACCGGCCACACGCTGCGGCTGCTGCAGCTGCCGACGGCATGGAGCGGATTCCTGGAAGAAAGCACGCACGGCGCTTCTTGCCTCGGGCCGCTCTCAGGCTTGGAAGGGAAAAAAGAGATGTACGCAAAAGCGGTCGCCTCCCTTTCCGACCGGGAAAAGACGGCGCTGCTGCTGATTGCGCGCCCCGACAATTCGTCATTGCTTGAAGCGGAGCGCGCTTCGGCCGAATTGAAAGAAATCGGCATCCGCAACCAATTGCTGATTGTGAACGGACTGCTGCAGACGCACCAGCCGGAAGATGCGGTATCGGCCGCATTCTACAGCCGCCAGCGGCAAGCGCTGCAAGAAACGCCAGAAGCCTTGAAACAGGTCATGACGTTTGCGCTGCCGTTTGTTTCCTATTCTCTGACTGGCGTGGAGAACTTGCGCCACCTGTTCAGCTCGTACGCCATGACGAATTTCGAAGTGGAAGATGCCAGCGAAGAAGCATTGGCCCTTCCGGGGTTGAATCAAGTGATTGAAGATTTCTCTGAAAAGAATATGCGGGTCATCTTCACAATGGGCAAAGGCGGCGTCGGCAAAACCTCGATTGCCTCAGCCATTGCGGTGGGCTTGTCCGAAAAAGGGCATCGTGTCCATTTGACTACGACGGATCCGGCTGCGCATCTGGCCTATACGTTTGCAGGAAGCGAGGCGCGCGATAATTTGTCCATCAGCAGCATCAATCCCCAAATCGAAGTCGCACGGTACAAACAAACCGTTCTTGCCAATGCCGGGAATGGGCTGAGCGAAGAAGAGCTGGCCTATCTCCAGGAAGACCTGGAATCGCCGTGTACGGAAGAAATCGCCCTGTTCCAAGCGTTTGCAGCGGTGGTTGAGAAATCGGAGAACGAGATTGTCGTAATTGACACGGCGCCGACCGGCCATACGCTGCTGCTGCTGGATTCGACCGAAGCCTACCATAAAGAGATGAGCCGTTCGGCCGGTGACGTGCCGGAAAGCGTGAAAAAACTCCTGCCGCGCCTGCGCAATCCGCAGGAAACCGCTGTGGTCATTGTGACGCTGGCGGAAGCGACGCCTGTACTCGAAGCGGCACGGCTGCAGGAGGACTTGAAGCGCGCCCAGATCGAACCGGAATGGTGGGTCATTAACCAAAGCCTGTACGCTACGGACACGGCAGATCCGATATTACGCGGCCGGGCGAATTCCGAGAAGAAATGGATCAAGAAAGTTAACGATGAACTGGCTCCAAAATGCGCCGTGATCCCATGGCTGCAGGAAGAAAAAATCGGCTATACCCAGTTGAAAGAATTCATCCTATAATCCGTTGGAGGGGAGCAGCATGCATAAAGTAGTCATCCTGGGAACCGGCCCTGCCGGTCTCACAGCAGCGATTTACTTGGCAAGAGCGAACATGAATCCACTGATTATTGAAGGGAACGAGCCGGGCGGCCAGTTGACGCTGACGACCGAAGTCGAGAACTTTCCCGGCTTCACCGACGGCATTCTAGGCCCGGAATTGATCGGCAATATGCGCAAGCAGGCTGAACGCTTCGGTGCGGTTTTCAAAAGCGGCTGGGTCACTTCAGTCGATACTTCGCAAAGCCCATTCCTTTTGCAGGTCAATGGCATAGGTGAAGTGGCGGCAGAAGCGCTTATCTTGTCCACCGGCGCTTCCGCCAAACTTTTGCAGATTCCCGGCGAAGCCGAGAACATCGGCACCGGTGTCAGCACGTGTGCAACATGCGATGGTTTTTTCTACCGCGGCAAAAAAATCGTCATTGTGGGAGGTGGGGATTCAGCGATGGAAGAAGCAAGCTTCCTGACGAAGTTTGCAACAGAAGTCGTTATTGTCCATCGCCGGAACGAATTGCGGGCTTCCAAAATCATGCAGGACCGGGCCCGCCAAAACGAAAAGATTTCATGGAAACTGAACCGCATGCCGGTTGAAGTGGTCAGCGACGGCATGAAAGTGACCGGGTTGAAAGTACGCAACGGCGAAACAGGGGAAGAAGAGATCATCGAAACAGACGGCATTTTCGTGGCGATTGGCCATACTCCGAATACGGCTTTCCTGGACGGACAGATTGAGACGGATGAAACGGGCTATATCCAGGTGGTGCCTGGCACTACTGAAACAAACATCCCGGGCATCTTTGCCTGCGGCGATGTGCAGGACAAGCGCTACCGCCAAGCGATTACGGCGGCAGGGTCCGGCTGCATGGCCGCGATGGATACCGAGCGCTACCTGGAAGGCCAGGAAATCATCGACTGGAGCCAGACATTATCAGAAAAGGCGGGACCGAAATGACCAAAAACTATCAAGAACTCGTAAAAGACCGCATTTTCATCGGCGGGGCAGCAGATGCCAAGGATGCAGTCGAAACGGAACAGGTTGACCTAGTAGTCGATTTGCGCGCCGAAGCGGCCGAAGACGATTACGGATATGAACGCATCCACAGCCCGATTGTTGACGATTCCGAAGAACATCAGGATGAATCGGTCAAGAAAGCGATTGAAGAGGTCGTCGATGCCTACAACGATGGCAAGAAAGTTTATTTCCATTGTGCAGGAGGGAGCAACCGCACCGGCACTGTGGCCATCGGCACACTCCTAGCGCTGGGAAAAGCCGGAAGCATCGGGGAAGCGGAAGCCCAGGCAACCGCCGTGCGCCCTAAAATCAGCGTAAAACCGCAAATGAAAGAGTCGCTGCAGCGGATTTTTCCGAACGCCTGACACAAAAATAAAATAAACTTTCACCCAAAAGGAGAGACAGATTCCATGAAAATCACAGATGAAGCAAAACAATACATCCAAACGATCCTCGAAGAGCATAACGCCGAAAGCCTGCGCATCTATGCGACAGCCGGCTGCTGCGGACCGTCGATCGGCTTGTCGCTTGATGCACCGGAAGCAGCGGATGAAGTGGCGGACGTCAACGGAATCCGCACAGCGATTGCCCCGGATGCAAAAGAGGCTGCCGAAAGCCTGACGCTGGATTTCGAGACGCAAGGCGAGCAGTCCGGCCTTGTAATAGTCGGAGCGCCGGCCGGCTGCTAAACAAAGTAAACACTCTATGAATTCAGGATCCAAAGCCCGCAGAGAAAAGCATCGCTTTCTCTGCGGGCTTTTTGAGTTTTATTGACAAATTAGGCTCGTAAAAAGGAATTCGGGCCGGCATATCGAATACTCAGTGGACAGGCAAGAAAAGGAAAGACTTGGTCATCGTAATGCTGGAAACCGCTGGATTCGGACAGTAAAAAGGCGTTGTAAAAGAGGGGATGGATGAAGATGGACGTGATCAGGCATTCGGAATGGGCAGAAACCAAATTCACCTTGCATTTGATCTCGCAGATTCTCGGGAAAATAAAACTGGAAACCGCACAGCAGGAACCGCAATGGGCGCATGTGGCACTCGCCGTTACCCCGGATGGCTTCTCTACCGGACTGTTGTTTTGGAAAGGGAATGTCTTTCAGCTTGATCTGGATATCCGAAACAGCCGGATCCTCGTGCACGCCGATGGGGAGGTTGAAGCGTTTCAATTGGCAGCTTCCAAATCCATCAAGGATTACTATGATGAAGTGTTCGGATCGCTTACTTCCCGCGGCATCGGCGTCGCCATCAACCCAAAGCCGCAGGAGATGGCTTATCAAAAGGGCCTGGACGAAGACCATACACCGTTGGCATTCGACCAGCCGGCGGCAATGAGAGGGCTGCGGCTTTTTCATTTTGCCCTTCAGGAACAGCAGAAATTCCTCGCGCCGCTGCGCTGTAGGAAAATGTTGCCGGCCCTTTTCTGGGGAACGTTCGATGTATCGATGCTCCTCATCAAAAGCAGAATGGAGCCGTTCCCGGAAGACAAAGTAATCGAAAAAGCGGCGTTTGACGAACCCATGATTGAATACGGGTTCTGGCTCGGCGACGGCAATGTGGATGTGCCGTCCTTTTTCGTCCTGCCTTACCCGTTTATCTACAAGGACTTGAATGGCCCTTCGGTGAAGCCCGCGCAGGCCTATTATGACCAGTCGCTCAGCGAGTACTTTTTGGACCTGGAAAGCGCCGCTGCGTCGAATGGCACCGGCAAAGCCGTACAGGAATTTTTCCGTTCCACGTTTGCTGTTTTAGCGCAGGAACTCCAGTGGGAAAACACCTCCCATTTCTTCATTCCGTTGAAAATGAAAAAAACGGAAGGACAAGGCTAAAAAGGCCGATAAAGTTCTCGGCCGTGCTGCATGAGATTCTTCTTTTTGTTAATTTATAAGAATATTCGGTATTTAATTTGAAATCGAGGGATATTTCTCTTATGATGAAAGTGCATCAAGGAGTGAAAGTTCACCGGTATAGACAATCACAAATTGAGGAGGACGATATCGATGACGAAGATTGGCATTATTACAGGAAGCACACGGCCGGGGCGCAAAAGCCCGCAGGTGGCGGAATGGGTCAAAGGCATAGCGGACAAGCGCGGGGATGCGGAATACGAAATCGTGGATCTGGCGGAATTCAATCTGCCGATGTACGCCGAACCGATTTCCGCTGCCTATAGCCAGGACTACCAGACGCCGGAAGCGATTCCATGGTCGAAGAAAGTTGCCGAGCTGGATGGCTATGTCTTTATTTGCCCTGAATACAATAGAGGAGTGACGTCAGCGCTGAAAAATGCCATCGACTATTTGTATATCGAGTGGAACAATAAAGCGGCCGGCATCGTGAGCTACGGCTCGGCAGGCGGGGTCCGGGCAGCTGAATCCTTGCGCATCATCTTGGCAGAGCTGCAGGTGGCTTCCGTGCGCGCCCATCCGGCGATGTCGCTGTTCACGGATTTTGTCAAAATGAAGGAGTTCAAGCCGGCGGAGGTCCATGAAAAGTCCGTAACAGCGATGCTCGATCAGGTCGTTGCCTGGACGAACGCTCTCGAGCCGATGCGGAATAAAGGATAAATACCAGAGGACAAGGGGTTGCCTATGGTGCCTTGAAAATAAGTAGCGGCCGGGGGAAAGCAGGTTCCCGGACGCTTTTCTTTTGCTTCGGGTGAGATGCCGAGTCGTATCGATTGTTTCCCGGAAGCCGAAGCGATAGTCTTATAGGCATACATACCCCGAGGGGTTTAAAAGAAAGGAGGAATTATTCAATGAGCGGAAAACAATTCGATCCAGGAAAAGCGGAAGTGCTGTTCAGTGAAGAGCGCCGGACACTCTTGCCGACAGAAGCTGTGCTGCAGCATCTGAAGCTGAATTCGGCTGATGCCGTAGCGGACTTGGGCGCAGGGAACGGCTATTTCACCATTCCGATGGCCCAAAAAGTGGATGGCCCGGTCTATGCAGTGGACATCGAAACGAAAATGCTGGCGCTGCTGAAAGAGCGGGCGGCAAAAGAAGGGCTTGTGAACGTCGAGTACATTGTCAGCGATTTGGAGAACATCCCGCTGAGTGAAGGATTGGTGGACAAGGTAATGGCTGCATTCGTCATCCATGAAGTGCCGGATGTGGTAATAGCCATCAATGAAGCAAAAAGAATATTAAAGCCCGGCGGTTCCTTGATGATCGTTGAGTGGGAGAAAGTCGCGACTGCCGTCGGCCCGCCGCTGGAACACAAAATCTCTTCGCAAGAAATGGCGGAACTGCTCGGGCAGAACGGGTTTGTTCCGGAAGTGGTGCGCTTGAACGACAGGCATTACGGCATCGTCGCAAAATTCGGTTGATGAAAGGGGCAGAACATGAAAACTTTTTGGAATGCGTTATGACCGTCCCAAAAACTTGCGTTCCTGGGAGGAATCGCTTTTTTATTATTCACTTTAGCCGGGAAGTTCTAAATACGATTTGGCGAAAAAATGTTTTATTCGGATGAATGAGGGAAATTTACCAAAGACCGAGTTTATAAAAAGAGAGGAGCACCAACATGTTCAATTACACTGTAGAAACAACGAAAAGCCGCGAGGAAGCTGTCCGTGCGCTTGAAGAGAACCTGAAGGAAGAAAAGTTCGGGGTCCTATGGAATTTTGATCTAACTGCGAAACTTCAGGAAAAAGGCACCGACTTTGATACACCGTTTACGATACTGGAAGTCTGCAATCCGCAGGAAGCGAACCGGGTTTTGTCCGAAGATTTGCTGGTCGGCTATTTCCTTCCATGTAAAATTGTTGTTTATGAGGAAGACGGTACGACAAAAATCGGAATGCCGAAACCGAGTGCATTGATTGAGATGGTCCAGAAGGATTCGATCAAGGAAATTGCTGTGGACATTGAAGAAAGATTGATCGGGTGCATCGATAAATCTGTCTAACCGCCAATGATTTTTTTTAACCCGTTCTATACCCCGTGCGGTAAAGGTACTGAATGCTAGCAGGAATTCTACATGACGGTAAAATCAATATCGCCAAAGGACGTTGCGGATCAGGTGATCAAGCAGGAGCCAGTATATATCTTGGATGTCCGTGACACTGAGGCTTCAAAGGACTGGAAAATCGAAGGAAGCAATGTGCAGCTTCTGAACATTCCGTTCAAAGAGCTGAAAAGTTCCGGGTCATCGGAGCTTGCGGATCTTCCGAAAGACCGGCCGGTGTATACGGTTTGTGCAAAAGGGAATACGTCGAAGCAAGCGGCGGAGTATCTGACAGAGAGTGGATTTGAGAACATCTACTCCATTGAAGGCGGAATGGCTGCCTGGAGTGAACAGCTGGAACCGGTGAAAATCGGGGATGTGGAAGGCGGAGCCATCTATCAATTTGTCCGCCTCGGAAAAGGATGCCTTTCCTATTTGATCGAATCGGATGGCGAAGCTGCGGTGATCGATGCGAACCGCATGATTGAAAACTATAAGAAGTTTGCTCAGGAAAATGGCTTGACCATTAAATACGTATTGGATACCCATCTGCATGCTGACCATATTTCAGGAGGCAAAGCGCTGGCTGACGATTCGGGGGCTGCATATTATCTGCCGCCGGAGGATGCTGACGAAGTGGTGATTGATTTTGAAGCAGCCACGGACGGGCTGAAGCTGGAGGTCGGCAAAACGGTAATAGAAGCGATATACTCGCCGGGACATACAATCGGCAGTACGACCTTCCTTGTCGATGATCAATACCTTCTGACAGGCGATATCCTTTTTGTCGAATCGATCGGCCGCCCGGATCTGGCCGGGAAAGCGCAAGATTGGGCAGACGATTTGTATGAAACATTGAACAAGCGCTATAAAGAGTTTGCCGGGGACCTGCTCGTCTTGCCGGCCCATTATGCAGAATCCGGCGAGATGAATGAAGACGGCAGCGTCTCGGAAAAATTAAGCGTCCTCTATGAAAAGAATGAAGGGCTGCAGATCAAAGACGAAGCCAGCTTTATCAAGCGGGTGACGGAGGGCCTGAAAGAACAGCCGAACGCCTATGAAGAAATCCAGCAGACCAATATGGGGAAACTCAAGCCGGAACCGGAAAAGGCAAGTGAAATGGAGACAGGCCCGAATAATTGCGCGGTTTGATTGATGAAACGGGCCATCTTTGGCGCGCAGCTGCAGCAAGCAGCTGGCGCTCTAAATGGCCCATTTATTGTGCTGAGCTAATGGGTTGATTTTATACCCTTAAGGGTATATACTAAGGGTAATGAAGTTAAGAATTAAGGAGGCAAACCATAATGGAATACGATAAACAAGTTCAGAACCGCTTGAAGCGGATTGAAGGCCAGCTCAAAGGTGTACTGCGCATGATCGAGAAAAACGATGATTGCCGTGACGTAGTAACTCAATTGTCAGCTGTACGAAGCGCAGTGGACCGCACGATCGGAGTGATTGTCAGCGAAAACCTCGAGCAATGTGTACGGGAAAGCCTTGAAAACGGGGAAAGCACCGACAAATTGGTTAAAGATGCAGTAAGCCTTCTTGTAAAAAGTAGATAAAAAGAAGATAAGAAATCGATTTAAGCTTTCGGGTTGACGCAGGTCATCTCGGATGTTAGGATACCCATGTAGGTATTAAAACTTTGTTGCTCAAGCCGGTGATTTTTTTATTTTGACTTTTAAATACCCCTTAGGGTATATTGGATGGAGGAAACAAGATAGTGGAACAAACAAAATCAACAAACATTATTTTATTCAGCGGGGATTACGACAAAGCGATGGCAGCATATATCATCGCAAACGGTGCAGCAGCTTATGACCACAAGGTGACCATCTTCCATACTTTCTGGGGATTGAATGCATTGCGTAAAGACAATCCACCGGCAGTGAAGAAAACCTTCCTTGAACGGCAGTTCGCGAAAATGATGCCAAGAGGCGCAGACAAGATGGGCTTGTCCAATATGAACATGGTCGGCATGGGGCCGAAAATGATCAAACAAGTCATCAACAAGCACAACGCAATGACAATGCCGCAGCTGATCGAGATGGCGCAGGAACAGGAAATCGATTTGGTGGCCTGCACGATGACGATGGACCTTCTCGGACTGAAACAGGAAGAATTGCTCGACGACGTAACATACGCCGGAGTTGCAGCTTACCTGGCTGGCGCTGAAGACGGCAACGTGAATCTGTTCATCTAAAAAATATCTGTTCAATTAATAAATGGCATAAAACTCGCTCCGGTCGCTTTGGGCATCGGGCTTGCCCGCGGCAAAGACAGGGCGTTTGTTCCCTGTCTTTGCGACGAAGCGCATAGCGCGAAGGAGCAAGCGGTTTTACGTAGCTGTTTCGCGGAATATCGAAAAATAAAATTCATTAGTTCAACTCTAAACTAAATGGAAAAGAGGGGTAGTATGGACACTTGGGTAATGATTTTAATCGGTGCAGTAATCGTCTTTATCGGCTACCGGGCCCTCACTCCGTCAAAAGGGACCAAGTCCATTTCGACAGATGAACTGAAACCTGAACTGAAAGGGAAAGGGAAGCAGTTCATCGATGTCCGGACGCCGGCTGAGTACAAAGCGAACCGGATCAAGGAATTCAAGAACATCCCGCTAAACGAATTGCCCGCGCGCATCGGCGAACTTGATGCAAACAAGGAAACTTATGTGATTTGCCAAAGCGGCATGAGAAGCAGCAAAGCAGCCGCTCTTTTGAAGAAAAAAGGTTTCGACAAAGTGATCAACGTAAGAGGCGGCATGGGCAGTTACCGTCCATAATCCATTCACCATTCAGAGGAGGAAAACCGATGAATCGCATGACAACGCAAGAAGTGGAAAAATACATGAACGCCAATAACAAAGTTTCAATTATAGATGTACGGGAAACAGAAGAAGTGAGAGCCGGGAAGATTCCGGGAGCCGTGAATATTCCGCTCAGCCTTCTGGAGTTCCGTCTTCAGGACATCGACAAGTCCAAAGAGCATGTCCTCGTTTGCCGATCCGGCAACCGGAGCGGTATGGCGGCACAGCTGCTCCAAAGCCGCGGCTATAACGTCATCAACATGGATGGCGGCATGCTCGACTGGGATGGCCCGACCGAATAAATTTTTTTAAAGATTAATATACCCCATGAGGTAATTAGGAGGAATCTTGATGATTAAAACAGACCAAATTCTTGATGCTAAAGGGCTTGCATGCCCGATGCCAATCGTGCGCACGAAAAAAGCGATGAAAGATTTAGAGCCAGGGCAAGTGATTGAAGTGCAGGCGACTGACAAAGGATCGCTCGCAGATATGAAAGCCTGGGCAAAAAGCAGCGGAAACCAGTATCTTGGCACTTCTGAAGAAGGCGACGTGTTGAAGCATTACTTGCGCAAAGCAGACTCATCAGAAGAAAAAGACGAAGCCAAATTCCCGCACACCGTGACGAACAGCGAATTGCAGGAGCAGCTTGGGCGCGACGATGTCATCGTCTTGGACGTCCGCGAACCGGCAGAATATGCATTCGGCCATGTAAAAGGCGCAGTATCGATTCCGCTTGGGGAACTTGAAGGGCGTGCAGGCGAACTGGATTCAGAAAAAGAAGTTTTCGTCATCTGCCGCACAGGCAACCGCAGCGATTTTGCAGCGAAGCAATTGGCTGAAAAAGGCTTCAACCGCGTGAAAAACGTAAATGAAGGCATGTCCGTATGGGACGGCGACATCGAACAGGACAACGCATAAACCAAAAATAAAACACATTATTGGAGGAATTTAAAAATGGCAGCAAAAACAGCAATCATTGCATCAAACGGATCTTTATTCGACGCATACAAAGTGTACAATATAGCAACTGCAGCAGCAGCAAGCGACCACGAAGTGGCAATCTTCTTTACATTTGAAGGGTTGAACCTGATCCACAAAGAAGCATACGGTCAATTGGCATTGCCGGAAGGCAAGGAAGACTTGGCAGAAGGCTTCGAAAAAGCGAACGTACCGGCAATTCCGGAACTTGTGGAAATGGCACAGGAACTTGGCGTGAAATTCATCGGTTGCCAAATGACTATGGACTTGAACGGACTTGAAAAAGAAGCATTTGTAGACGGCATTGATGTCGGCGGAGCGGTAACATTCCTTGATTTCGCTAAAGACGCAGACGTTACATTGACATTCTAATTAAAAAAATTTAAACGATAAAATACACCGGGAGGTATTATAGTGGCAGTAAAAGCATTGACAGCGAAAGAAGTAGCAAGAAAAGTAATCGACAACGAACCATTGTTCATCCTTGATGTGCGCAACGGCGACGCATTCGCCGACTGGAAAATCGAAGGCGGCAATATCCAATATTTGAACACACCTTATTTTGATTTATTGGACGGAGTCGAAGAAGTGGTTTCAGAGCTTCCAAAAGACAGAGACATCCTTGTGGTTTGTGCAAAAGAAGGATCTTCTATCATGGTAGCCGAAATGCTTTCTGAAGAAGGCGTCGACGCGGCGTACTTGGCAGGCGGCATGAAAGCCTGGAGCGAACATTTGGAACCAGTGAAAGTCGGCGATTTGAAAAACGGCGGCGAATTGTACCAGTTCGTCCGTATCGGAAAAGGCTGCTTGTCTTACATGGCCATCTCCGGCGGCGAAGCTGCAATCATCGACGCAACTCGCATGGCTGATGTCTTCTTGGATTTCGCGCAGGAAAAAGGTGCAACGATCAAGCACGTATTCGACACGCATTTGCACGCTGACCATATTTCAGGAGGCCGCACAATTGCAGAAGCGACTGGCGCAACGTATTACTTGCCGCCTGCGGATGCAGAAGAAGTGGTATTCGACTATGCGAAATTGGTCAATGGATTGGAAGTGGCGATCGGCGATGCAAAAATTGAGATTGAAGCATTATACTCACCAGGCCATACAATCGGTTCAACATCCTTTATCGTAGATGACCAGTACTTGATGACAGGCGACATTTTGTTCATCGATTCCATCGGACGCCCTGACCTTGCCGGTCTAGCAGAAGACTGGGTAGGCGACTTGCGTGAATCACTTTATAGCCGCTATGCAGAATTGGCCGATGAGCTGATCGTATTGCCGGCTCACTTCATGATCATCGAAGAGCTTAACGAGGACGGCAGCGTCGCGAAAAAACTAGGCGACCTGTTCAAAGAAAACCACGGCTTGAATATTGAAGACGAGCAGGAGTTCCACGATATGGTAACGAAAAACCTGCCGCCGCAGCCGAATGCTTACCAGGATATCCGCAAGACGAACATGGGGAAAATCATACCGGACGACGAAGTCCAGCGCGAAATGGAAATCGGACCGAACCGCTGTGCAGTGAGATAATTTCTTGAAATAAAAAGCTTAAAAGGCGCTTCTGCGCTAAGAAATATTTTAGATATGCAGCAAAACAGCGAAGACGCCTAGGGGACCAAGCGAAGTGCTGAGATCCACTCGGGCGAAGTGCAACGAGGCCGAGTTAGCTCAGCGCAAGCCCCCTGGCAAGCGAAGCTGTTTTGCGGAGTATCGGTTACCAACACTCTAAAACAACACAACCCAAAAGGAGAGATTTTGATGAACGCAGATAAAGTATTAGACTCAAAAGGCTTGGCTTGCCCAATGCCGATCGTAAAAACAAGAAAAGAAATGAAAGACATGGAATCAGGGCAGGTGCTTGAAATCCTTGCAACAGATAAAGGCGCAAAAGCGGACATGACGGCTTGGGCGAAATCCGGAGGCCATGAACTTTTGGATATCCAAGAAGATGGCGACGTCCTTAAATTCTGGATCCAGAAAGGCTAAAAGCAGGGAAGGGTATCTCCGATGCCCTTTTTCCTTTTAGAAAGGTGGAGTTAGGATGAGTATAGATTTTATTATCGTTATTTTCTTGATCGGTTTTATCGGCTCATTCATCTCGGGAATGGTCGGCATCGGGGGTTCCATCATCAAATACCCTATGCTTCTCTATATACCGGTGATGTTGGGGTATACGGCATTCAGCGCCCATGAAGTATCAGGCATCAGTGCGATCCAGGTGTTCTTCGCGACGATCGCTGGCGTCTGGGCTTACCGTGGCAGCGGCTATATCAATCGGACACTCATTGTTTACATGGGTGGAGCGATTTTGCTGGGCAGTTTCATCGGCGGCTATGGTTCAACCTTGCTGTCGGAAGGGGCCATCAATATCGTCTATGCGATTTTGGCAACCATTGCCGTCATCATGATGTTCATGCCGAAAAAAGGCGTCGATGACATTCCGCTTGATCAAGTCACGTTCAACAAATGGCTGGCTGCCGGTTTGGCATTCATCGTCGGTATTGCGGCAGGCATTGTCGGAGCAGCAGGAGCGTTCATCCTCGTGCCGATCATGCTGGTCGTCCTGAAGATTCCGACGCGCATGACCATTGCAACGTCGCTTGCGATTACGTTCATTTCATCCATCGGTTCGACCGTGGGGAAAATCGTCACCGACCAAATCCTTTACGGGCCTGCAGCAGTGATGATTGTGGCCAGTCTCTTGGCTGCCCCGCTTGGCGCGAAGCTGGGGCAGAAGATGAACACAAAATACCTCCAGTGGATTTTGGCGCTGCTCATCCTGGTCACAGCCATCAAGATCTGGTCAGATATTTTATAAGCATCAAAAAGGAGGCAGCGATTCGCTGCCTCCTTTTTGTGTTGCTTTACGAATAAAAGCCGGTATAGATCTTTTCGATTTTCCGTTTGAATTCGTCTACATGCACAAATCTGGCTTCCCGCAGGATTTCTTTTCCGTCGGCAAACAAGACAAGGACAGGGACAGTGAAAATGGACAAGAAACCGGCGAGTTCCGGGATTTCTTCTGCATTGACTTCCCTTGTTTCGATTCGCGGAAATTCGTTCATCGCTTCCTCAACCTGAGGAAGTAGCCCATGGCAGACGCTTCAACTGGTGGTCAGTACATAAAGGAATTGCAGCCCTGGTTCCTGGAGATAGTTTTCCACTTCTTTCATTGTTAATAGTTCTTTCATTCTGCCTCACTCCTGACATTCGCTTTTTATTCCATACCCTTTTTAGCCCGTTTGAAGCCACTGAATCTAGAGGGAGGCAGCAAGAGACTAAAACGAAATGTCCGGATGCGCCATAATTCAGACAAATTTACTGTGCCGCTCAGCCTTCCGGTATGGTATTCTAATGATACAACTCAAGAGACTTTTGACATTCGTCAAAGGGGAGTAGCTATAGGGAAACCTATTTCACAGTCGTCATTACATGGCTTTGCGCCATCGGTTGTGATAGCAATGAATTTTGCTTAGCAAGACCTTTGCCTTTAATTAGGCATGGGTCTTTTTTGTTGGCCAAAAAGAGGGGGATGGAAGATGGAAGCAATTTTATTGGAGTATTTATGGGTGCTGCTCGTGCTGGTGGCGCTCGAGGGGTTGCTGGCTGCGGATAACGCCGTCGTGATGGCGGTCATGGTCAAGCACTTGCCAAAGGAACAGCAGAAAAAGGCGTTGTTCTACGGATTGGTGGGGGCGTTTGTGTTCCGCTTTGCCGCATTGTTCATGATCACGCTTTTGGTGGACGTTTGGCAGATCCAGGCGCTCGGGGCCGCGTACTTGTTGTTTATCGCATTCAAGCACATTTACGATCAGCGGAAAGGCAAGGAGCATTCCTTGGAGCCTGAAGCGACAAAAGGGTCCGGCTTCTGGATGACCGTCCTGAAAGTGGAACTGGCGGATATCGCATTCGCGGTCGATTCGATGCTCGCTGCCGTGGCACTGGCTATGACCTTGCCGCATCTGGGCGCTATGGAAATCGGCGGCATCAACGGCGGCCAGTTCGGCGTCATGCTGGCAGGCGGTATCGTCGGAATTATCATCATGCGTTTTGCCGCCCATAAATTCGTCAAGCTGCTGGAAAAATATCCGCAGCTCGAAACCACAGCTTTCGTCATTGTCGGTTGGGTGGGCGTGAAGCTGACGGTCCTGACATTAGCGCATAAAGATCTTGGTATACTGCCGTATGACTTCGCCCACTCAGCTGAGTGGAAGTTGATTTTCTGGGCAGTGCTGCTAGGGATTGTGGCAGTTGGCGCATTAATCAGCGTGAAGAAAAACAAAGCGCAGGAAGCGTAAAGCCTTCCCCTGCGTCAAAGGTTCTCAAATTTGGAGATGGTGCCGGAAAACCGGCACCGTCTTTTTGTTTTTAAAATCGCCGCCTTAAAGATCCCCCTTACGTTAGCCTTTCGGTATATGAGTTTTCTTCTGAAGAAACCAAAAGCCCCTCGGACCGTGCTTCAAGCAGCACGGTCCGAGGGGCAGGACTAATGGATATTTATTTTATTCTTGAAGCGCTTTGGCAACCCGGTTGATGCCGTCTTCCAAAACGGTGCGCGGACAGGCGACATTCATCCGCAGGAAGCCGCGGCCGGCCTCGCCGTACTTGCTGCCGGGCTCCAAGGCGACTTTTCCTTCCGAAAGGAGTTTCTCCATCACTTCATCTTCCGATAACCCAAGTGCCCGGTAGTCGATCCACAACAAGTACGTGGACTCCGGCTTCACGATGCGCAGCGCCGGAACTTTCACAGCAAGCGCCTGGACGGCGAAATCCATGTTTTCAGAAATGGTGAAGAGCATTTCCGTAAGCCACTCTTCACTTTCGTTGTAAGCCGCCAACAAAGCGGCAGGGGCAAAAGAGTTCAGCATGCCGTTGCCGTGGGCCGCCGCGTGCTCCTCGAGCTTCAAACGCTTTTCTTCGTCAGTGGCCACAATCATCGCCACTTGGATGCCGGCCAGATTGAATGTTTTGGTGGGCGCCATGCATGTAAAGATCCGGTGGCTTTCTGCACCGGCGATCTTCTCCAGCGGGATGTGGCGGTTTGAGCCCATCATCAAGTCGCCATGGATTTCATCTGAAATGATGAGGACGTCATGCTTGCTGCACAACCGGACGATTTCCTGCAATTCGGCTTGGGTCCATACGCGTCCGCCGGGATTGTGCGGGTTGCAGAAAATGAACAGCGAAGCGCTTTGCAGCTTTTCCTCGAAGTCCCGGAAATCGATCGTGTAGCGGCCGTCCTGTTCGACAAGAGGCGAATACAGGACTTCGCGGCCCTGATTTTCAGCAAGCTGGAAAAACGGAGGGTAGACAGGCGGCGAAACCACTATTTTATCTTCTTTCTCGGTGAACGTTTCGATGATCGAGGCGATTGCCGGGATGATTCCGTGATGGAACAGCAGCCACTCCGGTTTGATGTGCCAATCGTTCCGTTTTGCGTGCCAGTCGATTACAGCTGTGCGGCATTCTTCACACATGAACGAATAGCCGAAAATGCCGTGCTCGAGCCTTTTATGCAAGGCCTCAAGGACAGGCGGCGGGGCAGGGAAGTCCATATCCGCAATCCACATCGGCAGGATATCTGACGGGTCTTCCAGCTTGTAGATGGTTCCGACGGCATCCCATTTAACGGAACGTGTATTTTTTCGGTCGTGTACTTTTGTGAAAGCATTCATTCGTTGCGTGCTCCTTTATGGTCTGAAGTATAGTCTAGCCTAAATCGTTATTAGCATCAGCAATGGTTATTAAAAGCATAGCCCCTTCCCTTGTATCTTTCAAGATTCCTTCAGCCTAGCTCCGGCTCTTGGGCTGAAGGAATCGGAAAGGATCGATTTAAGCAATTGAGGAGAGCGGACTAAACATTCCGATTCAACATCCGCAGCCCGTTCAAGATAACCAGGATCGTACTGCCTTCATGGCCGATCACGCCGTAAGGAATCGTGATGGACTGCATGAAGTTCAGGATCAGCAGGACAATGATGACGCCGACGGAAAAAAACATGTTCTGCTTGATGATCCGTTCCATCTTACGGGCCAGGCGGATCGAATAAATGATGCGGGACAGGTCATTTTTCATCAGGATGACATCGGCTGTTTCGAGCGCCACATCTGTTCCTTCCCCCATAGCGATGCCGGTGGTGGCGATCGCAAGTGCAGGCGCATCGTTGATGCCGTCGCCGGTCATCGCGACGTATTGATACTCAGCGACCAGTTTCTTCAGTTCCTTCACCTTATCGCCAGGCATGCAGCTGCCGACATATGCATCGACCCCGCTTTCTTCAGCGATGATTTTTGCCGTCTTCTGGTTATCGCCGGTCAGCAGGATGCAATAAAGGCCAGCTTCTTGCAGCTCCTTAACCGTGCTCTTTGTATTTTCCCGTATGGTGTCTTTCAAGGCGATGGCTGCGGCAATCCCTTGGCTGTCCCGCACAAAGGTGACAGTTTTCCCTTCATTCGCCAGTCGTGTCAACAATCCGTTTTGAAACGCTTCAGCGTCGGCCTCGTTGACGAAATCCGGCTTGCCGATGCGGATTTCTTCGCCATCGATGACCGTTTTCAATCCATTTCCCGGGACATCCGTGATGTGGAGATTGGCCAATGGAACAATCCCTTGGTTTTGGATGTATTCCGTGATGGCTTTAGCAAGCGGATGGTTGGATTGCATTTCGATGCCGGCAATTTTCTCCATGGTTTCTTCCGGATTCAGTCCTTCGCGCAGTACAAAATCCGTCACTTCCGGACGTCCCCGCGTCAACGTACCCGTCTTATCAAACGCAATCGCCCGGACCGCGCTCAAGTTTTCCAGATGGACGCCGCCTTTGAAGATGATGCCGCTTTTGGCGCCATTGGAAATGGCGGCAAGCGTCGCTGGCATGATCGAGGCAACAAGCGCACAAGGCGATGCGACGACGAGAAGGAGGATCGCCCGGTAGAAAGTGGTGTTCCAATCCCAGCCGACCAGGTAGTGGGGAAGAAAGAGCATCAGCACAAACACGACCAGGACCACTTTTACGTATTTCCCTTCAAAACGTTCGACGAATTGCTGAGAAGGCGGTTTTTCGCTTTGCGCGGACTGCACCAAATCGATGATTTTCTGGACCAGCGTTTCTGAATTCGGCTTGGTCATCTCCATCGTAATCGCGCCGCTTAGATTGACGGTTGAAGCGAACAGCGGATCAGCTTCGTTCTTAGAAACCGGAATCGCTTCCCCGCTGATGGTCGACTCATCGACTACCGTATGGCCGGTCAGCAATTTGCCGTCTGCCGGTATGCGTTCCCCGGGTTTGACGACCAGCGTATCGCCAGGCAGCAAGGTTTCGATCCCCACGCGGGTGGTCACATTGTCTTTCAGCAGCCACGCTTCTTCCGGCTGGATTTTCATCAATGCGGAAAGCTCCTTGCGGCTTTTATTGACGGTATACGTTTCCAGTGCGCCGCTCAGCGAGAAGATGAAGATCAGGATTGCGCCTTCCGTCCAGTAGCCGATGATGGAAGCGCCGATCGCAGCCAAGACCATGAGCAGCTCCACATTGGGTTCCCGGTCCTCAATCGTCTTTTTAAAGCCGTATTTCGCCTTGGCGTAGCCTCCAATTAGAAAAGCGAGCAAGTAAACAAGGACGAACCAGCTGCCCGTTGAAGAAGACTCCAGGAAGTAAGCAATCACAATTAAAATACCCGACACAATGGCGGCAATCAATTCGATGTGGGTTTTCCAGTTGCTCATGAAACCATCCCCCTTGACCTATTCCGGATTCCCGCCGACTGACAGCAGGAGCAAATCATGTTTTTTCTTTGAGGATAAATTTTTGAACATTCGATAAACAAGGGTATATCTCTAGTCTACTACGATTGGCAAGAAAAGATAATCTTTCCTGTCCAAAATTGCATCCTGATTCAGGAGCAGGAAATGAAAAACGGCCCCGGCTTGATGCCGGAACCATTCTTTGGCGTACCACCCACATTCTGTCTTCAAAAGAAGAGCGGCTGGCGTCCATTGTTTAATTGATATAGCGCCTAGCGCCGGCATAGTTCGTGTTGTAGACGCCGGCATTCAAAGCTTCGATGCGCACTTTCGATGAGGAGTTCGGCGCATGGAGCATCTTGCCGGAGCCGATATAGATGCCGACATGATAGATTTTCCCGCGGCCGCCGCTATACGCGAAGAACACAAGGTCGCCGGGCTTCAAGTTCTGCTTGGAGACGGCAGTTCCTTTGGTGGCCTGATAGAACGAGTCGCGCGGGATGAGCATGCCGTAATTCTTGTAGACCGCATAGATGATGCCGGAACAATCAAAGCCGTATGCCGAGGTGCCGGCCCATAAATACGGCAGGCCCAGAAATTTTTTCGCGCTGTTGACGATATCCGCCTGCGTCGGCTTTTTGAAAGCGGCGTAGTTTTTCGCCGTTTTCGCCATCGATTTATGCAATAGCTTGATGCCGTTGGCAGGAGTTTGGACGTGAAGCCATTCGCCTTCGGTTTTGATGACCGGAAGGAGGGTGGAGTAGCTGATGTCCAAAAACTTTTTCTTGTTGTCGGCGTTGTAAAGCGTCGCCATTTTTGCCGTGACGAGGGCTACGGCGCAATCGGAATAATCCTTTGTCACTTTGGTGATGTGTGATTTCGGAATCCAGCCAGGATAGCCTTCTTTCTGGTACGGGACATACTGGTGTTTGGCTGCAATCCGGTACCAGCTGCTTCCGGTTGTCAGCAGGCTCACTTCTTCGCCAAACACCGCTTGGGTATCTGTGCGGTCGGTCAGCCATCTTTTCTGGCTGGTGGTCATGCTGCCGAGCCATTTCGGCATATCGACGGGATATGCGAGGGACGGCCGGTCAAGGGAGCGGGTCTGGTTCGGGTACTTCCACATATTCGTCACCGCCACATTCACTTTATAGGAGGCAGTCTTGGCCGGCTTTTCACAGCTTGCAGGCGGTGTCGGAGCAGGCGGTTTGGCCGCCGGAGGCGGAGGCACCTCTGTCCGGAACTCCGGATTCAGGATGCGGGCAAGAAATACGATGAAATGGGATCGGCTGATGAATTGATTCGGCTTGAATGTGTAATCCTTATAGCCGACGGTGATTTTATTGCCGATTAGGGTCAGGATGTAAGGCGATGCCCAGAACTTTGCCGGCACGTCTTTAAAGGTGGTCGATGAAGTGCCTTTTAGGCCGAAAGCTTTGACGAGGATGACAGCCATCTGGGCGCGTGTCAGTTTGTCATTCGGCCGGAATTCGCCTTCGAGTGTGCCGAGCATGATCTTTTCATCGACAATTGCGGCAATGAGGGGGAGGTTCGGGTCGTCCGGCGAGACATCTGAAAACACCGGAACCGGCCGGTTTTCAACATCGAGCTTCAAAGCAGCCGCTAAAAAAGCAGCCGCTTCAATGCGTGTGATTTCCTCATCCACCCGGAAATCGGCCGCTGCATCAGGGGCAAGTATGCCTTGTTTGGCCAGGAAATCGAATTCGGCCTTGAACCGGTAAGAGTCGGTGACATCTTTGTAGACGGGAGCAGCATATGTAGGGGCGGCGAATGCGAGAAACATTAAAAAAGCCAGTGAAAAAACCAAAACTCTCTTGCCCATCAGAAACCTCCTTTTAAACTATCTTAATTTTCAGTATACAGTAAAAGGAAAGAATGGAAATGGAAAAACAGATTTTTAAGTGCTGATTTTTATTTTTAATAAAAAACAACAACACCGTTTGCTTTCATCTGATTTTCACTTAAACCCCCTATAGTATAGATAGGACAAGAAACGGAAAAATTTTTAAACAGGGGGCTATATACTATGTGGGTAAAAGAGAAAAGTTTGCTGTCAGTAATCGATTGCCGGGACAAAGTGCGCTGGAATGGCATTATAGATGAATTTTCGGAGCAGGACATCTACTTTTCCCACGAGTATTTTACGGGTTCCCTGCTTTTGGATGAAGGGGAGGCGATCCTGTTCTTTTTTAAAAACGGGAACGGGAAAGTCGCCTATCCGGTAATCAAAAGAAAAATCGCAAACAGCGCGAATATGGAGTTGTGGGACATCACAACGCCTTACGGGTACGGAGGTCCGCTGATTTCCGCTAATGGAAACCAGCAGGCGCTGCTTCTGGAATTCCGTGAAGCAGTAGACGAATATTGCAAGGCGAACCGGATCGTTTCGGAGTTCGTGAGGTTCCACCCGCTGCTCGACAACCATAACGGGCTCCAAAGCAGCATGGAGGTCGTCCATGCCAACAACACCGTGAGAATCGGATTGCAGGAAGACGGCGACCTGTTGGGCCGGATTCCTGGAAAAAACCGCAACATGATCCGAAAAGCGATGAAAAATGGCGTGGAGATCAAGAAAATCGGCCTTGAAGAAAACCTCGAAGAGTTCATCTTGATCTATTACGCAACAATGCGCCGGAACGACGCTGCCGCCTTCTACTTTTTCACCGAAGCGTATTTCCGAAAGACCATCGAGCTGTTCGGCGAAGACATCCATTTGTTCGGTGCTTTTGTGGATGGCAAAATGATTTCGGCTACGCTGATCCTGACCCGCGGCAACTACATGCATTACCACCTGTCCGGTTCGCTCGACGGCTACCGGAACCTGGGCGCTAACAACCTGCTGATTTTTAAAATTGCGGAATGGGGACAAGGGAGAGGGATTCAGAACTTTCACCTAGGGGGAGGGTATTCGGGGCAGGAAGACAGCCTTTACCGCTTTAAGAAGACCTTCACTGCGGAAGGACCGTCGGAGTTCTACATCGGCAAGAAAATCCACAACCCGAACCTGTACCAAATGCTTGTCCTGGAAAAAGAGATTCCCGAGGAAAGCAGGTATTTCCCGCTGTACCGCTCGCCGAACTGAATGGAAAGCTCAAGCACACCTTCATGCGGAAGGTGTGCTTTTTTGGGATGTGCAGCAGTTGGTTTACGTGCCCGAGAAAGGTAGAATGGAGGCATATCAGTTCAGAGGAGAGGGTTTTATGGATAGCATCATTTTCGATTTGGACGGCACCTTGTGGGACTCGAGGGAAACCGTTGTTCTGGCATGGAACAAGGCGATCGAGCAGAACGATAAAATAGACCATACGCTGACAAAGCAGCATTTGAAAGAAACAATGGGACTGCAGATGCATGAGATCATGCAGAAGCTGTTCCCGCATTTGAATGCAGAGGTCCATAAGGAACTCATCCAGTCTTGCGGAGAGATCGAAGGCGATTTCTTGAGCGAACGCGGCGGCATCCTTTATGAAAACCTGGAGGAAGTCCTGAAGGCGTTATCGGAGAAATATGAATTATACATCGTCAGCAATTGCCAGGAAGGCTATATTGAAGCCTTCTATGCCTATCATGGCCTGGACAAGTATTTCCGGGATTTCGAAAATCCGGGAAGAACAGGGCTTTCAAAAGGTGAAAACATCAAGCTGCTCATGAAACGCAACGGCTTGGAAGCACCGGTTTATGTAGGGGATACGGCTGGAGACCAAAAAGCGGCAGAAGACGCAGGCATTCCTTTTGTTTATGCCAAATACGGATTCGGCGATGTCGAGAAATACGATTATGCCATCGAACGATTTGATGAGCTGCTGGAGATTTTTTGATCCAAATCTGTATGTTTAATCCGAATAATTAAGTGCAATTTATATCGGTTGAATAAAGAAGCTGGCTTTTGCATGCCGCTTCGGCGCTTTGGGCATAGCTTCCACAATGAGCCGAGAAGACCACTCGTCTCATTGCTCCGCTTAGCCCATGGGCGCGCCGGCACTGGTTTAGCTCATTGAAAACTGGCGGCTTTGTTCGTTTATACAATGCTATCTGAGATATGGAGCAAAACAGCGGAGAAAACCGTACTGCTCCTGTCCCTGCATCGCTGCGCTAGCTTCGGGACATGAAAAACCGTTGCAGCGCTACGCGCTTCGTCGCAAAGTACCGGCCAAATGCTGTTTGGCCGGTACTTGCCTGCGGGATAGCGAGACAGCCGAGACCCCGCAAGCCGCGTAAGCGGCTGAGGAGGCTTGGCGCTCGCCCGCGGCAAAGAGATGGCTCTAAGGAAGTTAGAGCCATCTCTTTGCGACGAGCGCATAGCGCGCAGGAGCACAGGGGTTTTACGAAGCTGTCTTGCGGAATATCGTCTATGAGTATTCTTTACTTCAATTTATATAATAAAAAAGTGTTGAAGAATGAAATCTTCAGCACTTTTTCCTTTTAAGCAGGTTTTATTTGAGAATGAAGCCTCTCAATAATTCGTCCATGATTTCTCGTAGACCTCGATCAAGTTCGGCCGGATCAGCGTGTTGGGTTCAAGCGTGACCGCTTCGCCGCTGCTGTCCAGGATCTCTGCATCTTCATCTTTGCCGAACGCCGTCAAAGCCGGCAGCAGCTCGGTGGTCAGGTACTCGGTGTCCTCGATGATGGCCAGGCGGTCCATGTCTACTTCGCCGCGTGAAGCAAGCACATAGCCCCAGCCGCCGAAGCTCGGGATATCGGCATGCAGATTTTGGGTCTGGAGGCCGGTTGCCTGGATGGTCTTGTCGATCGTCCAATAGACTTGCGGCGCGAACACCGGGCTTGTGGCCTGGACCATCATGGCGCCGTCGGGATGCAGATGGTTGCGGGCAAGCGAATAGAATTCCTGCGTGTAGAGTTTATTGAGCGATTCGTTGTTCGGGTCCGGCAAATCGATGATGATGACATCATAAAAGCCGTCCGCATTCTCCAAAAAGCGGAAGGCGTCTTCGTTGATCACCTTCACTTTCGGGTGGTCGAGCGAGCCTTCGTTGAGTTCGGTCAGCAAATGCTGGGTGCGGGCGATTTCGGTCATTTTCGGATCGAGGTCGACCAGGTCCACATTGCCAAGGTCCTCATATTTCAATAGTTCCCTTACCGCGAGCCCGTCTCCGCCGCCAAGGACCAGCACGCGGTCATGGCGCGCTGCCGCAGCCATCGGCGGGTGGACCAGGATTTCGTGGTAGCGGTGCTCGTCGGAAGCGCTAAACTGCAGCTGGCCATCCAGGTAAAGGCGCGTATCGCCCTGCTGCTTGGTCAGGATGATTTTCTGGTACGATGTCTGCTCGGAGAAAATCACCGGATCCTTGTAGAGCTGCTGCTCGAAATGAAAAGCCGCCTGTTCACCGAACAAGGCGCCACCGATAAGAATAGCCAAAAAGAAAATTCCGGAAGCCGCATGCAGCTGGAAACGTTTCAGTTCATGCTTGAAGCGGAAAACGATCCAGAGGGCGACGGAGACGTTGATCAGCGCCACCAAAAAGGACGTTTTGACGAGCCCGAAATACGGGCGCAGCAAAAAGAGGAAAAGCAGCCCGCCGACTAAGCCGCCGGCATAATCGGAAAACAGCACCTTGGCCGCGCTCTTCTGGAGGGAGACGCCGATTTCATTCGCTTTGCGGATCAAAATCGGCAGCTCGACCCCTGTCAACGAACCGACAATCAGGATGACGCTGTACAAAAACAGCGAACTGGTGCCGGGCGGCAGGTAAGCCGTCACGCCGAACAGCAGCATGGCCGAAAAGCCGCCGATGATGCCGATGGCGTATTCGATCCAGATGAAAGAGGCGATCAGGTGCCGGGTCATTTTCTCGCTGAGGTAGGCGCCGATGCCCATCCCGGTTAAAAAAAGGGAGATGGTGAGCGTATACTGCTTCACTCCATCTCCTAAAATGTATGAACCGAGTGCTCCGAACAGCACCTCGAAAATGATGCCGCAGATGGAAACGATCCCGGAAGCATAGTATATCGCCCGGCTTTGCCGGACGGATTCCTGTTGGGTCAGCATGGGAACCACCGCCTTACGTAATCGAAGCGCCGATGACGAACGCCAATCCGACAGAAACGGCAAATGAAATGATACCGACTGATGTATTTCTTTCTTTCAGCTGAGTTTCAACCGAAAAGCGGGGCGTCAGCAATTCGAACAGGAAATAAGCGATGAATTGCAGGAGCAGCCCGAAAAGCCCCCAGGTGACGGTTTCGATAATGGTGTCGTTTTCCAAGATGGAGAACGTCAAGATGACGCACGTACCGATAATTTTTCCGGCAATCGACAATGCGACGGCCGTGTTGTTGGCGTTGATTTCTTCCCAGTCCTTGTATTTTCTCGTCAAGAGTTCAAAAATGACCAGTCCGACAAGGACAACAGCGATTGCTGCCAGGAAATATAAAAAAGTCAGTAAGAATGAATTCACAAGTCAAGCTCCTTTGCTATGAGTTATTTTCCGACGCCCGGACCGCCGCCGCGGAATACGGATCCGCGCCCGCCTGTAGTGGATGGAATCGAATTGTATCCGCCGCCGCCGGAATAGCATCCGCCGCGTGCACAGCGGGTGGCCTGCGACTGGCTCCAGCCCGATCCGAACCGGTTGCTGATGAATGAACCGAAGAACATCCCCGTGAAAAAGCCGGGGTTGTAATGGTTCCGGACAAATTCGTCATCTGCCACTTCGACAAGGGTGGAGCCGGGATTGTCCGGGTCTTCCGTCAAAATAATGAATTCATCATCATAGACCATCACCTGGCGGCCTTCGACTTTCTCGCCGATTTGTTCAGGCTCCTGGATTTCGCTCAGTTCCGCGATGGTGCCTTCAATGTCCTTGCCGGACCGGTACATCATCGCCCGGCTGTTTGAACCGCTTTCGCTTTGGACAGCATTTACAAACGTATAATTGTCTTCCACATAATCTTCCGCCTGTACAAGGCTGCCGCATGCCGACAGGAACAGGACTGCAGCCACCACGCCCGTTAGCCAAGTTTTTTTAGTCATCGTCTAAACACTCCATATGAACGGAAACGGCCCGTCCGCAAGCGAGCGGACCGCGGTTCGTTATTCTTTTCCAAACTGTTTTTTCAAGGCGGCCAACTCGTCGTCCACGGCGCTGCCTTTTTTCAGCGAATCGAATTCATCGTCGAGGCTGCGCGAGCCTGCCCGCAAATCTTCTGACGTCTCCGCTTCCGCTTCCAGGTGCATAACTTTCTCTTCCATCCGGTTGAAGCCTTGGCGGGATTCGTCGCTGCCGACGGAACTCATTGTACGGTTGATCTTGGTGCGCGTCTTCGCAGATTCCGCACGCGCTTTCAGCGAATCCTTCTTGATCTGCATTTCTTCGTATTCGCGCTTCATCTCCGCAAGCTTTTCGCGCAGCACGGCCGAATCGCTCGCTGCCCGTTCGTAAGCCTCTTTCATGGAATTGGCCTGGATTACATGGTTCTGCTTGTCTTCCAAAGCACGGCGGGCCAAGTCTTCATTGCCGGCTTCGACCGCTTGGACGGCTTGCTGCTGGCGTTTCTCCACCATGCTGCTGGCATCATCGTATTTTTTCTTCAGGATCTTTTCATTGGCAATCTGTTTGGCGACAGCCGTCTCGGCTTCCCGGATGTCCAGGGCCATGTCCCGCATGAATTGGTCAAGCATTTTCACCGGATCTTCCGCTTTATCAAGTGCTGCGTTAAGCTCCGATTCTACATAAGTGCGTACACGACTGAAAAATTGAAACATATTCTCTCCTCCTATTGGTTAGCTTGCCGCTAGAATGGTGATTTCGTATTCTTCGATGCTGTAGCCTTTGCTGACTTCGACTTCGCTGCCCCATACTTCGATGGACAGGAAGGTTTCGCCGGATTCATCCAAGTATTCGTAATAATCCATTTCCGCACCGTTGATATTTTCGCTGCGGCCTTGAGAGGTAACGTACGCCCGGCCCTGCTCTTCGAGATAATAGGTTTTGCCGTCATGCTCAATTTGCTTCGCTCCGGGTTCAAGCCCCGGAATCCGGATCTTTTCATAAATGCCCACTTCCAGCTCATCATCCATTTCCACGCTGAGCCATTTGCTTTTGCCGGCAGATGCAAGCTGATAGGCATCCCATGTATAGCCGTTGTCATTGTAATGGATTTTGCCGACGACTTCGTAGTCTGCCAGGTCATAGGTCACGAAATCCTTGACCCGCAGATTGCGCAACGTCCGCTTTTCCACTTCCGGCGGTTGTTTGTCCGTTCCGCCGAACAAACGATTAAAAAACCCCATGTTCTCACCTCTTTAGGAATTACGGGCCATGTGCAAAGAAGTTTCATTTTTTGAGCAGACACTTGCTGAAAAAACGGCCCTTCAAATTCCCGGAATTGAAAAGAATTTCGTTTTTGTATACCCGGTCCAAACAGCGGTTAAGCCTGTTTGGGCAGGACGGGAAAGAAAAAGCCCGCGGCGCAAACCGGTGCATCCGATCGGGCCGTGGGCCATGCTGATATCTTTCGGCTTTACTGTTTTTTCATAATAAATGCCATGTGCCGGCCGCTTTTTTTGTCCTGACGGTAGGAGAAGCCTTGGGAGCTGTCAAACGTACACGTGCGGTCGATGGAAATCCGTTCTTCCGGGACGCCCGCAAGTTCGATCTGCTTTTTCACGGCCGCCTGGTTATCGATGTGGTATTTGCCCGTCGCTTCCTTGAAATACATGAACGCATCCGCATAGCCGAGCGCTTTGAATTTGGAATAGACGTCTTCGTCCACTTCGAAGCGGTTCTGGCTCAAGGCGGCGCCGATCTGGACGCGGAAACCGTCCGGCGGACAGTTTTCCGTGTGGATCAGATGCCGGAACAGCTGTAAGGCGATTTCCTTTACGGTTCCCTGCCAGCCCGAATGCACTGCGCCGATGAGCCCTGACGTTTCGTGATAGAAGACGATCGGGACGCAGTCGGCGGCAAAGCTCGTCAAGACGATCCCCGGTTCATACGTATAAAGGGCATCGGTCTCCGGTATGGCCGTACTTGCTGAAAAGGCGCCGCGGCCTTTGTCCACAGCCTCGGCGCGGTGGAAATTCGCGCTGTGCGTCTGATTCGCACAGACAAAGTTTTCGAGCTCCGTGCCGAGGGAGGCGGCAAAATGCTGCCGGTTCCGGAGGACGAGCGCCGGATCGCTGCAGGCATGGAGCGCCATATTATTGGATTCCAATGCCGCCTCGTCTTTCAATGTCAGCCCTGCAATGTATCTTTCATTATCAACATAAATTTTCCTATCCATATCATCACCCAATTTCAATATAAAGGAGCAGGGGAGATAAGCCAAACAAAAAAGGGGATTCTGCTAATCAGTCCCTTCGCAGATGGCTTTGATGTTTTCGAGCGTATGGTTTGCGGAATTTCTGCTAATCCGTTCGTAGATCATCCGGTCGGTGATACGGCCGAAGAGGTCATGCGGAATATAGCTCTCAATATCCAGCGTCAGCTCGGTGCCGTTGTCGACCGCTTTGTACAGGCCGGTCTGTTTTGCAGTGAAGCTGCCGCTCATCATGCCGGTCCAGCGGGCAGTGGAGCCGGAAAGCTCGCATTCCGTCACTTGGATCGTCTGCGGGAAATGCATGCCCATGATAGCGTAGTCCGCTTCGACGACAGTGCCGGCTTCGCCGTTTCCGTCGATTCTCTTCGGTGCCGCCAGGTTGTTATAGAAATAAGCCCAGTTTTCAGGATTGATCGTATACTGGAAGACATCTTCGAGCGGGGCGTTGATGAAAATGCTTTGGTTTGTATGCGCCATGGAACCGTTCGCCTCCAATAAAATAGGATATACGTTTAAATTAACATAAAATTCTAATAACTTCATGTTATTATTTCAAGGCGGGCAAAAGGGTTCCGGCTGCCGAGTATTAAAACCCTCCTGGAAAACGGTTGGGTGTATACGAACTTGTAGACAAAAGAATAATTTTTTAATTATATGAATAAACTAATGGAAGTTAGGTTGGATCCTCCACTTCAGCCGGACGCTTTCCGCGGGCTCGCGCCGAACTAACTCGGACTGGCGTCCGAGTGGATTTCGGCACTTCGCTTTCCCGCAGGAGTCGCCGCCTTCCGTTGCGGATCCTGAAGCCTGCGGCTTGTTCCTGGTAGATTAAATCAGGATCAGCGTCCTTATCTTATCTATTTAGATACAGGTGATGTTTCCGACCGTGCTGGCCACGAGACTCCTGTGGGCCCAGCTCGAGCTGAAGACCCTGGACTGAGCGTAGCGAGGGAAGCGGCTGAAGCCGAGCCCACGGAAAGCGAAGTGGCCAGCCCGGTCGGGCTTATTCTCTATTCATTCAAATTAGACTTTGTCTACNTCTCTATTCATTCAAATTAGACTTTGTCTACAGTCTGGGGTGTATACTTGGATAAGAGGCTTGGCAATGCCAGGCCGAAGTACAAAGTAACCTTAACGAGTGCTGCCGGCCGAGTATGGCGGCGGCTGCCCGAGGAACTTTTGGAGGAAAGAATCATGTTCAGCAATATAACTGTCGAAGAGCTGGTCCCGGCAATCGAAAACGGAGGAATGGTCCTGATCGATGTCCGGTCGCCGGCTGAATTTAAAAATTTCACGATTCCCGGAAGCATCAATATCCCGTTTTTTGATGACGCGGAACGGGCGGAAGTCGGCACGCTTTATAAACAGGTCAGCGTCGAAGCCGCAAAAGAGCGCGGACTGGAAATCATTTCTGCGAAGCTGCCGGAATTTATCCGGCAATTCAAAGCGCTCGAAGGAAATCTGACGGTTTTCTGCTGGCGCGGCGGAATGCGAAGCCGGACCACTGCCACGCTATTGAGTTTGATGAATATCCATTCGCACCGCTTGGAGGGCGGAATCCGCAGCTACCGGAAATGGGTAGTGGCGCAGCTGGAGGAAATGGCGGCTCCCTCCCGTGCGTTCGTGTTGAACGGCTTGACGGGCGCTGGAAAAACAAGAGTGTTGAAGGCACTGGAGAAGGAAGGCTATCCGGTCATCGATTTTGAAGGGATGGCGAACCATAAGGGATCCATCTTCGGCCAGATCGGCCTCGAGCCGCATAACCAGAAAGTGTTCGATTCGCTGCTTGTGCATCGGTTGAGAAAGCTGGCAGATGCCCCGTATGTGCTGTTTGAAGCGGAAAGCCACCGGATCGGGAAAGTGGTGATCCCGCCGTTTTTATGCGACTTGAAAAACCGGAGCACGCATTTAGTCATTGAAATGCCGATGGCTGAAAGGGTAAAGGAAATCATGGAAGATTACCGGCCGGGAGTGTATGCCGCAGAATGCCTCGAGGCGTTCCACCGCATAAAATCCCGCATTCACGTGCCTGTTGCAGGGCAGATCGAAGCGGATTTGGAAGCGGGGAATTTCCCGTCAGCCATTCAATTGCTGCTGGAATCCTATTACGATTCCCGCTACAAGCACACGGAACATCAATATCCGGATGCGCAGAAAAAGTTCCTGCAGGTAGGCAATGTGGAAGAAGCCGCGCGGGCTGTCAAAGGGAGCATTCCGCACTTTTCCGAAGGGCAGCAGGAATCACGCGGAAATAGGGCCGCCGCTTGGCGGGAGAGCCCCGATTCAATCGAAGTCGGGCGATGAAAACTTAGATTGACAGGTAAAAAGCCTTATTGTAGACTATGAAAAACAAGTGAATATATAACCTCACTTTCTGGTGAGGTAGAGGCGCGGGATTTATTAGTCCATAGAAGAGTTTGAGAAGCTGGGATGCTATGGAGAAGGAAAGACCGCCGAAGTTTGTAATATTTCTCGACTATTACTTGCTGGGTCTGCAGTGAACAATTGCAGGACTGCCGCCATGGACTTCCCGGTCCGTAGCGGAGCGCTATCTCGAACCAGGGAAAAGAGGATTTAGGGCAACTATGCATATAGCGATCTGAGTCTATCTCAGGTCTTTTTTTGTAGCTGGTTGCCTTTTTTGTATATTCAGAAAAATTAAAAGTGCAAAAACCAAAGGGGGAAAAGGATAATGAAGAAGAAAACAGGTTTGTGGTTGACGGCGATTCTTTCGGCCGGCATGATGCTTGGCGGATGTGGATCGGAAGAAAGCGGCTCGACAGGCGGAGGAGCTTCAGAGGAAAGCGAAACATTCAAGGTCGGGATGGAAGCTGCGTATGCGCCGTTCAACTGGACGCAAGGGGATGATTCCAACGGCGCAGTGAAAATTTCAGGGAATGCGGAATATGCTGGCGGCTATGACGTGGAAATCGCCAAGCGCATCGCTGAAGACATGGGCAAAGAGCTTGAAATCGTCAAAACGGAATGGGATGGTCTGGTGCCGGCTCTGACTTCCGGCAAAATCGATGCCATCATTGCAGGGATGTCGCCGACAGCCGAACGCAAAGAGACCATCGACTTTTCGGACCACTACTACACTTCTGAACTGGTGATGGTCGTGAAAAAAGGCGGCGAATTTGAAAATGCTACAAAACTCGCAGATTTTGAAGGCGCGAAAATCACGGCACAATTGAATACATTCCACTACACCGTCATTGACCAGATTGAAGGCGTCTCCAAAGAGACGGCTATGGAAAGCTTCCCGTCGATGCGGGTAGCGCTTGAATCAGGCATGATCGACGGCTATGTATCGGAACGCCCGGAAGCGGTCAGCGCTTCTGCAGCAAATGAAAACTTCGCGATGGTGGAATTCGAAGACGGATTTGAAACATCGGAAGACGATACAGCGGTGGCCGTCGGACTTGAAAAAGGAAGCGACCTCGCCGAAGCGATCAATGAAACCTTGGCGGGCATTTCCGAAGAAGAGCGCCAGGAAATCATGGATACAGCAATCCAGAACCAACCAGCTGCGCAATAATGAAGGGGTGGCGCCGGCTGCATGCACATGCGGCCGGCTTTACTTTTGCTTAGGAGGAAAACAATGAGTCTTGAATGGGTCATTACTATACTTACAGATAATTGGCCGATGTTCCTGCGCGGAGCAGGAATGACGCTGTTGATTTCGATCATCGGGACATTGATCGGCGCTGCCATCGGGCTGATCATCGGCATCATCCACACAATCCCGATGCCGGAGCGGGGCATTAAGAAACCGCTATTGAAAACGGTCAACGGGCTGCTTTCCGCCTATATCGAATTTTTCCGGGGCACCCCGATGATGGTACAGGCCATGGTCATCTTCTACGGCTCGGCGATGGCGTTCGGCATTGACATGGACGTCTTCACCGCCGCTATTTTCATCGTTTCGATCAACACGGGAGCGTATATGGCCGAAATCGTCCGGGGCGGCATCATTTCCGTCGACAAGGGCCAGTTCGAAGCGGCGCAAGCCATCGGCATGAACCATTTCCAGACGATGATGAACGTCGTCCTGCCGCAGGTGATCCGCAACATCCTGCCGGCCACCGGCAACCAGTTCGTCATCAACATCAAAGATACAGCGGTGCTCAGCGTCATCGGCGTAACGGAATTGTTTTTCCAGACCCGTTCGGTTTCCGGGAACAATTTCCGCTATTTCGAATCGTTCTTCATCGCCTGCGTCCTTTATTTCATCATGACGTTTGCCATTACGCTCCTCTTGCGCAAACTTGAAAGAAGGCTGGCAGGGCCGGCAAACTACAGCATGATCGGCGGATTGCCGATGCAAGTGGTGAACCCGGAAGATACGGAACACAAAATCAAAGAGTGACGGCGCCAAAAAGCTGAAATGGAAGAGGAGAGTTTATGGAAAAAGTGATCGAAATCCAGCATTTAAGCAAATCGTTCGGAACGCATGAAGTGTTGAAAGACATCGACTTTTCAGTTCATAAAGGCGAAGTGGTCTGCGTCATCGGCTCTTCAGGGTCCGGAAAATCGACGCTGCTCCGCTGCATCAACCTGCTCGAGAAGCCGAGCGGCGGAAAAATCATCTATAACGGCGAGAACATCCTCGATGACCGTCATGATATCCACGCCTACCGCACGAAACTCGGGATGGTGTTCCAGCAATTCAATCTGTTCAACAACCACAACGTCCTGGCCAATTGCTCCGTCGGCCAGGTGAAAGTGCTGAAGCGCCGCAAGGAAGAAGCGGAAAAAGTGGCGATGAAATACTTGAATGTCGTCGGCATGGACCAGTACGTTAACGCCAAAGCCCAACAGCTCTCGGGCGGCCAGAAACAGCGGGTGGCAATTGCGCGCGCGCTGTCGATGGAGCCGGATGTCATGCTGTTTGACGAACCGACTTCGGCCCTCGATCCGGAAATGGTCGGTGAAGTGCTGAAGGTCATGAAAGACCTCGCGAAAAGCGGGTTGACGATGCTAATCGTCACTCACGAAATGGAATTTGCAAAAGAAGTGGCTGACCGGGTCGTCTTCATGGACAAAGGCGTCATCGTCGAAGAAGGGCCGCCGGAGCAGATTTTCAATGCGCCGCAAAAAGAGCGCACGCGTGAATTCCTGAAACGCACATTAAGGTAATTAGGCACAAAAAGAACCCTCTGACGGACCGGGCTAGGCCTGGCGCGTCAGAGGGTTTGTTATGCCTGCAGAGGGTTGTCTGCGGAACGATTTTGTCTTGAACAGGCTGAAAAGATAGCAGCCAAGAATCACGAGGGCGCTTCCGAGCACCTGCACGCCCGACATGCGTTCGCCTAGGAGCAGGAACGCAAGGAGGGCAGTGAAGACCGGATTGAAGTTCAAAAATAGCCCGGAAGTCGTCGCCCCCAGTTTTTGGACGCCGATGTTCCAGAGAACAAAACAGATTACGGTCGAGACGACGCCCGTATAAAGAATGGAATAGACGAAAGATGCGTTGATGTTGGTCACAGTGAAGTCGGCAAGATTGAACGGCAGCAGCACGGCGACGCCGAATATGCCTGAATACAACGTGGCCATCATGGGGGAGACATGCGCCATCGCCCATTTGCTGCAGACCGAATAGATTCCCCAAATGCCGACAGCGGCCAGCATGAACAAATCGCCCTTGTTGAATTGGAGCGACACCAAGAGTTCGGCATTTCCTTCCGTCAGCACGAGTACCACGCCGAACAGCGAAAGGCCCATCGCGGCCGTCTGCAGCGGACGGATCCTTTCCTTCAGTAAAAGAGCGGAAAAAACAGCGATGGAAATCATGTTCAATGTGGAAATCAACCCAATGTTCGTCGCGGACGTATGGTCGAGTGCGATGAATTGCAGGATGTTGAACAGCACCACGCCGGTTACGCCCATCAACGCGAGCGGCAGCAGCGCCTTGCGCGGCGGCAGGAGCTTTTTCTCGCTGGCCCAGACAAGCGGGATGAGGCAGAGCACGGCAATCATCCATCGCAGGCTGGTCAGCGTTATCGGCGAGGCGTGTCCGACCAGCCATTTGCCGACCACAAAATTGCCGGCCCACATGAAGCTTGTCAGCAATAATAGCAATGAATAGAAATAGCGCATGGCGAACCTTCTTTCCCGGATTTTCTGCAGGAGAACTTCGACTTATTAAGTTTCATGTTAATAATTTTAGCATTTCACGCTATACTAAGAATGAATCTTTTGAAGAATGGTTAAAATTCAAAAAGAATTAAAGTTATTTGATTTATTTCATTATATTCTTCAGAAGTACCTGCTTTATCGAGGCAAGCTCGGAAAAATCGAAAGGGAGTGGAGAAGTGGAATCGGTCGTCAATAAAGTGCTGGATCAGACAGATGTCCAGATCCTCGATATTTTGCAGCGGCAGGCGGATTTAAGCAATACGGAAATTGCGAAGCGGGTCAATCTGTCTTCTCCGGCCGTCCATTCACGGATCAAGCGTTTGGAAACGGAAGGCTATATCAAAGGGCACGTTGCTATCCTGAACCAGGAAAAGCTCGGCTTTGATCTCCTGTGTTTTATATTCATCAGTACGAACCTCCATCAGGCAGAGGAACTGGCAACATTGGAGCGCGCCTTGGAAGGGATGCCGGAAGTGCTGGAATGCCAATGCATCACGGGGGAATACGATTACTTGCTGAAAGTCGCCAACCGGAACCGCAGCGGCCTGCAGGCGTTCATCCGGAAACTGAACGAGCTCGGCATCGCCAAAATCCAGACCAATTTGGCCCTGCGGGAAGTCAAAAGCTCGACGGTGCTGCCGATCGGCGAACCGGAAACCACATGAATGGAGGGGCAGCATGAAAGAGATGCAGAGATTCACCGAACAGTTTCAAGAAGAGATGGGCTGGAGCATCAGTGAGGGGAGCTATCCGGAAACCCGCACGTCGCTACTGGGAAATTACATGCTGTTGACGACGGAAGTGGCCGAAGTGGCGGAAGAGCTGCGAAAAGCCTTTAACCTGACGCGCCGCTATATGGACGAGGGGATGGACGAAGACGCAGCGTTCCGGCTGGCGTCGCAGAACGTGAAGGAGGACATCGGCAAAGAACTGGCCGATTGCCTCGCCTATATGGTGAAGTTCGCGAACTTTTTCGGCATCGACATGGAAGAAAGCTTTTATGCGAAAATGGAAGAAGTGAAACACAGGCAAAACAAAGATGCGGTCGCAACAGGCAGCACTCCCCAAAAGAATCAGGCATAAACGATCATCAAAATGGATGGAGGAAATGAAAAATGGAGAAATTGCCAAATTGCCCGGAATGCAATTCGGAATATACATATGAAGACGGCAGCATGCTGGTGTGCCCGGAATGCGCACATGAATGGGTGCCCGGCGCAGAAGCCGAGACGGAAGAAGCCCAAAAGGTCGTGCGCGATGCCAATGGCAACGTTCTTTCAGACGGCGATTCCGTCACGGTCATCAAGGACTTGAAAGTGAAAGGAAGTTCATCGGTCCTGAAGATCGGCACAAAAGTCAAAAGCATCCGGCTGGTTGAAGGCGACCATGACATCGACTGCAAAATCGACGGGTTCGGCCCGATGAAACTGAAGTCGGAATTTGTCAAGAAAGGCTAAAGCTGTTTACGTGAAATGAACATCAAAATAAAATGAAGTACAGGGCTGCCGAAAAATCGGCAGCTTTTTGATTGTGCGGCAGCCCACTGTCTTTTGATAATTCTTTTCTTAAATCTTGGAGTTAGGAATACCTTGAAGTTTGCCAACTTGTCTTGTGAATAATCATTTTTCTATCGGAATTCCTTCAATTTATTATTCACATTTTTACTTTCTCATTTGCAAATCCAGTCATTAATAATTTGTAATATTATCAGAAAAATAACAAAATAATGATTATTTATTTTTGTTAACGGGAACTTAAGGGTTAAAGGAAGCAAAATAAGAACGGAAAGCAGGGGAATAAGATGGCAAATTGTATGTTCAAACCCGTCCCTCAGGCTAAAAAGAAAGAGCCGAATTCGGCCAGAGGAAAGAAACAGATGGCCAAAATCCTCTTATCGTTTGCGCTAGTCTTTTCCGCTGCAGTTGCTGGTCCGGCCCTTGCACCTACCGCGTCTACTGAAGTGGCCGGTTAGTACATTGTCAAAAAAGGCGACACATTCTACAGCATTGCAAAAAAGTACGGGTTGGTGGTTGAACAGCTGATGGCCGCGAACTTCACCACAAGCACCAAAATCATTGTCGGACAAAAAATCGCCATTCCAGCCAAAGACCAGCCGTGGTCTGGAAATCAGGAAAATCTGGATAACCGAAATTATCGGGTGGTAAAAGGGGATACCTTGTACTCTATCTCGAAACGGACCGGCGTTTCGATCGAAAGCATCAAGAGATTAAACCGCTTGACTTCAGACCTCATTAAAATCGGCCAAATCCTGACGCTTTATCCGGACACTGGGGTCATAGAGCGGACTTCTGCCTCGTACTTCGTGAAGTCGGGCGACACCAAGTACACATTGAAAAATAAGTTCGGCAACACAATCGCTTTGCCAAGTGGGACATTGCAGGTGCTTCAAGAGCTTAAAATCTCAGGGGAAGTATTGGAAATCACCACAGACGAACCTTTTGGGTTGGCAGATGGCCGCGTGATTGAAGTGAAAGTGGGAAATGACTATTACGCAATAAACTTGTATCAAGGAAACGAGCCTATCCAGCATTTGGCAGACCGGAACGATCTTCGCCTAACATTCACGGTGGTTCGTGTGGGGCTGCGCTATGAATTGGTCTCTTTTGCGGTGCAGGAACTGGAATGAAAAATGCGATAAACTAAGTTCGTTTTCTAGAAAATTTATGTAAGGCACCTTAAAGTGAAGCTGAAATGAGATGACCTTGGCATTGTGCCGGAGGTCATCTTTTCTCTTTCATTGTTTGAAGTAGTAGTGTTCCACGTGAAACAGATAGAGCAGACTTCGGTTTTTATATAACCCAAACAAGCGATCAATTGTACAGAAAGAACGTTTTTAGCGATAATGGAGGATACAAGAGATGGATGGCAAAGGGGCAAAACCATGAATTTTTCGTTGAATGACAGACTCATAAAAAAATTATGCGGCGATGCCGCTTATAAAAAAGGACGGAGCTATTTCCTTAACGGAAAAGTAGAATTGGCCCCTCAACACGCAGGAGAGCCGGAAAAGGGGAGGGTGTGGACAGGAGCCGGGTTTGACGTGTCGGTAAAAGCTGTGGGCGGCCGGGTGGAAGCATCCTGCAGCTGTCCGCCGGTCGCTTTTGTCGGTACTTACTGCCAGCACATCGCAGCTGTTCTGCTCGCCATCGAAGAGCGGCAAAAAACAGAAGGCGAAGCGGCAGACCGCATGCTGGGGCTGTTCAGCCAGACGCCTGTCCAGCCGAGCGGAAGGCAGCTCCACTTCGACAGGCGCGAGACGATGCCAGTCGAAGTCATTTGCGTGCCAATCGGCAGGGAAGAAGCCGGCTTCAGCATTGGCATCCGCCTGGCGGCCGGAGGACGGAGGGGTGAAGCGATCGCGGAGCCCCGCCGGTTTTTGAAAAAAATCGCCGGCCGGCTTCCCTATGAATATGCACCGGGCAAACTTTACAGTCCGGAGCGCCATAATTTCGGCCGGGAGACAGATGCCGTGCTGCGCTTTTTGATGAAGAGCCAGGCTGCTGCCTATGATGGGGGCGGGGATGTGCTGCCCGTTTCGGCAGCTGAATGGGAGCTCCTTGTGCCGCTCCTCGAAGCGGCCCCTGACGTCTATATAGAACAAGGAACACGCCGTTACCCGGGCCTTTCCTACGAGGAACGGCTGCCGCTCGCCTTCGAGCTGGTCCCTGCAGAAGCGGGCAGTTTCCGCTTGGAAGCTTCCGGGCTCGACGGGATTGTCGTTTTCACTGCCTACGACTGCGCCCTTTCAGAAGGGAAGTTGTACCGGTTGGCAGCCGAAGACTGCCTGCGGCTCGCGGAACTGAAAGGGATGCTTGGGGAAGGGCGGGATTTCCGGATCCCGGAAAGGCAGGTTCCCCATTTCCTGGAAACGGCTGTACCGGGCCTGATGCGCCTTGGCGAAGTGGATGTGGCTGAAGAAGCGGCCAAGACGATTGAAGAAACCCCGCTGAAAGCGAAATTGTTCCTCGACCGGGTGCGCAGCCGGCTGCTCGCCGGCGTCGAGTTCCATTACGGAAAACTCGTCATCAACCCGTGTGAAGAGGAAGAGCAGGAGTATCGCCACATCCCGGGCATCCGGCGCGAACGCGGCAAGGAGCAGCGCATCATGAAAGCGATGGAGGACAGCCTCTTCACCAGGACGCCGGGCGGATTTTACCTGCAGGACGAAGAAGCGGAATACGAATTCCTCTACCGGAAGGTTCCGGAATTGGAGGAATTGGTGCAGGTCTATGCGACAAGTGCAGTGAAGATGCGCGTGCAGCGCGGATACAGCGGCCCGAAGATCCGGGTGGAAGTCAAGGAGCGCACCGACTGGCTGTCGTTCCGCTTCGACCTCGAAGGGATCCCGGAAACAGAGATCAAAGGGCTGTTGCAGGCGATCGAAGAAAAGCGCAAGTACTACCGGGTGCCGAATGGCACGCTAATGTCGCTTGAAACGCCGGAATATTGGGCGCTGCAGGACTTTATGGAGGAACTCGGCCTGGTCGTGGACGATTTGGAAGAAGAGGAGATCCGGGTACCGCTGATCCACGGCATGCGGCTCGCTGGAGAATTGGAAGAAGGCGGGCTGGCAGAGCCGGACGGGGCGTTTGCGGCATTGATGAAAAACCTATCAGACCCGTCTGAAGCGTTTGCGGCAGTTCCGGATGAACTGAAGCTGGTGCTCCGGGACTACCAGAAAACCGGGGTTGCCTGGCTGAAAGGGCTCGCCCGTTATGGATTCGGCGGCATCTTGGCCGATGACATGGGCCTCGGGAAGACGCTGCAAAGCATCGCCTTCATCGTTTCGGTGCTGCCGGATGTGCGCCGGCGCAAAGAGCCGGCACTGGTCGTCTGCCCGTCGTCGCTTGTCTACAATTGGCTGAATGAATTGAAGAAATTCGCGCCGGGTCTGAAAGCCAAGGTCATTGACGGCAATCGTTCTAACAGGATGGCAGCATTAAAGGACCTTTCGGCTGCCGATGTGGTCATCACCTCGTATCCATCGCTCCGGATGGACAGCCACCTCTACAAGGGCAAGAAGTTCCATACGATTTTCTTTGACGAGGCACAGGCATTCAAAAATCCGGTGACCCGGACGGCCCAAGCCGCAAAAACGCTGGAAGCGGATTACCGGTTCGCATTAACGGGAACACCAGTAGAAAACTCCCTGGATGAACTATGGTCCATCTTCCGGGTCGTCTTCCCGGAACTGCTGCCAAACCGCCGCGAGTTCAGCGAGATGAGGCGCGAGCACATCGCCAAGCGCATCCGGCCGTTCCTGCTGCGCCGGACCAAAGGGGAAGTGCTCGGCGAATTGCCGGCAAAAATCGAGACCGACCAATACTCCGATCTGTACCCGGCACAGAAAAAACTGTATGCCGCGTACCTGGCAGAACTGAAGCACGACGCGCTGAAGCACCTGACAAAAGGCAGCTTCCAGAAAAACCGCATCAAAATCCTGGCAGGGCTGACGCGCCTGCGCCAGATCTGCTGCCATCCGGCCCTGTTCGTGCAAGGCTACGAAGGCGGCTCCGCCAAATTCGATCAGCTGATCGAAATTCTGGAGGAATGCCGGCTCAGCGGGCGACGAGTGCTGATCTTTTCGCAATTCACCCAAATGCTCGGCTTGGTCGGACAGAACCTCAGCCGCCAGGGTGTCCCGTATTTTTATCTGGACGGGCAGACACCGCCCGTTGACCGCGTGGAAATGTGCAGCCGGTTCAACGGCGGCGAAGGCAGCCTGTTCCTGATTTCTTTGAAAGCGGGTGGCACCGGGCTGAATCTGACAGGGGCCGACACGGTCATCCTTTATGACCTGTGGTGGAATCCGGCAGTCGAGCAGCAAGCTGCTGACCGGGCGCACCGCATGGGCCAGGAAAACGAAGTCCACGTCATCCGGATGATGGCGAAAGGGAGCATCGAGGAAAAAATCAGCGAACTCCAGGAGCGGAAGAAGAATCTGGTCGATGAAGTGATCCACTCCGGCGAGGAGTCGCTCACTTCCTTGACAGAACACGATATCCGGGAAATACTGATGTTATAGTGAGAGGTGATTGGATGGACGCCAAAAAAATTACCGAAAAGATCAAAACCCATAAACCGCAGGTGCTCGGCAGCCGCAATTTCTCGAAATACTCGATTTTGCTGCCGCTTGTCCAAAAAGACGGGGAAGTCCATGTCCTCTTCGAGACGCGCTCTGAAGAGCTCCGCCGCCAGCCGGGGGAAGTCTGCTTTCCGGGAGGGCGGATTGATCCGCAGGACAAGACGCCGAAATTTGCGGCGCTTCGGGAAACCAATGAAGAGCTCGGCATCAGCGAAGATGAAATCTCGGAAGTGTTCCCGCTCGACTACATCGTCTCGCCGTTCGGAATGATCGTCTATGCGTTTGCCGGGTTCATCGATCCTTCCGCGACGTTCGAACCGAATCCTGCAGAAGTGGGCAGCCTCTTCAGCGTGCCGCTGAGTTTTTTCCTCGAAAACGAACCGCGCATCTACCAGATCCAATTCGATGTCCAGCCGGAAGATGATTTTCCGTATGAGCTGATCGAAGGGGGCCGCGATTATAGCTGGCGCGCCCGGGAGATGGAAGAATATTTCTACCTGTATGAAGACAAAGTGATATGGGGGCTGACCGCCCGCATCCTTGCCCATTTTATCGATGTGATCCGCTAGAAAGCACTGCTCCGAATGCCGCGTGGCATCGAGGCAGTGTTTTTTTCTCTTTTCATATTGACGGAATAAATAATTTATTTGAAAATGGAGAAAGCTCCATCTTCGCAAGCCACCGCTTTTTTAACCCCCGCATCACATTTTTCCCAGACGGAAAACCGGACCCTTCTCTAATGAATGATCAAAAATAGAAGGGGAGGATCAAGGATGGCTTCTGTTTATTCTGCTGTTGAATGTCCGCATTGCGGAAGATCTGCTAGTGAAGATTATTATTATAAAATTAGTGTGGGGTACATTGTCTGCAGGCGCTGCGGATATAATGCTGTTCGATCCTGCATGCCGGAAGAAGCTATAAAATATGGACACGAAATCCAGGAGAACTTGGGCTATGGCGTCTGTTGCCAGGTATCTGCAGATGGCCGGCGCAAGATGACACTGCTCAATTGCTATCCCGATAACCTGGAGGAGTTCAAACTCGAAATCGAGAACGGCGACCCTGAATTAAAAGAAAGCTATCTTGTCACTTTTTTAGACGGGGTCTTTGAAATCATACTTGGAAACCCGCCGGAAAATTTTCATTTGACGTTCGAGGAGTACAAAGAAAAGATGCATGAAAAGTATGGTGGCTTCGAAGAGTTTGATGGCTTAGTCCCCATCGAAAATTAACAAATGAATAGTTAGTCAGCGCCAATGTCAGGCCTTTACTCTTAATTTTCTTTATTTTATAAAAAACGCTTTCGCTTGGTAGAGAGGGGGTGTATAATTATCCGCATTACCCAATCCCATCTACGATTTCGAAAGGAGTGCCTGACATTGGTAAGTACATACGAACTTGAAATTGTTAACAGCACGAATAAGAAAGAGAAGCCGTCACAGGATCAGGTGCCCTTTGGGACCATTTTTACTGACCACATGTTCACGATGGAATATGAGGAAGGAACAGGCTGGCACGAACCGAAAATCACGCCGTACGCGCCGATTACGCTGGACCCGGCGGCCATGATCTTCCATTACGGACAGACGGTTTTCGAAGGCATGAAAGCCTACCGGACCGAGGACGGCAGAATCTTGCTGTTCCGTCCGGAGAAGAACTTCGAGCGCCTCAACTTGTCGAGCGAGCGTCTCAGCATTCCGCCGGTCGATGAAGCGAAAATGCTCGACTACCTGACAAAACTGATTGAGCTGGAGAAAGACTGGGTTCCTTCCACGCAAGGGACATCGTTGTATATCCGGCCATTCATTATCTCTACTGAAGCGAATCTGGCAGTAGGGCCATCAAAAACCTATAAACTCATGATCATCCTGTCTCCAGTTGGCTCTTATTTCCCGGGCGGTTTGAAACCGGTCGTGATCCATGTCGAAGACCAGTTCACCAGAGCCGTAAAAGGCGGCACGGGAATGGCGAAGACTGCCGGGAACTATTCATCCGGCTACCAGGCGCAGGCCCAAGCAAAACAAGCAGGGAATGCAGATGTCTTATGGCTCGATGGCGTCGAGAAGAAGTACATCGAAGAAGTCGGCAGCATGAACATCTTCTTCAAGATCAACGGCGAAGTGGTGACGCCGGCACTCAACGGCAGCATCCTGAAAGGCATCACACGCACCTCGATCATCGAATTACTGAATTCGTGGGGCGTGCCGGTGACGGAACGGAAAGTTTCGATCAATGAAATCTATCAGGCCTTCGCAGACGGCCAGCTCGAGGAAGTATTCGGCACGGGCACGGCTGCCGTTATCTCCCCAGTCGGCGAACTGAACTGGCAGGGCCGGAAAATGGTCGTCAACAACCACGAAATCGGCGAGTTGTCGCAGAAATTATACGATACGATCACCGGCATCCAGACAGGCAAAGTGGAAGATACGCTTGGCTGGACGGTTGAAGTGAAATAAATAAAGTCGAAAAAGCATCCACCCTGAATTGGGCTGGATGCTTTTTTGTTAGGCCGTTTTTTATGAAGGCAGTATGACAGGCGACGAGCCTGGATAAAAAAACCAGCACCGCCGGAGCGGTGCTGGTTGGCTGTTATTTCTTGATGCTGAAGGTCTGTGATTCGTTGCGGGTCGTCATGCCGTCAAGCGTGATGTTGATTACGGCTTTATACTGGCCGACTTCCAAATCTTTTGTGCCGAGGTTGAAGATGTATTGATTGTCAGTCAGGTCATAGCGGAACAGATTGCCGGTTGTCGCATTCGAAGTGGAAGTCACTTGGATTTCTTCTCCAGCTTCGTTGTTCGACAGTTTGACCAGGTGGATGGTCGCTGTTGCGTCTTTGACGAACAAGCTGCCGTCTGCAATCTGGAACTTAACTGGAACCGTTCTGTTTTTCTGGAATGCGCTCTTGCCGTCTGCTTTGACCGGCTCAAGGACGCCGCTAAAGCCGTATACGTAATAGGACATGGCATACGTGCTCACATTGCCCGCTTTATCGGTTACAGAGACTGTCACCAATTGTTTTCCGGTTTTTGACGTATCCAATAGCGTTGTTTCCGTTTGGAGGCCTTTGTCAAAATTATCGGCAGCAACTGGAGTTACTGATACTGTCTGGCCTTTCAGGAAGCGCTGGCCATCGAACAGTCCTTGCAAGCCGCTGATGACTGGAGCGATATTGTCGACCACATAAGTGATCGAAGCTTCGGTTTGGTTGCCCGCAGCATCCACTGCCGAAACGGTCAGCGTATGCTCGCCTTCAGCTGTCGCCAGTTCATCCGCTTTTACTTCTCCTAAATGAGCATCCGTTGCTGTGTAGTAAGTTCCGCCAGCCAAAGCTTCAGCGAGCGATTTGCTTGTGTAATGGGCACCATTTTTCAAAATGAAATCGATCGCCGGTTCGGTGTTGTCCACTGTGTACGTGATTGCTGCTGTTGCCGTGTTGCCGGCTCGATCGGTTGCTGTCACGTTCAATGTATAGCTGCCATCCGCGTTCGTCACCAAAGTATCTTCTTCTACTTTAACGCCGCCATTCTCGTCTGCAGCGTTATAATACTGGCCAATCGCTTCGAGTGAAGCTGCGTTATAGACGCCGCCGTTTTTCAATTCAAATGAAATGCTTGGTGCTGTGTTGTCGACCGTATACGAAACGGTTTTGGAAGAAGTATTTCCTGCTTTGTCGGTTGCCGTAATAATGTATTCATGTGTTCCTTCTTCAGTTTCGAAATCGCTCGCACTGTCAGAAGCCGGGTTGGCGTCAACGATTGCATAAGGCTTTTCAGTCAGTGACGTCAGATAAGCCGCGTTATAGAACCCGCCGTCTGCCAGTTTTTCGCCGTTCAGTTCGATGACAGGAGCCGTATTGTCGACGTGGTATTCGACGGAAACGGTTGTTTCGTTGCCCGCTTTATCGACTGCCGTCACAGTTGCCGTATGCGTGCCGTCCGTTGAAGCAAGAGGGGAAGCAATCGTACCGGCTAAGTGGGCATCTTCTGCTGTCCAATATTGCCCCAGCTCCTCAAGTGCCGCAAGGTTATAGTATTTGCCTGCTTCAAGAGACAAGGAAACTTCAGGCTTTGTGTCATCGATCGTGTAGCTGGCTGTTGCTTCGTTTGTGTTTTTCGCCAAATCGGCAGCGCTGACAGTCAGGCTGTTTTTGCCTTCTGCTAAGCTGACATCATTAGCGGAAACCGATTCTTCGTCCAGGTTTTCGTCTGTTACTGAATAATATGGATCAAAAGTTTTGAAGGCAGCGGAAGTATAGAAGCCGTCGTTTTCAAATTTGAAATCAATGCTTGGCAGTGTATTGTCCACTGTATAGCGGATTGTTTTTTCGGTTTTATTGCCAGCTTTGTCTGTCGCAGAAATTACGGCAGCGTGCTTGCCTTCAGTGAAATTCAGTTCGCTTGCAGAGACGCCCTCTTCATCAAGATTAGTATCTGAAACGCTGTAATAAGTTTGGAGTGCCCGCAGAGCGTCCGCGTTATAGTAGCCGCCGTCCACTAAAGTGGAGGTGATGGCCGGTGCTGTGTTGTCTAGCGTATACGTGACAGCAGCTTGGCCAGTGTTTCCTGCAGCGTCAGTGGCTGTAACTGTTGCGGTATGGGTTGCTTCATCCGTCGTATTCCAGCCGATTACGTTGGATTTATAAGAATTGGTTTCATCCACAGTGAACGCCGGTTGTTCCGGCAAGTTAGCGGAATTGTAGTATCCGCCATCAGCCGGTGCAGAAATCGCGACTTTCGGAGCTGTATCGTCAACCGTATACGAAACAGTTGCAGTCGTGCTGTTGCCGGCTGCATCCATAGCCGTCACCTTCAACGTGTGCAGGCCTTCGGCAGCGGCAGATTCATCAGCGGAAACGATGCTGACCACGCCGTTCTTGTCTGTCGCGTTAAACAGAGTTGCTGGAAGATTGGCTGTTTGGTAGAATCCGCCGTTTTTCAGATTGAATGAAATTTCAGGTGCAGAATCATCCACGGTGTAAGTGACGGTTTCAACGGAAGTGTTTCCAGCTTTATCCGTCGCGGTTACCGAGAAGGTGTGCGTGCCTTCTTCGAACTTCAACGGGCTTGCCGTGACTTTCTCAGCATCCAAATTGGCATCGTCAACTGTATAGAAGTCAGCAAGGCCTTCAAGGTATGCGGAAGTATAGAACCCGCCGTTGGCCAGTTTTTTAGCATCGATCGCGATTGCCGGTCCAGCGGTATCGACTACATAATTCACCGTCTTCACCGTTTCGTTGCCAGCCAGATCCATCGCAGTCACAGTCGCCTGGTGCTTGCCGTCTTCTGTGCCGAAGCCATCAGCCCCTGTGCTGAAAAGATTAGTGTCCGATACGGAATAAAATTCTCCAACAGAGCTCAGTGCGCGCTGGTTGTAAAATTTGCCTTCTTCCAGGTGGATGGACACATTTGGTTTTGTGTCATCGATTGTATAAGAAGCTTGAGCGCTTCCCACGTTGCCAGCAAGGTCTGTCGCTTCAACTGCCAGCGACTGGCTGCCTTCTGTAAGGACCGGCGCAGCAGCTTTGGTTTTCGTGCTGTCTAAATTATCATCAAAAATTGTATAAAGCGGTTTGATCGCTTCAAAAGCGGAAGATGTGTAATAGCCGCCGTCTGTGAAGTTGAATACAATCGAAGGGACTTCATTGTCTACAAAATAAGTGATCGTTTTTTCCGCTTGGTTGCCCGCTTTATCTTCTGCGGTGATAGAAACCGTATGCTCGCCAGCAGAAGTTTCCAGCGGATCTGCCTGAGAACCTTCCAGGTTTAAGTCGGTGACTTCAAAATAAATTTCTTTCAGTGCTTCGAGAGTCTCGGTATTGTAGACGCCGCCATCCGCCACTTGGGAAGTGATGAGCGGATCTGTGTCATCTACTGTGTACGTGGCTGAAGCGGTGCCTTTGTTCAGATAAGCATCTGTAGAAGAAACCGTCAGCGTGTGGGTGCCTTCTTCTTTGCTCCAGCCTGTGGAGCTGGTTGTTGTGGTGCTATCGTCTACTACAGTAAACGCCGGTTCTGCTGGAAGCTGGCTTGATTGATAGAAGCCGCCATCGATCGGGTTGGTAATTGAGACAGTTGGGGCAGTGGTGTCAGTTGAAAGCACTTCGATTATTAAATTGTCTAGATTCTCGTTGAAAAGTGGCTCTGTTTTTCCATTTCCATTTGTAACTTCGTTGGTAATTGATACTGTGAGAGGAATATTGAAGTTTTGGGAATTAGCTTCTTTAGCATCAACTTTTATCTGTAAAGGAGTATTCTGAAGTGAATTCCCGTTAAATTTAATTGTTGCAGGCTTTCCTGAAGTATAACTACTTCCTTTCAGAAGATACTCTGTATCGATTGTTAAAGTCCCTTTGAGATTCGAACTGTTGCCTGCATATGATAGGTTAATGTTAAATGTCTTAATCTCGTCTTGCTTAAGTACAACTTTTCCTTCGCTTGTAGCAATTAATTCTGGTTTTATCACCAATTCAACTGCCAACGTCGAACTCGTCGAAACAACCCCCGATAACAATAAAGCCGATACCACAGCAAACCCCTTTGATGCTTTTTTCTTCATTCTCTTTCTCCTCCTTCAGGCTGGTGTTCTTTTTTTTTCAAAACTATAAAAGCTGGCTGATTGGCTCCGACCACCCAGTGAGTCCGGTTGCGCTTGGACAAAATGAATCCGGCAAAGGACTTATGACTAAAACTGAACAAAAATAATCAAAAAATCAATTGTGACTGATAAATTATGCCTAGTAATCGGATTATAGCACCTCTTTATTACAAAATATATACAATTTTTAGAAAACTTGAAGAAAAAATTAAAGAACTCTAAAATGTGCTCATTCGCCAATAAATTCAGCTGGAAAATCTTAAAGAGACAAGCTTCCGATCTTTTATTCTGATGGACCGAAAAAATCGTCGATAAAGGCTTTAAAGGGAAAAGAGGGCCGATGAAGAATTTAGTAATAGAGACAACATCTGAGGAGGGTATGACGGAATGGAGCATGTGACTGAAGGGTTTATTCCTGTTGAAGGAGGCAATGTATGGTTCCGCATTACAGGAGCCGGGCCGGGGATTCCGCTGCTGGTGCTGCACGGAGGTCCAGGCGGCATGAGTTCTGAGATCGATCCGCTGCGGAATTTGGGCAGCGAGCGGCCGGTCATCCAATACGATCAGCTCGGGTGCGGAAAATCAGGCCGCCCGACGGATACGGATTTATGGACGGTGGAGCGTTATGTAGAGGAGCTGGAGCACGTAATCGAAGCGCTGGAGCTTAAAGAGTTCCATCTGCTGGGGCATTCGTGGGGATCGATGCTCGCCGCTTCGTACCTCCTGCATAAACAGCCAAAAGGCGTCCGGAGCGTCATCTTTTCGAGTCCTGCGCTCAGTGCGCCGATGTGGGAAGAGGACCAGCGGAATTACTTAAAAGCGTTTCCGGAAGACATCCAGGAAATTGTTGCGCGCAACGAATGGGCGCAGACGACGGATACGGAAGAGTATCAAGAGGCGATGATGGCCTATTACAAGCGCCATATGTGCCGGATCGATCCGTGGCCGGAAGAGATGAAAAAGGAATTGGATGAGATGAACCTCCAGATCTACCATTACATGTGGGGAGCTTCCGAGTTCACGGTGACGGGCATACTGAAGGATTTCGACGTCACGGCCCGGCTCGTTGAACTCGACTTGCCGGCACTCTTCACCTGTGGGCGCTTTGATGAAGCGACGCCGGAGACCACTGAATATTATGCTAGCCTCGTGGCGGATTCGGAATTCCGGCTATTTGAAAACTGCTCCCACATGCCGGGGATCGAAGCGCCGGAAACCTATCCGGCAGCAATACGCGAGTTTATCAACGGACAGGAATTCAAGCCGGGTGCGTGAATGGAATAGACAAAAGCGAAAGCCTTCATTTTATATGGAGGCTTTTTTGTTTGGGGAAGAGAACGTTCGGGTGCTTGAAACCAATAAGCAACGGGTGTTGCTGAACGCTCATACCACCAGGTCGAACGCTCATTACCGCGCGCTCAACGCTCATAAGTCCCAGGTGAACGCTCATAATACCGGGCTCAACGCTCATAACCTCGCAGCGAACGCTCATAAACTTCAAAGAAATAAACCCAACCTGAATCGAAGCGTCCTCGGGAGAAAAACGCTTTAGCCGAGCAAAATGAGAGGGAAATAATGCCTTTTGTGATAATCTAGTAAACAGCTGTTTTGAACGTATACATAATAGCGAAAATAAATAGAGGTGTTCTCGGAAAGAAAGGCTGTTGCATTATGGAAAATCTTACAGGTGCGAAACGCGCACGTTTCGTCATCCTTTTAGGGGCGCTCACATCGCTCATCCCGTTCACGATCGATATGTATTTGCCGGCGTTCCCGGTACTGGCAGGCATATTCGATACGACGGCTTCTTCGGTCCAGTTAAGCTTGACGGCTTGTCTCTTGGGGCTTGCGCTCGGCCAGCTCTTTGCCGGCGCGCTCAGCGATATGCACGGCAGACGGAAGCCGCTGATCATTTCGTTGGTCATTTACGTCATCGCTTCGGCGGCCTGCATTTTCGCGCCGAATATCTATATCTTCATCGCGCTGCGCTTCGCGCAAGGGTTTGCCGCTTCTGCAGGACTCGTTATTTCCCGGGCAATAGTGCGGGACGTCAGCAGCGGGGCAGAGCTGACGCGGCTGTTCGCATTGCTGATGGTAGTGAACAACCTGGTGCCGCTTCTTGCGCCATCTGTCGGAAGCGGCGTGCTGCTGTTCGCCGACTGGAAAGGCATCTTCATGGCGCTGTCGCTGCTCGGGATCACCTTGCTGCTGATCACTGTATTTCGTCTGCCGGAGAGCCTACCTGCCGAAAAGCGCATCCCGAGCCAATTGGGTTCGACGTTCGGCAGTTTTGCCTCGATCTTACGGGACAAGCAGTTTACGGGCTATGCGCTGGCACAGGGCTTTCTGATCGGCGGCGTTTTCGCCTATGTCGCAGGGACACCGTTCATCTACCAGAACATCTACGGCGTTTCGCCTCAAGTGTTCAGTTTGCTGTTCGGCATGAACGGCATCGGCCTGATCATCGGAAGCTACGCGGTCGGGCGGTTTGCGCATAAGGTGTCTGAAAAACGCTTTTTGGAAGGTGCGCTTTATGCGGCGGTGTTGTCGGGCGCGGTGCTGCTCGCTGTGGTCGTTTTGCACGGACCGCTATGGGCCGTCGTCATTCCGATCTTCTTTTTCGTCTCGGCAATCGGCGTGGTCGGGACAGCTTCGTTCACACTGGCAATGGAACGCCAAAGCCATGTGGCCGGCAGCGCGTCCGCCTTGCTTGGCCTTTTGCCTTTCATCCTCGGAGCCTTGACGGCGCCGCTTGTCGGCATCGCCGGGGAAGAAACGGCCGTTCCCATGGGCCTGACCATCTTCACGATGTGCCTGATTGCGCTGCTCGCGTATTTATTCCTGGTGAAAAAAGCTGTAAAACCTGCTGTTTAATGGAATAAACGATTTCCGGACCGCCTGCTCCTTGCAGGCGGTTTTTATTTTAATATAATTTACAATTTCCAAACATTGCTGTGATTTTCCATTAACAACTGCCCCGTATACTGGCGTAGGAAATAAAAAATTGGAGGCGGAAAAATGATCAGCAAACCATTCACGAAAAAAGTTCTTCCATTCGTCATTGCATCGGCCGTAGCACTTACAGGAATCGCATCGTCTGTGCCGAGTGCAGAAGCGCATGCACCTGGCAAAAGCCAAGGGAAAGCGCACCAGCAAGGAAAAGTGAAAAACGTCATTTTCCTGATCGGGGACGGCATGGGAACTTCTTATACATCGGCTTACCGCTATATGCAAGATAATGCCGGGACAAAACTGGCCGAAGGCACGGCTTTCGATTCATACCTTGTCGGACAGCAGATGACTTATCCGGAAGATCCGCATCAAAACGTCACGGATTCAGCTTCTGCAGCAACTGCCATGTCCGCGGGCATCAAAACGTACAATAACGCAATCGCTGTCGACAACGACGAAAGCGAAGTGAAGACGGTGCTTGAAGCAGCCAAGGAAAAAGGCAAAGCGACCGGCCTTGTTGCCACTTCCGAAATCACCCATGCGACACCGGCTTCATTCGGGGCGCATGACATCGCGCGCAAAAACATGAATGCCATTGCTGATGATTATTACGATGAATTGATTAACGGCCAGCATAAAGTGGACGTATTGCTGGGCGGAGGCACAAACTTGTTTGAGCGCAAAGACCGTAACCTAACGGAAGAGTTCAAGGAAGATGGCTACAGCTATGTAACAGACCGCAAATCCCTTCTTGAAAACGACGATGAGCAAGTGCTGGGTCTGTTCGCGCCGGCCGGCTTGCCGAAAATGATCGACCGCGAAGACACGGTTCCGTCTCTCGAAGACATGACCTCTTCGGCGATTGATCGCCTGAACAAAGACAAAGACGGATTTTTCCTGATGATCGAAGGAAGCCAGGTGGACTGGGCCGGGCATGACAACGACATCGTAGGCGCCATGAGCGAAATGGAAGATTTCGAGAAGGCATTTGCGGCGGCGATCGAATTCGCCAAGAAAGACAAAAACACCCTAGTGGTTGCAACGGCTGACCATTCAACCGGCGGCTTCTCGATTGGAGCAGACGGCATCTACAACTGGTTCGGCGAGCCGATCAAAGCAGCGAAACGTACGCCTGACTTCATGGCCCAGGAAATCATCAATGGTGCTGATGTCGAGGCGACACTAGCTGAATTCATTGACCTTGAATTGACGGATGCGGAAATCGGTGCAGTGAAAAAAGCGGCTGAGACGGATAATCTGACAAAGATCGACAACGCTATCGAAGAAATCTTCAATGAGCGCACACACACCGGCTGGACGACAGGCGGACATACCGGCGAGGACGTGCCGGTCTATGCATTCGGACCTTCGAGCGGAGAGTTTGCAGGCCAAATGGAGAATACCGACCATGCGAAAATCATTTTCGATCTATTGAAAGCCAAAGTGGAAATCAACGATAAATAAGGGAGCGGAGTTATGAAAAAGCAGAGCATGTACATCTTCCTGGCTTCGGCATTGCTGCTTGCGGGATGTTCCGGCAAGGAAACAACTTCATCTGCCGTTTCCGCCGGCAGCCTGAGCGAACCTCCGGCTTATTACGAAGGATACGCCGAGAGCCCTCAGGTGACAGGGGATCAGGCGTTATTGGCGGAAGGCGACACGGTGCGTGACGACAAAGGTGAACTGGCACTCGAAGGAGTCAATCTGGAAGGGGAGACGCTGACCATCGGCGAGATCGAATTGACGGTGCGGGAAGCGAAAAACCTTCGGTACAAACCTTCTTACGGGTTGATCGACTTTTTCCACTCTTACACACATGACACGGAATTCAATTTGGTGAAGCTGTTCGTGGAAATCAAGAACATAGGCGATGAACCGCTCCGGTTTGCGCCGGTCGCTCTCCTGGAGACGAGCGCAGGGGAGACCAAACTGTGGGAAGATGATGTTTACTTGGAGGAACTGAACGGCGAGATTACGCCGGGTGAAACGAAAAAAGGAAATCTAGGCTTTATCGTTGAAAAAACCGGCATTGAATCGGTCCTCATTACGACGAGCGATTTGTTCAACGAAGACGGAGAAGTCATTGTACCCGCTCAGCAGATCAATATGGATTTTTAGGCAGCACTTCAGCGCCGGCTCTCTTCAGGAGAGCCGGCGTTTTTCATTTGAAAGAACATGCAAAATACTATTCAAATTAAAGGCCAACTTCTGATATAAATTATCTTGAATTAAAAATAAATATATTAATATATTTTAATTTACAATAATTTTTCTTTTCTTGTAGGTACATTTTCCTTTTCGCAGTTGAATTTTGAGCCAGTGACAGGGTAGATTTAATTAAATATGTAAGAAAACATAGTTTTTTCAAAATATTATATTTTTAATCATTTAATTAGTGTTATTATTCTAATAACGCAGAACAGTACATAGGAGGCGTAACGGATGATCACTTTTTTTGGAGCACTTTTATTTTTGATTCTGGGATATGCATTTTATTCGAAATTCATTGAAAGAGTATTTGGGGTGGACGACAATACACCGACGCCTGCTTATACGAAAAGGGACAATCTTGATTTTATGCCGATGAGCTGGTGGAAAGGGAACTTGATCCAGCTATTGAACATCGCCGGGCTCGGACCGATCTATGGCGCGGTAGCCGGTGCTTTGTACGGGCCGGTCGCATTTGTCTGGATCGTGGTCGGTTCTATCTTTGCTGGAGCTGTGCATGATTATTTCTCCGGCATGATGTCGATGCGCCACGGCGGGGCTCAATTCCCGACGCTTGTCGGCCGTTATCTTGGCAAGCACATGAAACTGTTCATCAACGGCTTGTCGCTTGTGCTGATGCTGCTGGTGGCGGCGGCGTTCACGGCCGGTCCGGCACAGCTGATTTCCCAAATCTCACCGATCAGCTTTACGGTGGCGCTGGGGCTGATTTTCTTCTACTTCATCCTGGCGACCATCCTGCCGATCAACCGCGTCATCGGCCGCATCTATCCACTGCTGGGCGGCATCTTATTGTTTATGGCAATCGCCGTAGCGGTTGCGCTTGTATTCTCCGGCAAACCGATGCCGAACTTAACGTTCTCGAACTTGCATCCCGGCGAGCTTCCGATTTGGCCGCTGTTGATGGTCACCATCTCCTGTGGAGCGATTTCCGGTTTCCACTGCACGCAAAGCCCGATTGTTGCCTGCACTATGAAAAAAGAAACCGACGGCCGCAAGATCTTTTACGGGGCGATGATCATCGAAGGCGTAATCGCATTGATCTGGGCCGCTGCGGGCATGACGTTCTTCAGCGGCACCGAAGGCTTGGCAGCAGCGCTTGCTGCGGGCGGACCTTCAGGCGTCGTCAACGAAATCTCCATCTCGCTTCTTGGCACATTGGGCGGAATCCTGGCTATTTTTGGCGTAATCATCCTGCCAATCACCACAGGCGATACAGCACTGCGCTCATCCCGAATGATTGTAACGGATATCCTGTCCAACTTCATGGATATGAAAGGCAAATGGAAAATCCTTTTGGTGACAATTCCATTGGGCATCCCGACATTCTACATGGCAACCATCGACTATACATTCCTTTGGAGATATGTCGGTTGGACCAATCAGGTCGTAGCGACCGTCATGCTGTGGACGGCAACGGTCTATCTGCTGAGAAACTTCAAATTCCACTGGATCGCCGGAATTCCGGCAAGCTTCATGACCGGCGTGGTTTCCTCCTATATCTTCTACGCGCCGGAAGGGCTGAACATGGACTACCAGCTGTCGATGATCATCGGTTCGTGCATTACACTGGCTGTCCTGCTGTGGTATGCCGCACAAATCATCAAGTACCGAGGCTTGAAGGCAAGCGATTCCGAATACGCAGCATAATGAACGGGCTTGGATCTTATCCAAGCCTCTTTTTTTATGCCTTTATTCCATATTTCGCGTTGACGGAATATACAAACAAAAGATTATTTAATTATCAGATTTCTATTGTTGGAGAAAATCAAAAGGTGTATGATAAAGGCAAAGATAGTGTACGACACATAGTATAAAAAGGGGATGGCGAAATGGACGATCCGCTCTTCAGCAGCTTATCGACGGAACTGCGCAGAGGCACGCTCACGCTTGCTGTTTTGAGCCAGCTGCGGCACCCGCAATACGGCTACTCACTCGTGCAATTGCTGGAAAGCCATGGCATTTCCATCGAGCAGAGCACACTTTATCCGCTGCTGCGCCGACTGGAAAAACAAGGGCTGGTCACAAGCAGCTGGGAAACACCGGAAAGCAGGGCACGGAAATACTATGTACTGAGCGAACACGGAAAATGGACATTCGGACAACTGAAAAAGGAATGGGAGAAAACGTCCGAAGGGCTCCGCACTTTAATGGAAGGAGAGGTTGGCAATGAACCTGATTGACCTCTATATCGGCGAAGTGACCCGCAGGCTTCCCGAAAAGAACAGGGCGGACATTGCTTTGGAGCTGCATTCTGCAATCGAAGACATGCTGCCGGAGGATCCTTCGGAAGAGGAGATCAAAACGGCTCTGGCAGAAATGGGGGACCCGGCCGTCCTGGCCAGCGGCTATAACGACCGCCCCATGCACCTGATCGGCCCGCGCTATTTCGAAATGTACCTCAGCCTCTTGAAGCTGATTGTGCCGATTGCTGTGATGGTGACGCTCATCGTGCTGGTCATTACGACAATCTTCTCAAATGCGGGAGATGCAACAGTGGGGGATGCAGCAGCTTCGCTGGTCGGAGATGTTATCTCAGCCGCCATCGCCACAGCGGTCCAGGTCTTTGCCTGGCTGACGCTGGTCTTTGCCGTGATTGAGCGCTTTGACCGGTCGGCATCGCAAAAACCGCTGACAGGCGCCAGCAAAGAATGGACGCCGGACGACTTGAAGGAGGTCGCCCATATCCCGAAAGAAAAAATGATTTCCAAGTACGAAATCATAGGTGCATTGATCTGGACCGCGATCTGGTCAGCGGGCTACTTCTATGCGGACCGTTTGGTCGGCATTTACCTGGACAGAGGGGATGGCCTTGAACTCACCGCGCCGGCGTTCAACCAGGAAGTACTGTTGTCGTATTGGCCGCTGGTCGTCCTGGCAATCATCCTGCAAATCGTGCTGGCCGCCTACAAATGGCGGGCAGGTCAGTGGACCCAAAGGGTGGCAGTGCTCAACGCCGTAGTCCAAGCCGTCTATGTCGGCACGGTCATCCTGATTTTCACGAATCCGAACCTGATCAACCAGGGCTTCTTAGATGAAATGGCTGCAGTCTTCGGCGGCACTTCCGGCTTGAACTGGATTATCGGAAGCATCCTGCTGATTGCTGTCATCGCTGCCGTTTCCGATTCCTACCAAGGCTTCAGAAGAGCGCGCATCCCTTCGGAAAATAGGGTAGAGAGAGCGGTTTGAGAAGCCGCTGTTTTACCGGTTCCCAATAAAACCACAATAAAAGGCATGATTCGGCGGAATTCCGGATTCATGCCTTTAACTTCGCTTTTCTTAAGAAGCCTCGATCTCACTCATCAATGCGTGGGTATTGCCTTGGGTATCGGTGAAAAACGCCATCCACGTCTCAATCTGCCCCATCTTGGCCACTCGATGCGGTTCATCGATAAACTGCACCCCTTTATGCTTCAATTCCGCAAATGCCTCGTGAATCGCTGCAACCTGAAAATACAGGATGGAGCTCGAATGGGCAAACTCCTCTTTTTCCGGCAAGCTCAATAGCAACCGGATTCCTCCGCAATCGAAAAATGCCAGTGTGCCGGTGTTGAAAAGGAGCGGCAGCTCCAATACGTTTTCATAAAATTCCACCGCCTGTTCCAGGTCTTTCACCGGAACCGCTACTTGTCCGATTTTTTGAATCATCCCTGCTTCCATCTTCATTCCTCCCCGAATATGAAACTGCTGGCTGCACTTCGTTTGCCCGCTTTGCCAAACAACCCTGCATAAATAAAAATATACCATGTTGTTCCATGTGATTGCATTGTACAGGAAAAATGAAAATCGCCAGCAGGTAAAAATGAATATTTATTCTATTTTTAGATTAAATTAAAGGAATTTATGAGTTTTTATTGATTAAAAATTCTAAATGATGCATAATAATTCTATTATTTATTTTCTCTATGTGCCTCGGGCAATAAAAGGACAGGTGGTGGCCAGTAGTGAAGAAGAAAAGGATTGTCGTAAAAATTGGCAGCAGTTCATTGACCAATACAAACGGCGGGCTTTGCATCGAAAAACTCCAGGAACACGTGGAAGCCCTGGCGCATTTGAAAGAAGAGGGACATGAAGTGGTCCTCGTTTCTTCCGGAGCGGTCGCGGCTGGATTCAGCGACCTGGGCTACTCGGCCCGTCCGGTAAGCATTGTCGGAAAACAGGCGGCAGCGGCGATCGGGCAGGGGCAATTGCTGCATGCCTATGCCCAGGAATTCAAGAATCATGGCATCGTGTCCGCGCAATTGCTGCTGACGCGCCAGAACCTCCTAGAGAAAGACCTCTACCAGAACGCCGGAGCGGCGCTCGGGGAACTGCTGAAACGCGGCGCTCTGCCGATCATCAATGAAAATGATTCCGTGTCGGTCGAAGGCCTGACGTTCGGGGACAACGACATGCTGTCGGCGCTTGTCTGCGGGCTCGCGCATGCACAGATGCTCATCATCCTTACCGATATCAACGGCATCTACGATAAAAACCCCCGTGCCCACTCAGACGCTTCGCGTATCGATTTTCTGCCAGGGATCTCTGACAAGATGGTCGAAGAAACTTCGAGCGAAGGTTCGATTGTCGGCACAGGGGGCATGAAGTCGAAAGTGGAAGCTGCCCAGACTGCGCTCGCGCTCGGGACCCCTGTCTTTATCGGGACCGGAGCAGGGAAAGACAAGCTTACGCGCATTGTGGCAGGAAAAGGGGACGGAACTTACATCGGCGACGACCCTCAGGCCACAGTAAAGAATTCCAAGCAATGGCTTGCCCTGCATTCGGTTCCGCACGGGAAGATCGGCGTGGATGACGGGGCGGCGCTCGCCATCTCGCAGCATGGCAAGAGCCTGCTTCCGGTCGGCATCACGGAAATCAGCGGGCGGTTCACAGCAGCGGACGTTGTGGAAGTTGTAAACCCGGCCGGCGAAGTGATCGGGCGCGGCCAGGTGAACTTCTCGTCTGATGAACTCCACGAAATCAAAGGCTTGTGCAGCAATGAGGCCCGGGTCATCACCAAAACCGGGAAGCGCCAAGTGGTCATCCACCGCAATCAATGGTTCAGCCATACAGGAAAGGGGAGATGAACGATGAGTGAACTTCTTGAAACCGTCCAAACAAGCGACTTGATTACAAAAGCGCAAGGAGCCAAAGCGGCAGCCGGAGTGATGGCACAGATGTCGACCGCCCAGAAAGACGGTGCGCTGAAAAGGATTTCAGAACAGCTTTTAAAAGAACAGGATTTTATTTTGGAGGAAAACAGGAAAGACATCGAAGCGGGCAAGCAGGCGGGCATGAACGAGTCGCTGGTGGACCGCCTGAAACTCGATGAATCGCGCCTCGGCGATATGGCGTCCGCACTTCTTCAACTGACCGAATTGCAGGATCCAATCGGCGAGAAACTCGAGGAGTGGGAGCGGCCGAATGGCTTGAAGATGGAGAAGATCCGTGTGCCGCTTGGGGTCATCGGCATGATCTATGAAGCGCGTCCGAACGTTACCGTCGATGCGTCCAGCCTGTGCCTGAAAACTGGCAATGCGGTGGTGCTTCGCGGCAGCTCGACCGCCATCCATTCGAATAAAGCCCTTGTGCAAGTGATCCACAACGCCTTGGAAGGGAGCGGGCTGCCGAAAGAAGCGGTGCAATTGGTTGAAGACACGAGCCGGGAGACGGCGGCGCAAATGTTCAAGCTAAACGATTATTTGGACGTGCTGATCCCCAGGGGCGGCGCAAAGCTGATCCAGACGGTCGTAGCTAATGCCACAGTGCCTGTCCTTGAAACCGGCGCCGGCAATTGCCACGTCTTTATCGACGAATCGGCGGACCCGGCCATGGCCATACGCATCGCCTTAAATGCCAAAGTGCAGCGGCCGTCGGTGTGCAATTCCTGCGAAACGGTCCTTGTCCACGCAGCGTGGGCCGAACAGCATTTGGACGAGCTCGTCCTTGCGCTCCAGGAAAACGGTGTGCAGATCCACGGCGATAAAACCGTACAGCAGTGGAACGGTGTCGTTCCGGCAACTGAAGAGGATTGGGGGACCGAATACCTGGCCCTTGAAGCCGCGGTCAAAGTCGTGGGTTCTGTAGAAGAGGCGATCGACCACATCAATTCCTACGGAACCCAGCATTCCGAAGCGATTGTTTCGGAAGATGCCGACAGCATCGGGAAGTTCTTCAACCGAGTTGATGCAGCTGCGGTGTACCATAACGCTTCGACCCGCTTCACAGACGGCTTTGAATTCGGGTTCGGCGCCGAAATCGGCATCAGCACCCAGAAGCTCCATGCACGCGGACCGATGGGGCTGCCGGCACTCACTTCGACTAAATACCTGGTCCATGGAACAGGGCAGACCAAATAGAAGAAAGGCCGGAAGCGAGGGCTTCCGGCCTTTTGTCGATTTAAGCGTTAGCTTTTTGGTGTTTCCACATCATGTAGCGGTAACGGATCGTGCAGCCGATGCAATAGCCCATCAGCGCCACGCCGGATGCAATCAAGACCATGAGGCTGAACGCATAGCCTGCTGCGGTGATGCCTAGCGCAAAGAACAGCAGCGACAAGCCGAGGCAGATGGTAGCAATCCACTGATTGAAGAGCTGTTGGTCGCGGTCTTCCTGGATATACTGATTCGCCGGTTTTTTCAAAAATCGTTTATTGAACTGGATGACGGGATTTTTTTTGGTGATCAATGTATAAGCGCCGACTAGGAACGGCAAAAGCAAAATCGCTTTATGGAAAACAAGGGCAAGGATGACGGAAAGGACAATAAAGGCTTGATTGGATTGCACAAGCGGTTTTGGAATAGACATACAGCAACCTCCTTTGATTATTCATTATTATACCAAGTTGTTTAGTTGGTTTAAAGGAAGTTGCTTGAACTTTAATGTTTCTTTTTATCTGTATACGGTGAATTAATGAAAGATGGCTGATATGCCGCTTCGGCGCTTTGGGCATGGCTTTCGCCATGAGCCGGGAAGGACACCCGTCTCATAGCGAAAAACCTTCTGCTCCTGCATCGCTGCGCTAGCTTCGTCGCAAATAAAATGGCCCAAACTACCTTTGGCCCATTTTATTGCCTAGCCCGTGGACGCGCCGGCGCTGGTGCAGTTTATTGAACGCGGATGATTTTACCTATTTAGCAATACTGTCAGAGATATGGAGCAAAACAGCGGAGACACCCGCGGGAAAGCGAGACAGCCGAGACCCCGCAAGCCGCTACGCGGCTGAGGAGGCTTGGCGCTCGCCCGCAGGCAAGCGCAGCTGTTTTGCGGAATATCGGGAATGAAAAAAACCTACTTCACCGTATCCTGATACGCTGCATGCAAAAAAGCCGGTGCCTTTATTGAAAAGAGGCACCGGCTTTTTAGGTGATTACTTGTCTGTGTCTTTTTTGCCTTTCGGCTTGAGCGCGGATGAAGCACTGAGGGAAATTGCCAGCGCTACACCGATGATGAAAAACGCGAGATTTTTCTGGACGATGCCGAGAACCAGGAAGGGCAGTCCAATGGCGATGCCGGTCCCGAAGTTCAAGCTGGCCGCTTTTTCTTTCAAATTCCTCACATCCCCTCAAATTCTATGTCCTTAAGATACGGATGGGCACCCGGAAAGTTCCGGAAAGGAGGCAAACAAAAAAGAACCGGCACAAGGGCCGGTCCAGTTCGTTGACTTAAGATTGCACGCCTTCTTCTTCCTGGTAGACCGGCACCCATCCTTCAGTTGTGACAAAGATGCGCACGGCGACCACTTTGCGGTCATCTGCCAATGTGAAATAATGCGTGATGTTTTCAGGCACAGAGATCAAGTCCCCTGGAGACAGGTGGACTTCGAAAAAGCGCTCGTCTTTGCCTTGGATGATGAAGACACCGTGTCCGCTGACGATATAGCGCACTTCGTCGTCCGTGTGGATGTGCTTGCGCTGGAAGTTTTTCAGCAGCTCGTCGAGTTTCGGGTTGGAATCCGACAGGGAAATGATATCCGCTGCCTGGTAGCCGCGGCGCTCGGAAATGTCGTCGATTTCGGCTTTGAACGCTGCAAGGATTTCTTCCTTCTCTTCGTCGCTCAAGTCGAATTTTTCCCGGAGGTGCTCCGGCAATTTGTTGATGTCCCAGTGCTCATAGACGACTTCCTGCTGCTCCAGGAATGCTGCTACTTCGTTTTGCGCTTCGATTGTTTCATTCGTGCCTTGGATTTTGATGATTGCCATAATGGATCTTCCTCTCTTATTGTGAATGGATTTGGTATAACGCCATTTGGTACTGGAATAAAAACTCGCTGGCTTCAAGCAGTTTCTTCGCTTCAAAGCCGTCCTTGCCCCAGACGGTGATGCCGTGGTTGCGGATCAGCACCGCGCCGCTGTCGGCTTGGATATGCTTTTGGAACTCTTCCGCAAGGTCAGGGATATGCGCATGGTTCGGGATGATCGGGATTGTCAGGACCGCATCTTCATCCCACAGGCCGAATGCCTTGATGAGCTCGAGGCCTTTGAAATCGATCTTGCCCTGATCGCCGTAGATTTCTGAAATGACGTTATTGGCGACGGTATGGATGTGCAGGCTGCAGCCGGCGTTGGTCTTGGAATAGACCTCGCAATGCAGCAGTGTTTCCGCCGAAGGCTTTAAAGGCGTGTCGTCCACCGCTTTGCCGGATGCATCTACCAGCAGGAAATCTTCCGAGGTCCGTTTGCGTTTGTCTTTGCCGCTCGCGGTCACCAGGAATTCGAGCGGCGCGTCCTGGACCTTGATCGCCAAGTTGCCGCTCGTTCCCATGAACCAGTCGCGCAATGCGAGTTCGTCTTTGATGTCTGCAAGTTCCTGCCATCTTGCCTGAAGGGCCGTCATGATTTCACCCCCAGCCGTGCATCGATGATCGACATGACGTCGCGGAAGTTCTCGAACGGTTCATACGGAAGGCCCAGCTCTTCGCATTTCTCGATAAGGAAGTCGCGTGCAATGACAAGGTCTGCCCTTTTCGCCGCTTCGAGGTCGGTAATGGAATCGCCGATGACGATGCTGTCCGCGCCGTTTTCCAACAGGTTCCGGATGATCGATGGCTTGCAGCATCCGCAGCCTTGGCTCGTGCATTCGCCGTCGCATCCATGCGGGAAAGAAATCCGTATCGTGTCGCCGGAAAAATCCGCTTCGTTGCAATAAACGCCGGCAAACGGGCCAAACGGTTCGAGCAGCGGATGGACGAAAAAGTCGATGCCGCCGCTGACGATGTAGAGCGGAATGTCCTGTTCCTTGGCATAAGCCACAAATTCAGCAAAGCCTTCGCGGATTTCCGCCTGTTCAAGCACGTAGTCGACGACTTCGTCTTTCTTGGCCGAAGGCAGAAGCGAAAACATTTTCGCCACGCCTTCGCGGATTGATATATTCTGTGCCAGAATGTCGTCCTTAATTGGACTCCATCCCGGCGGATCGAAATGTTTCATGATAGCGATGATGTTGTCGTTGTTGGTGATCGTGCCATCAAAATCGCAAAAGATGACCGGTTTGTCCATTGCCGTTACCCCCATATGTCCAGTGCTGTTTTCAATTCTTGATGCTGTTCAGAAGCTTCAGCCAGCGTTTTTCCACTGAGTACGGCGTCGACCGCTTGGCGGAATGCCTTGCCGCCGCCAGCCGCGCCGTCGGGATGGCCATGTACGCCGCCTCCGGCATTGATGATGCTGTCGATGCCGAAATCGTTGATCAACAGCGGCACGAGGCCGGGATGGATGCCGGCTGATGGAACCGGGAAGCTGCGTTTCAGCGGGCTTTCCTCCACCAAGGCATGGCCGAGTGTCAGTGCCTGTGCTTTTTCAAGTGCAACACTTCCGTAAGGGGAAGGGAACAGCGAGAAGTCGGCTCCGGCGATGCGCGTCAGCTTCCCGAGCGCAAGCGCCGTCGACAGCCCGTAGAACGGGGAAGACGTAAAAGCGCCACTGAATGCCGGATGCGCCATGAGCGGCAAGCTGATTTCTTCATCTTCCGCCAGTTCCTGCAGCACATCAAGTCCGTACGCATGGACATTGAACAAAAGGGCGTCCGCGCCGAGTTCGCGCGCTTTTTTCGCTTTGTCACGCAAGCCAGAAGTGCGGCCCGATAAGTTCACCGCGTAAAGCGTGCGGTGGCCGGTTTCTTCAAAGACGGCTTCGAGCGCGCTCTTGCCGGTGGTGATGCGCTGATCGAACGGCGTCAGCGGATTGTCGAAGAGGATTTCGTCGTCTTTCACCAAATCCACGCCGCCAAGCGCCTGTTCGCGGAGCTGTGCGGCCATGAAATCCAGGTCGCGGCCGATGACACCTTTGAATATGCTCATGACGAGCGGCCGGTCCATGACGCCCAGCTTGCTGCGGAGACCGTCGATGCCAAAGCGCGGACCCGGAAAATGGCTCAGCAGCTCTTCGCTGAAATCGAGGTCCAGGAGCTTCACTTCGCCGTCGAGCGACAATTTGCCGAATACTGTCGTCAGGATCGCCGGCAGGTCCGCTGAGAAGTTGGCGCTCGGATAAGCGATCTTCACTTCGGCTTTTATGGTGTCGGGCTTCAGCGGATGCGGAGCATCCCCGAATTCCTCCACCGATACGACTTGGCCTTTATGGTGCTTTAATTGTTCCTGTTCCAGCAAAGGCAGGTCCGTCCACGAGCCAATTGTCAGGCCGAGGGCGATGCCTTCCGCCTTTTTTTCAAATGAACCGGGTTTGCCGTAAAGCTGGTACGTTGCCGTCAATATGCTCACTATATGCACACTCCATTTTTAGTAAAGATTAGGTATCATGATTCTGAAGAAGAATGAGCGGAAAGCGTCCGCATGAAGCGATTTCTTCAAGATACAAAATAAAAAAACCTCTTCAAACAAGAAGAGGTTAAGGGCGTTAACAACTTCTTATTTCTCAGCTGCGAAATCGCGCTGCAAGAATTAGCACCGTGTCCACTGGACCGGTTGCCGGGTATCATAGGGCTTGTCCCTCCACCTGCTCTGAATAAGAAAGTATTCAATTGGTTTTTGAAAGAGTAAATTAATTTTGATTATTCCATGCCGAAAACTATCTGTCAATCGTTATCCGTGAAAATTTTTTTGCAAAAAAAATTATTGACACTCAATTCTGAACCATGATAGGATTCATTTCAAACAGCATACAGTTTTACAACAAACACTCTTATCAAGAGCAGGCAGAGGGATATTGGCCCTATGACGCCCAGCAACCGACCGTAATACCTTCGTGAGAAGGGGCGCTTTTGCGCCGGGATGAACATCCCGCAAGGCACGGTGCTAATTCCATCAGAAACCGCGGTTTCTGAAAGATAAGAGGTGCGGAATCTCTTATTCTACGCCTCTTTCTTTGGAAAGGGGCTTTTTTATTGCCCAAAAACAGCTTCTCAAACCCAACCACAACAGCTGAAAGGTAGATGACCTATGACAATAGCAACAAACCAATATGCAGCATTAACCGAAGAAACCGCAATCGCCCTGGCGAAAAGCGTCTATCCGTTCCCGGAAGGGGCAGAACTTTCGAGCCGTGAAATCGGCGACGGCAACTTGAATTACGTGTTCCGGATCACCGATTCGGCCAGCGGCAAAGGCGTCATCATCAAGCAGGCGTTGCCGTATGCGAAAGTCGTCGGCGAAAGCTGGCCGCTGACATTGAAGCGTGCAGAAACGGAAGCCGCAGCGCTCCTGAAGCACGGCGAATTCGCTCCAGGCCTTGTGCCGGAAGTGTATGCCACTGATACGGATTTGGCGGTGACGGTCATGGAAGACCTGTCGCATCTGAAGATTGCCCGCGAAGGCCTCATTGCAGGCGAAAGCTATCCGAAGCTTTCATCGGATATCGGGGAATACCTGGCGCGCACGCTATTCCATACATCGGATTTTGCGCTCCATCCGTTTGAGAAAAAGCGGCTTGCTGCGGAATTTTCAAATCCGGAGCTCTGCAAAATCACGGAAGACCTGATTTTCACTGATCCGTTCTTTGACCGCGAGACGAACGATTTTGAGCCTCAGCTGCGCCTGGCAGTGGAGGCGATCTGGAACAACGCGCCGCTTCAGCTGGAGGCCGCCAAATTGAAGTACAGCTTTTTGACGGAAGCGGAAGCATTGCTGCATGGCGACCTCCATACGGGCAGCATCTTCGCCAGTGCGGAAGAGACGAAAGTCATCGATCCGGAATTCGCGTTTTACGGGCCGATCGGTTTTGACGTAGGCCTGTTCCTTGCAAATCTGATCGCTCAAGGGATCACGCGCACCGGCGAAGGGCGCAAAGTGATCACAGACCATATCGCAAAGACATGGGAAACGTTTGAAGGGACTTTCAGCGCTTTATGGGAAGCAGAAGGCGTGGAGGCGTTCAAAAATACACCCGGCTACCGCGAAGCGATCCTTGAAAAAGTGTTCAGCGATGCGCTCGGCTTTGCCGGCTGCGAATTGATTCGCCGCACCATCGGCTTGGCGCACGTCAAGGACCTCGACGGCATTGAAGAGGAAGCACGGCGCATCGAATTGAAAAAACAGGCGCTGGAGCTCGGTGAAACCTTGATCCTCAACCGCCGCACCATCAAAGATATAGGGGCAGTTGTCCGTTTGGCAGAGGGGGAAGCGCGATGAGCATCCCGTTGTCGATTTCCTGGTCCGAAGGCCAACTGGTCATTCTCGATCAGCAGAAACTGCCGCATGAAATTGAATATGTCACACTCGAGACGCTCGAAGATGTCTTTGACGCCATTTTCACATTGAAAGTGCGCGGCGCTCCGGCAATCGGCATCGCCGCTGCCTACGGGCTGGCGCTTTCCGCCGTCCGCCACGAAACGGAAGACTTGGAGACGTTTTTCCACCTCGTCCAAAAAGACGCCGAATACCTTGGAAGTTCGCGCCCAACGGCAGTCAACCTCGTCTGGGCGCTCCAGCGGCTCGCATCGGTGGTCCGGAACGCCGGATCGGTGGATGCGGCAAAACAATTGCTGGCAGAAGAAGCGGTCCGGATCCACGAGGAAGACGAAGCTTCCTGCCGCCAGATCGGCGCATACGGACTCGAGCTGCTCGAGGGCAAAAAACGCGTCATGACCATCTGCAACGCCGGTTCCATCGCGACGGCCAAATACGGCACGGCGTTGGCGCCGTTCCATCTCGGAGCGGAAATCGGCCGGGAATTTGAAGTCTACGCCTGCGAGACGCGGCCGGTCTTCCAAGGATCCCGGCTGACTGTCTGGGAGCTGCAGCAATCGGGCGTCAACGTCACGTTGATCACCGACAGCATGGCAGCCCACACCATCGAGGCGAAAGAAGTCGAGGCGATCATCGTCGGTGCGGACCGCATTGCGGCGAACGGCGACACGGCCAATAAAATCGGCACACTGAACTTGGCGATCCTCGCAAATGCCTATAACATCCCGTTTTATGTAGCCGCCCCGTCTTCGACATTCGACGTGTCGATCGGTTCCGGTGCAGAAATTCCGATTGAAGAACGGAAACCGGAAGAAATCACCCATTTTGCGGGAGAGCCGGTGGCGCCGCTCGGAACAAAAGTGTTCAACCCGGCCTTTGACGTCGCGCCGGCCCGGCTCATCACAGCCATCATCACGGAAAAAGGCATCATCAAACCGGAATATGAGAAAAATATCCCTGCCGCCCTAGGCGCTTATACAGGAAAAGGAGCCCATTCATGAAAAGACAATCGTTTTTATTGCTAGCATTTCTTTTGATCATCAGCGCGTTTTTGGCGGCCTGCCAGCCAAAAGGTGAAGTCAGCGAAGAAGCAACGACCGACGCGACGAAAGCGGAAGCTTCGGACAACCCGCTTGCCGGAAAGAAAGTCGCGCTCGTCATGCAGCAGAACCTCGGGACGTTTTCGGCCCAGTACATTGAAGGCGTCAAAGAGCAGGCCCAAAAATTCGGCGGCAGCGTGACTGTCTTCACGTCTGACGGCGACCTGGCGAAAATGGCATCGAACCTGGATGCAGCGGTCAACCAGGGGTTTGACGGCATCATGATCGACCATGGCACAAAAGAAGCGCTGAACCAAGGCGTCGAAAAAGCGGTGGAAAAAGGCATTCCGGTCGTCGCGTTTGACGCCGGCGTAGAGGTGCCGGGTGTGGTATCGCTTGAACAAGGCGACCAGCAGATGGCGGAAATGACCTTGCAGAAATTGGCGGATGACAACGGCGGCGAAGCGAACATCGTAAAAATCTGGGTAGCCGGCTTTGCGCCGATGGAACGCCGCCAAGTGGCGTACCAAAAATTCCTTGAAAGCAACCCGGGCATCAAAGAAATCACGGCGTTCGGTGCTGCCACGCAGAACACGGCGCTTGATACCCAGGCGCAGATGGAAGCGGTCTTGAAGCAATACCCGAACGAAGGCGAAATCACAGCGGTATGGGCCGCGTGGGATGAATTCGCCAAAGGTGCGGTTCGCGCCATCGAACAGGCGGGGCGCACAGACATCAAAGTCTACAGCATCGACATGAGCGATGAAGACCTGCAGATGATCCAGAAAGAAAACAGCCCGTGGGCAGCTTCTGCAGCGGTCGATCCGATGGATATCGGGCGCATCCAGGTGCGCTACCTGTACCAATTGATCAACGGCGAAACACCGGAAGAAAAAGTAGTGCTTGAACCGGTCTTTGTGGACGCGGCGAAACTTCCGGAAGAAGCGATCACCACAGCAGAACTCAGCGAATACATCGACGGCTGGGGAGCGAGCGACCAAGGCTATACGGAAGACCTGAAAAAGCTGGAAAACGAATAAATGAAAGAGGAAGAGCTGTCCTGAACGACGGGGTGGCTTTTTTCTCAGAAAGGAGGCGCAGCATGGAACAGCGATTGCTCGACATGGCCGGAATCCATAAAGCGTTCGGAAGCGTGGCAGCGCTCCAAGGAGCGGAATTCAGCTTGGCGCGCGGCGAAGTGCATGCGCTGCTTGGCGTCAACGGCGCCGGAAAAAGCACATTGATGAAAATCCTCTCCGGCGTCTACGCGCCGGACAGCGGCAGCATCCGCCTCGAAGGGGAAGAAATCGGTCTCCACTCGCCGAAAGCGGCAAAAGAACATGGCATCTATACGGTTTATCAGGAAGTCGATACCGCAATCGTCCCGGGGCTATCGGTCGCAGAGAACATCTTGCTCGATGAGTTTGCGAGTCGCGGAAGTTTTTTCATTTCCAAAAAGCAGTTGCATGCAAAAGCGCGCATTGCCCTTCAAGAACTTCAGGCAGAAGGCATCGATGTCCGCCGGAAAGCGGCTGGCCTGACGCTTGCAGAAAAACAGCTGGTGCTGATTGCCCGTGCGCTCGTGCACAAGGCGAAGGTCATCATTTTCGATGAACCGACCGCGCCGTTGTCGCTGCGCGAATCGGACAAGCTATTCGCTGTCATCCGGGACTTGAAAGCGCAGGGCGTCGGCTGCGTCTTCATCTCGCACCGGCTGCCGGAAGTGTTTGAAATCAGCGACCGCATTACGGTCATGGCCGAAGGGAAATGGGTCGGCACGTTTGATACCCGGTCGGCTGTACAAGAAGAGATTGTCGAAGCGATGCTCGGTGCCAAGCTCAGCAGTGAACTGGTCCACCGGGAGCATGCCATCGGCGGTCCGCTGCTGGAGGTGGAAAATGTATCGGACGGCGACAAGTTGAAGGATGTTTCTTTGGCGGTCGCGTCCGGTGAGATCGTCGGCGTGGTCGGTCTGGTCGGGGCCGGGAAGACGGAGCTTGCAAAAGCGCTGTTTGGCAGCGCCAAAACCGTCGCGGGAACGGTCCGGCTGGACGGCAAGGAGCTGAACTTGAAGCACCCGGCTGACGCCATCCGCGCAGGAATGGCCTTGGTGCCCGAAGAGCGGCGCAAAGAAGGGCTCTTCGTCCACGAATCGCTCGAAACGAATGCCTCGTTTCCGAATTTGCGGAAATTCTCGCCGCGCGGGTTCATGGATAAAGGAGCGGAAAGCGGATTCGCGAAAGACATTATCGGGCGGCTGGGAATCAAGGCCGGCAGCACGAAGACGCCGCTTGTCCACTTGAGCGGGGGCAACCAGCAGAAAGTGGCGATCGGCAAGTGGATATCGCTCGATTCCCAGCTGTATTTATTCGATGAACCGACCAAGGGCGTGGACATCGGCGCTAAGGTCGATATTTTCAAATTGATCCGCAGCCTTGCTTCGAGCGGCAAGGGCTGCCTGTATTTTTCAAGTGAGATCCATGAAGCGATCGGCATCTCCGATCGAATATTGGTCATGTACAACGGTCAGATCGTGAAGGAATTTTCACGGCAAGAAGCGACCCAGGAAAGGATTTTATTATATGCAAGCGGTGGAAAAGAAGGGCAAACTGAAAACGGAGAGCCCGCTGAAGGAAAACGCCATCCAGTTTCTGTTTAAATACGGGGCGATTGCGCTCCTTGCAATCATCGTGTTTTATTTCAGCACCGTCAGCGACGCGTTCTTCACATACGGCAACTTTACGGATATCTTGCGGTCGATCTCCATTGTGACGCTGCTCGCGCTCGGAGTGACATTCACTTTAGTGGTGGACGGCTTCGATTTGTCGGTCGGCTCGACGATGTCGCTGTCGACCGTGGTGACGGCGTCGCTCATGGTCTGGTACGACATGCCGCTTTGGCTGGTCCTGCTGCTGCCGCTTCTGGTCGGAGTCCTGGTCGGTGTGGTCAACAGCTTCCTGATCGTGGTGGTCGGCATTCCGGACCTGCTCGCGACGCTCAGCATGATGTATATCGTCGCCGGGCTTCACCGGACCTATACGGAAGGCTACTCGATCTACAATAATATGCCGCTGACGTCCGGCGGAACCGCTCCTGGCCAGTTATCGGATGCGTTTCTGTGGATCGGCCAGGGGCAGATGCTCGGCCTGCCGGTGCCGGTCTGGATCATGCTTCTCTTCGTGCTTGCGGCGTATGTTCTGCTCAACCACACGCGCTGGGGCCGGATCCTGTACATGACCGGCGGCAATGCGGAAGCTGCCACGCTTTCAGGCGTCAATGTGAAAAAAGTGAAGTTCACGGCATACGTCGTATCCGGCGTGTTTGCGTCGATGGCGGGCATCCTGTTCACGGCGCGCGTCGGCTCCGGCCAAATCGACGCCGGGGCGCCACTCCTCATGGAAGCGGTGGCCGCAGTATTCGTCGGCTACTCGGTGCTCGGCGCCGGCAAACCGAATGCGCTCGGCACGTTCTTCGGGGCAGCCGTCATCGGCATCCTGCTGAACGGCTTGACGATCCTGAATCTCCCGTATTATGCATTCGACATCATCAAAGGCGCTGTGCTTGTGGCGGCGTTAGCGGTGACGTATGTTTACGCGAAGAACAAGTTTGCCAAGACTTGAACCTGAAAGGCTCCCGCATAGGGAGTCTTTTTCTTTTAAAAAAACGATCCGATAATAAACCAAGTTGTGTTTGGTTTATAGGAAATAATTTGTTAGAAAAGCAGGAAAAGAACCCCATTTCCAAGAAATATAAAGAGACAATATAGATTGAGAATAACGTAATTTTAACGGAATGATCAAAAAGTCAGGTCAATGAAAAGCGTTTATCTTTCTCTCATCCAATTCATACATATAGGGTAGTGGCGTGACTACACTAGCAGCATTGATTTTATAAAAATATAAGCGTGTTGGAAAGGATCTGATAATGCACGGAGAAATCAACTTATAGGATTTGCAACCTGAGATGTTTGGACACAATGCCATTTCCGAAAAAACTCTAGCAGATTTGAAAGGAGTTTGATGTAAGATGGCAACGGCTTTTATTAAAATAGCTGCTATTTACCTGTTGATCGGCATCAGTTTGGGAATTTACATGGGAATTGTTGAAGAGTTTGAATATACCCCTGTTCATGCCCATATCAATTTGCTCGGCTGGGCGACGACGGGGCTGTTTGGTGTGATTTATCATGTTTTGCCCGAAGCAGGGAATAGCAAATTAGGAAAAGCTCATTTCTGGCTCCATAATATCGGATCATTCCTTGTGCTGTTTGGAATGATCCTGTTTGTAAATGGGGAAGAGGGGCTGGCTTTTCCGGTCGCATTAACTGGAGCGTTGGCTGTGGTAGCCGCCACTTTGGTATTTATCGTGAATTTATTCAAGAATGCCAAAGAGACGCAGCCTCGAAGAAGACAAGAATAAAGAGGGAAGGATTGAAAAATTAAAGACTCCTAATATAGGAGTCTTTTTTTGCGCGCCAGTAGAGGCATAAAAGTTCTCTTTACAAGCCATGACTCTTTCCACTATAAAACTTCGATTTTCGAAAAAATTGGATAAATAGGTATAAGAAATTACAGGAATAAAGTACACTATTATTACCAATATCAAGGGGGAAGGAATTTGGAATGTAATAATTGTACAGTTGCGAGCTTGAAGTTCGAAATTCGCCTGGAAGGTGAATTGAACAGCTCGGTGTTGGAACAAGTTGCGGAATTTTTGGAAAGACGAAATATAGCAGTGACCCGAAAAGAAAACAAATTGCAGATGGACGAACAAGGGGCCAGGGAATTTCTCGATTTCTGCAATGACTTGCTGGATCCGGCGGAAGCGGTGTTTCGCATCAACCAGGAGGCCTGGAAACCGCTTTCTGAAATGGAGCATGTCTTCAATATGGAATGGATCGATGACGTCATCCGATACGAGCGGCTCAGCTGCCATTACCAGCCGATCATCGATGCCGAAGGAAATATCTACGCATATGAAATGCTGGCGCGTTTTCAAAATGAAGACGGTTCGACGATTTACCCGAATGAAATCTTTCCGGCTGCCAAAAGCCGGGGGCGCTTGTATGCACTCGATCGGGTATGCCGCATGACAGCCGTCAAGCATGCAGCTGTACTGAAAGGCGAGAAGGCGTTTATCAATTTCATTCCGACATCGATCTACTCGCCTGAATTCTGTCTGCGTTCGACGACAGAACTTGCCAACAAACTTGGGGTCGACCCGCAGCAGCTGGTCTTTGAAGTCGTCGAAACCGAGCAAGTGGACGATCTCGATCATTTGAAGAAAATTCTCGCCTATTACAAAGAAAAAGGCTTTGAATACGCGCTGGATGATGTCGGCGAAGGCTACAGCACGATCGAAATGCTGGCTGACCTGAAACCGAACTACATGAAGCTGGACATGCAATATGTACAGGGCGTTGCGAATGACGCAGTAAAACAGGGGCTGGCTCTCCAGTTTCTTGAAAAAGCCGTGGAAATCGGGTCTGTGCCACTTGCCGAAGGCATCGAGGAACGGGCGGACTTTGACTGGCTGAAGGAGCAGGGCTACCAGCTGTTTCAGGGGTACTATTTCGGAAAGCCGTCTCCGGCTCCGACGAAAGTCGAAGGGGCGCTCACGCTTTAAATAGAAAGACAAGACGAAAAAGGAAGCGCCGGTCCAAAAGGCACCTCCTTTTTTGTTTGCCTGGAAAAGCACATTTCACTCCGAACCATTTATAATGGAGAGAGCAAGATGTCTGTCCACCCAGTTCCATCACTTCCAAAAAACCAGTAAAAATCAGGAGGAATCGCCATGCTTTCGATCGACCCGAACGAACAGACAGAACGCGAGAACTATAAGTTGCTGGTCGGCAGCGTCATTCCGCGCCCGATTGCCTTTGTCACCAGCATGTCGGCTGACGGCATCGTGAACGCGGCGCCGTTCAGCTACTTCAATATTGTGGCATCCGATCCGCCGCTCCTGTCGGTTTCGGTCCAGAGCAGAGCGGGCGCGCTGAAAGACACGGCACGGAACGCCATCGAAACCGGAGAATTCGTCATCCATGTCGTGGATGAGTCGAATGTAAAGGAAGTCAATAAAACCGCTGCCTCCTTGCCGCCGGAAGAAAGCGAAATCAGTTTGACCACCTTGACGCTCATCGACTCCGAAGCTGTGAAAGTGCCATCGGTGAAAGAAGCGAAAGTCCGGTTTGAATGCCGGCTGGAGCAGGCAGTGGAACTCGGCGGCACCCGCCTTTTGATCGGCCGGGTCGTCCGTTTCGTGATTGACGAATCAATCTACGATAACGGCCGCATCGATCCGGAAGCCTTGAAGCCGGTCAGCCGCCTCGCCGGCCTCAACTATGCCAAGCTTGGCGACATCTTCCCGCTGAAGCGCCCGGAATAACAAAAACCCCTGATGAGAATGAACTGAACCCCAAATGGTAGACACTTTATAAAAGTGACCCCATTTGGGGTTTTTTCTATTTTCACACCCCGGTATACTGAA
>NZ_JBHUFW010000009.1:0-72856 GCF_042681545.1 Planococcus chinensis
GGCACAATACCGGAGTCATCTGATCGCAGCGTAAGCTGCAGGGTGCTTTTATTAAACTGTCTAGAAAATGGGGCTCAGTTCAAATCGCGCCGGAGCTTTTAATTTGGATTGGGGCAGAATGTACAGGTAGCGAAGCCTGGCAGTTCCTTGTACAGGCAGCAGGTTTTGCGGAGCGGGCCGGAAACGGCGCGGGACAAAGAAGCATCTCCGAGCAGTTTGTGCAGATAAGAAGTCTTTGCCGGCTGCCAGTTTGCCGGATCAAGAAGCCATTCTATGTCTTCAGCAGCTCTGCGTGGATTGCTGCGCTCCAGGTTGGCATAAAACCACAGGAGTGAGCCCAGCACATTCTCCCACAAGGTGATCGGCGAAATTTTAACTTGTTTCCGGAATTCCTGTATCAGGTTTTCTGTTTGCTCGATGAGGACAAAGTGCATGGCGGCAAAACGCTCGTGGGATTGGAACTGTGTAAAAGTACGGGATTCAACATGCGTTTGAAGCAAATTAAAGCCGTAATTATGTACCCGTTCAAATTTCAGCTCTTGCCAAGTGCAGGCGAAATAAGCGTTGTGGCGCGTAATCAAATCAAACTGGGCAGAGACGAAAAGGGCATACTGCCGGAAGAAATAAGAAACTGCGACGCCCGGATTGCCGGTGCCGGCCCAGTCTTGGAGCTCTTCGATCATCTGATTCATTTCAAGGGACAGCGGTTGTTCAGGGGTCCGGTCGACTGCAACGGACTGGGAAGCGAGTGCATATTTCAATTGCTGCGGAAACGTCATTAGGGTCACTCCTTTCCTAATATGCTACGGGAACGGAAAAGGATTTGCAAAGCGCAATAGAGAACAAATACAAAGAGAGAAAATCCAGCAGCAGGGGGAATCGGAATGGAATTCAGAATCGAAAAATTGGATCATGTGCAAGTAGCCGCGCCGAAAGGATGCGAAGAAGAAGCTCGCCGCTTTTACGGAGAGGTTCTCGGATTGGCAGAAGTGGAGAAGCCGGAGCCGCTGAGAGGCAGAGGGGGCGTATGGTTCGAATTCGGCAATTCCCAGCTTCATATCGGGGTGGAAGAACCGTTCGCGGCTGCCCGGAAAGCGCATCCGGCATTTGTCGTCAACGGATTTGACGAGCTTCAGGAAGCGCTTGGAGCGCGCGGCATTGAAGTAAAGAACGATACCAGCATCCCGGGCAGTGCCCGCTTTTTCGTCTCGGATCCGTTTGGCAATCGGCTGGAATTTTTGAAGGAAGGGTTCTCCGGAAGGTGAGGCGGCTGATGTTATAGGTAATTTTGATTTGCTGCAAGTAAATCCCGGATACTGCAAGTAAAACGGCGTTTACCGCAAGTAAATCCCAGATACTGCAAGTAACCGGCTAGATACTGCAAGTAAACTTAAAATACCGCAAGTAAATGAAAAACAGAAAAGGCTGTCCGCATGTTTTAGCGGTCAGCCTTTCCATTTCACTTATACAGTTTGAAGAGCGACAGCTGGGCCGAAGAATTCGAAGTGGATCTGTTCTTCTGTCATGCCGAGTGCACGCAATTCCTGGATCATCGCTTCCATGAACGGCACTGGTCCGCAGACATAGACATCGCCGGTCACATCGACCATTTCCTGGAGCACTTCACGAGTGATATAGCCGTTCGGCTGATCGGAATACAACGTTTTATAAGCCGCATTCTCCATGGACGCTGTGTACTTCTGGATATCCTGGTCGAAAGCGTGGAATGATTCATTCCGTGCAGCGTGCAAGAAAGCAGTCGGGCGTTCAGGAGTAAGGGTTGCAACCGTTTCGAACATGCTCATCATCGGTGTGATGCCGACGCCGCCGCTGATAAATGCCACCGGTGAAGTCTTCGCAGCATCAAGAACGAATTCGCCTGCTGGTGCACTCACTTCGATCTTGTCGCCTTCATTGACTTCTTCGTGAAGGTAGACGGATACGCGGCCGTTCGGATCGTTGTCTGCTTCCCGCTTCACCGAGATGCGGAACTCGTCGGCTTTTGCAGCCTGTGACAAGCTGTACTGGCGGTTGAACAAGTATTTCTCTCCCGGGATGGACAAGCGCACGGAGATGTACTGGCCAGGCTGGTAAGTTGGTACATTGGATCCGTCAGCCGGTTTCAAATAGAACGAAGTGATGTTGTCGCTTTCTTTGACTTTGCGGGCAACCACAAAGTCCTTGAAGAATTTCCAGCCGTTTTCCTGGTTTTCCGCTTGTTCGTACATGCTGTTTTCTACACCGATAAACGCATCAGCAATGACGCCGTAAGCTTCGGCCCAAGCGTTGATAATCTCATCCGTCGCTGCATCGCCGAGAACTTCTTTGATTGCTCCTAAAAGAAACTCGCCGACAATCGGGTAATGTTCGGCTTTGACGCCAAGGCTTACGTGCTTATTGGCAATCTGGACAACTGCCGGCAAGATGGCTTCCAGGTTATCGATATGGACTGCCGCTGCATAGACGGTATTGGCAAGTGCTGCCTGCTGGCGTCCTTTTTTCTGGTTTGCATGATTGAAGATATTTAAAAGTTCAGGATGCGCTTCGAACATGTTCTTGTAAAAGACGGTAGTGATGGCCGTTCCGTGTTCTGCTAAAACGGGTACAGTGGATTTGATAATTGATCTTGTTTCTTGTGATAACATAGTCAATCTCTCCTTTTGTTTTCTATAGTTCGACTATAAACCCGTTGAAGCTTTAAAGATATATATAAAATACTTCTTTAATATTTTCGACACATTTGTCTTCACAGAAAAGTCACATAAAAAAGACCCAGGCGCTGTAAGCCTGGGTGTGGCAAGGGAATCGGGCAAAGATAAAGTGGAAACGAAACCGTTGTTCTTGCAATAAAGAATTTAAAAAATGGAAATTAAGCATTAATTATTCGGAATTTCCATTGCGGGACCAAAGAATTCATAGTGGATCCGGCTGTCGTCCATGCCGATATTGCGCAGTTCGCGTATCATGGCGACCATGAAAGGCACCGGGCCGCAGACATAAGCTTCTCCCTGCGGATCAACGTATTGTTCCAGCATATCCCGGGTGATGAATCCATTCTCTTCATCGGAATAGACGGTTTTGTATGAAGCGTTCTCCATTTTTTCCACAAGGCTGCGGACATCTTCGTCGAAAGCATGCTGGCTGCGGTTCCGTGCTCCGTGAAGGAACGCAGTCGGCCGCTCCGGTGTGGAAGTGGCCACGGTTTCGAACATGCTCATCATCGGCGTAATGCCGACACCGCCGCTGAGAAAGGCGACAGGGGATGTTTTAGAAGCATCCAGGACAAATACGCCGGCAGGCGCACTTACTTCAAGTCGGTCGCCTTCGTTCACCTTTTCATGCAGATGGATTGAAACGACGCCGTTCGGGTCATTGTCCGCTTCCCGCTTGACGGAAATCCGGAATTCATCCGGTGTGGAAGCCTGAGAAAGGCTGTACTGGCGGATCAACGTATAAGGGTCGCCCGGTATCGAGACGCGGACGGAAATATACTGGCCGGGAATATAGGTCGGCACATTGGACCCGTCTGCCGGTTTCAAGTAAAAAGAAGTGATGACGTCGCTTTCTTTCACTTTGCGGGCGACGACAAAGTCCTTGAAGTAATTCCAGCCGTTCTCCTGTTTTGCGGTGCTCTGGTACATGCTCCTTTCAACGCTGATGAACGTATCTGCAATGACGCCGTAAGCGTCGGACCAGGCTTGGATGATTTCATCCGTCGCCGCATCGCCCAGCACTTCTTTCATTGCAAGCAGCAAGTGGGCGCCGACAATCGGATAATGTTCGGGCTTCACGCCCAAACTGACGTGCTTGTGAGCAATTTGGACAACCGCAGGCATGATTTCCTCCAAGTTATCGATATGCACGGCGGCCGCGTAGACGGTTTTCGCCAATGCGGTCTGCTGGCGGCCTTGAGCTTGGTTGGCATGGTTGAAAATGTTCAGCAGTTCCGGATGTTCCTCGAACATGCGGCTGTAAAAACGGGTAGTGATTACGACGCCATGCTCTTCAAGGACGGGGGCAGTGGATTTGATGATGGTGCGTGTTTCTTCTGACAACATCGGAATCCTCTCCTTTTCAGCTGGTTGCGGCGCTTCAGCGCCAATTCCTTTTATGCAATTCCATTACCCGGTATAATGAAGGAACAGGAAGGTGAAAAAAGTGAGATTGACCATGTATACCGACTATTCGCTGCGTGTATTGCTGTACTTGGGAGCCAAACAAGACGGAAAGCTGTCCACAATCCAGGAAATTTCCGATTCCTATAACATTTCCAAAAACCATTTGATGAAAGTGACCTTCGAGCTCGGCAAGGCCGGATTTATCCATACGGTGCGCGGCCGCGGCGGCGGCATCCGCCTCGCCGACCTGCCGCAAAACATCAACGTCGGGACCGTTGTCCGCCGCATGGAGGATGATTTCCATCTCGTCGAATGCTTTGACCGGGAACACAACCGCTGTCCGATTGCCCCGGTTTGCGGGCTGCGCGGCGTGTTGGGCAAGGCGCTCCATGCGTACTTGGCTGTGCTGGACGAATATACATTGGAGGACCTGCTGTTCAATCGGGAAGGTCTTCGCGAAATATTAAATACGTAAAAACGGCCCGATTTCTCGAGCCGTTTTTTCTTTTACAGTTCAATCGACTGCGGCTCTTCGCCTTTTTTATTGATCAAGCGCACCCGATCCGGCTTGATGGCAAGAATGACCAGGTTCGGATCGTCCGGACCTGTGAACCAGCCTTTCAGGCGGTCGTTCCATACTTTATCGATCATGCCTTGTTCCTCATGGACGCCCATCCGGCCTTCGATTTCCAGGAACGCATCCCCAACGCCTTCGCCTTCGTAGCCAAGGAGAATATGGGCATTCGGATTGTTTTGGAGCTCATCGACTTTTTGCGTCTTTTTGCTCGTAGGTGTATATAAAGTGAATTCATCGTTGAAAAAAGTCATATAGCGGGAGTGCGGCTTGTTGTCCTTGATGGTCGATAAAACTCCCACCAGGCTGTTATCTAAAATGTTCAATGCTTGCTGCTTCAATTCGGATTGATTCATTTTTTCCACTCCTTTAAAAGTTGTATTAGTCCTGTTATTCCTTTTTCGCTCTTTGCTAAACATAAAAAAGCCCGCGAAGCGCGGGCGGGTCAAACAGTTTTTACAGCTTTCGGGGTGCGGTCGAACACACTTGGCAATACCATGCCGAACAAAATGACGCCGATTCCAACGATTTGAAGCGGCGTCAGCGCTTCACCCAGAATCAGGACGGACGCGAGTATGGCGACCGGAAGTTCCATGGCGCTCAAGATGGAAGCGAGCCCTGAACCGGTATGGGGCACGGCGATTGAGAAGAAATAGATGGGCAGGACGATTCCGAATAGGCCGAGCAGCAGTCCGTAAACCCATAAGCCTTCGGAAAACAACTGGCCGTTCCAGACGATTTCCGGCGTCTGGACCAGACCGACGGCGATGGCGGCAAAAAAGGAGACATAAAAGAGCCGGGTGGAGGTATCCATCCCTTCAACTTTTTTGCCGTTGACGAACATGAAGGCGGAGAAGCAGAATGCCGCTCCGATTCCCCAAGCCCAACCTTGCCATGCAATGCTGCTCAAATCGGCGTCGATGACTCCGGCGGCAAGCAAAGTCCCGCCGAACAACAGGATCAAAGAAATTCCTTCCGTGCGTTTGAGCCATCTGCGGCGGACGATACAATCAAGGAACATGCCGATCCAAGTGAATTGGAACAGCAAGACGACCGCTAAGGAAGCGGGGAGGTATTCAAGCGATTGGCCGTAGACGGTTCCGGTTGCTGCCGTAAAACAACCGGACAGCACCAAGGTTTTCCAGCCGTGCAGGCGGGGGATTTTCCGTTGGGTGATGATGAGCAAGAGGGCAGCAAGTGCGAACCCTACAAAATATTGGCTGGTGACCGCTTCAGCTGCAGTGAATCCGTTTCCCATCGCCACTTTGATGATGGTGGAGAGAATTCCGTAACTGCTTGCCGCTACGACGACCATGACCGGGTAGATCCAATTTTTCATTTTCGAGCAACTCCTATTCCAAGGAGAATCATATCATAAAAAAACAGCACGGCGGCCGCCATGCTGTTCTTCAGAAAAATGGATGTATTCTGCCCATTAATCGGGATAGATTTCTTCGCTGCCCGAGCTGTTCTTTGTGGCGCGTTTGTTTTCTTCGTCTTTCATGTTCTGCTTCTGATCCTCTAACGGAATGGCATCGACTGTCTGTTCCTCTTTGAACATTTCGTGCATCGTCTTGTCGTCTGTCTTTATCTGTTCAGGATTGTCCATCGGGACTCCTGTCCGTTTTTCGCGTTCTTCATCCAACCGTTTTTTGTCCGGCATAGTGAGCACCTCTTTCTGTTGATGTGTTATTTATTTATTCCTCTATTGGCCGGATTTAAACATGAATAAGAGATTTCCGTTGCACATATATGTGATTTGGAGGGAAGGGAAGCGCTGAAATGGAAGCAGTGCCGAACTTTATGATAAAATAGAACCATTGGATGAGAGGAGTTTTACAATGCACACAAAACCTTCAGTGAACGTAGGAGGCTTAAGCTTCGAATGGGATATGGAAAAAGGCAGGTTCCTGTTTGAAGGGGAAGATGCCGTCCTGTTCTGGACGGGCACTGCGATGAAAATGTTTTTTGACACAATAGAAGAAATATCAGGGGAAGATGCAGCGAATGTGGTGATGGAATCGACAGGTTTCCGTCAGGGGCTTGTAGTCGGGCAATACTTTTCCGGCATGAAGAACGTCAGCATCCGTGAAGCATCTGGCCTGATCAACAATACATATGCATCAGCAGGATGGGGCCTTGCCCGCATCGTGGAAATGGATGAAGAAGCGATGACCCTGAAAGTCCATTTGAAAGACAGCTGGGAGCATAAGATCAATGTGGCGCAGGGCAAGAAAACCGGCGGCTGTTTCCTGCCGGCGCATTATGCGGGAATTTTCACCGAGCTTTTCGGGCGCAACATCTGGTTTAAGGTGGTGCACCATCAAATCGAAGGCTTCGAAGAGTCGGTCATCGAATATTTCCCTTCAGAAGAAAACATTGACGAAAATATTCACCGCCTGGCCCGAACCAAGGAAGCGGGGCAGATCAGCCGGCTCGAACAGCTGGTCGAAGAGAAAACCGCGGAACTGAATGAGCTGATCCGCGAAATCTCATCGCCGATCATTCCTGTCCTGAATGACATCGTGGTCGTACCGCTTCTTGGAACATATGATGAAGCCCGTGCAGAAGAATTGCTCGTGAAAACCTTGCAGAACCTGCCGAAATACAAAGCGACCTATCTTATCCTGGATCTGACCGGCTTGAACGCGAAATTCACCCATCATGCGGCAAGTTTGATCGACAAGCTTGGCTCTACTGCCTCCCTCATCGGCAGCAAGACAGTCCTTGTCGGCATTTCCCCGCAGATGAGCATGGTCATTTCGGAAACCGGCCTGAACCTCTCAAAGTTCGAATGCTTCCAGACGCTGCAGCACGGCATCCATTATGCACTCGCGCAAAATGGGCGGACAATCGTCTAGGCAAAAAAATAAAGCGCCCGCGGGCGCTTATTTTTGTTCCATCGATTTGACGATTTCTACAATAACTTGTGTGGCTTTTTCCATGTTTTCAACAGAGATGAATTCGTATTTGCCGTGATAGTTTTCGCCGCCTGTGAAGATGTTCGGCGTCGGCAATCCCATATACGATAATTGCGAACCGTCCGTACCGCCGCGCACAGGCTCGATATTCGGCTGGATGCCGAGTGTTTTCATCGCCGTTTCAGCAGCATCGACGATTTCCATGACCGGTTCGATCTTTTCGCGCATATTGTAGTATTGGTCTTCAAGCTCCAGCTGAACTGCATCCTCTCCGTACTGTGCCTGAAGTTTGGCGGCAGTATCTCGCATCAGCTGCTTTTTCGACTCGAAAGCGTCTTTGTCGAAATCGCGGATGATGTACGAAAGCACCGCTCCTTCAACATCGCCTTTGAAACTATTGAGGTGAATAAACCCTTCATAGCCTTCGGTCCGTTCAGGCACTTCATTTTTCGGCATCTCTTCCTGGAAGCGGATGGCTACAGTCTGGGCATTGACCATTTTGTCTTTTGCAGATCCGGGATGGACGCTTGTCCCTTGGACCGTCAGTTTGCCGCTCGCCGCGTTGAAGCTTTCATATTGCAGTTCGCCGAGCGGGCCGCCGTCCATCGTGTAAGCAAAGTCGGCACCGAAGCGCTCTACATCGAATTTATGCGGGCCGCGGCCGATTTCCTCATCCGGCGTAAATGCTATACGGATCTTGCCATGCTTGATTTCAGGATGCAGTTTCAGGTATTCCATCGCGGTCATGATTTCGGCGATGCCGGCTTTATTGTCAGCGCCGAGCAATGTCGTGCCGTCAGTCGTCAGCAGGGTATGGCCGATGTAATTTTTCAGATCTGGGAAATCAGCGGTTTTCATGGAAACTGATTCGTTCAATCGGATGTCCTTGCCGTCATAATTATCGATGCGCTGCGGGTTGACGTTTTTGCCGGTGAAATCTGTAGCAGTATCAATGTGGGCAAGAAAGCCGACAACCGGCACTTGTTTATCGGTATTGGCAGGCAGTGTGCCGAAAAGATATCCGTGGGCATCCATGCCGACGTCTTCAAGGCCGATGGCAGTCATCTCTTTTTCAAGTTCCTTCAAAAGATCCCATTGTCCGGGCGTAGAAGGGGTTTCAGTGCTTTCAGAATCGGATTGTGTATCGATTTTTGCATAGCGCACCAGGCGCTCGATCAATGTTTCAATCATGTATGGACCTCCTGGAATATGTATTCGTTTCATTTTAGCACGAAAAGCGGGAATTTTGGCAATTCGGCAGCGGTAAGTGGGGCAGGAGACCGCGGAGAAAGAAATACGCTCAACGAAGGTTAAAATACGCACAGCGAACCCGGAAATACGATTCTACACAAAAAAGGCAGCCGCATGGGGCTGCCTTTCATTCGTTTAGATTAGATTTTCGCAGCCAGCGAATGCGCGTGGGCCGCTTTCACTTCTTCGAGCAAAGCTGCTTCTGTCAGCAGGCGGTAGCCGGTGTTCGCAAGCGCTTTTGCGCCGCGGATCAAGGCTTCATTGCCGCGTTCAGATTTCGCGGCTTCCCGGAACTCGGCGGTATGGCCCACCAGATCATCCGGCCCGATTTTGATGTACGGATGGGCGGTCGGGACTACGTAGCTGATGTTGCCTGCGTCCGTCGAGCCGATTCCGGTGTTGCGCGAATCCGCCACTTCTTCGCCGACGGCTTCGAGTTCGCTGCGGACGATGGCATCCAGGGCCGGTGTGACCACCAGGTCCTGCACTTCGTTCTGGAAGCGGACGATTTTCACGGTCGTGCCGGTAGCCAGTGCAGCACCTTCCGCGATGTTGCGGATCTTAGCGGACGTGTCGGACGCTTTTTTCCACGAATCGCCGCGGATGTAGAAACGGGCCGATGCATATTCCGGGATGATGTTCGGTGCATCGCCGCCGTGGGTAATGATGCCATGAACGCGGGCATCGGAAGGCAATTGCTGGCGGAGAGCATTGATGCTGTTGAAAAGCTGAAGCACCGCATCAAGCGCGTTGATGCCTTCTTCAGGCGATCCGGCCGCATGCGCCGGCTTGCCGTAGAAATGGAATTCCAGCGGATCCACTGCCAGTGAGGGAGTTGTGACGGCGGAGCGGCCGGAAGGGTGGATCATCAATGCGGCATCGATGCCTTCGAGCAGGCCGTGCTTGACGAAACTTCCTTTCGCGCTGCCGTTCGGGCCGCCTTCTTCAGCGGGCGTACCGAGCACGACAACCCGTCCGCCGGTTGTGGAGAATGTCTCAGACAGGGCAATCGCAGCAGCGGCGCTTGTCGTGCCGATGATGTTGTGGCCGCAAGCATGGCCGAGGCCCGGCAGCGCATCGTATTCGGCAAGATAAGCGATTGTCGGACCCGGCAGCGAACTTTCCTTGCTGGCAAAGAAAGCTGTTTCGTGTCCGGCGACGCCGGTCTCAACGGCGAATCCCGCGTCTTCAAGCAATTCGACGAGTGTGGCGCTGGCAAAAACCTCTTCGTTGCCGATTTCCGGCTTGGCATGGATGGCCTGGCTTGTTGCGATATACTCGCTTCGTTTGGCGTCGATGGACTGTGAAATGGTCAAGGCTGCTTCTTTGATTGCTGTCATTGAAATTCCTCCTTGCGGTTTATTGGTAGTCGACCAGCTCCTCGACAGGAACGAATGTCGGAATCTGGGCGCCTTTCGTATGCTCAACGATAAAGTCGGCTGTGTCTTCCTGCTGGTAAAGTTCTACGATTTTCTGGTAATCCGGATCGTCGGCATTTTCAGCGCTGGCGGCGATCAGGTTGATATAAGGTTTTGCCGTATCGCTTTCACGGGCAATCGGATCTTCCGTCGGATTCAGACCGGCGTCGACCGCAATGCCGTTATTGATGATGGATGCTGCCACGTCCGGCATTGCACGCGGCGTCTGGCCGGAAATCATCGGCACAAGTTCAATGTTTTTCGGGTTTTCAATGATATCTTCCGCAGTGCCCGTCAATCCTGCATCGTCGGACAATTTGATCAAACCGGCTTCCTGTAGAAGAAGCAATCCGCGGCCCATGTTTGTCGCTTCGTTCGGCAGCGCGATTTGTGCACCGTCCGGAAGTTCTTCGATGGATTCGTATTTCTCGGAGTAGAGGCCCATTGGTGCAATGACCGTTGAGCCGATCGGAACGATGTCGATATTGTGCTCGGCGACAAACTCATCAAAATAGGAGATGGTCTGGAAAGCGTTCAAATCGAGTTCGCCTTCAGCAAGCGCGATATTCGGTGCTACATAATCCGAGAAAGTGACGATTTCAAGGTCGATGCCTTCTTTTTCGGCTTTGTCCGCGATGTAATCCCAGATTGTTGTATCCGAGCCGCTGATTCCAAGTGTGATTTTGCGGTTGCCGTCAGCGCCTTCGCTGTCGTCTCCGCCTCCGCAGGCGGCTAAGACCAAAGCCAGGATGGCCAGCAATAAAAGAGATGAAAGTTTTTTCATGATGTATTCCTCCAATAGATTAGTTTAATTGAATTTGCAGTACGGATTTATCTTCTGCGTACCCGCCGGGACAGCAAGTTGCCGCCCGACTGGACGCCTTGTACAAGGATGACCAGGATGGCTACGGTAATGACCATGACAAGCGTGTCAAACCGCTGATAGCCGTAAGTGATGGCCAAGTCGCCGAGTCCGCCGCCTCCGATGGCGCCTGCCATGGCAGAAGCGCCGATCAGCCCGACAATCGCGATCGTCAGGGCCAGAACCAGTGAGCTCAGCGCTTCAGGAATCAGAAAGCGGAAAATGATCTGGAACGGCGATGCCCCCATGGCTTGGGCCGCTTCGATAACACCATGGTCGACTTCAAGCAGCGAGTTTTCGATCAGCCGGGCGATATAAGGCCCGGCATAGAAGACGAGCGGCACGATGGCAGCGGCCGTCCCGATGGATGTGCCGACAATCAGCCGGGTGATCGGGATGATGGCGACCATCAAAATGATGAAAGGCACGGACCGGAAAATATTGATGATGATATTCAGTACTTTTGAAACCGGTTCGTTCGCCAATAAATGGCCTTTTCGGGTAACGACCAGCAGAATGCCGAGCGGGAAGCCGATGACCAGCGAGAACAGGAAGGATGCGCCCGTCATGTAGATGGTTTCCCAGAGGGCTTCCAAGATTTGTTCGTTATCAACTAGCATAATTCCGCACCTCCTCGACTTTGACATTGCTGCTGCGTATGGATGTTAAGGCCAGCTGGATTTCAGCGGCAGGGCCGGTAAATTCGACAATGAGATTGCCGTATGGTTCGCCCTGCAGTTCGGTGATATTGCCAAACAAAACATTCAGGTCCAGGTTAAAGTCCCTGGATATCCGCGACATTAGCGGCTGTCCAACAGAAGCGCCGGTGAACTGGATCCGGTAGATGGTGTGCTTGCGGTCCGGGTCCTGGATCTGCTTCAGCAGCGATTCCGGCAGTTCGTCATTCATGACGGAACGGACAAAGCGCTGGGTCGTCGTGTGCTGCGGATTGGTGAACACTTCGAACACCGTTCCCTGTTCGATGACTTTGCCTGCTTCAAGCACTGCCACTTTGTCGCAGATTTCACGGATGACGCCCATTTCATGAGTGATCAGCAGGATCGTGATGTTGTATTCGCGGTTGATGCGGCGCAGCAGTTCCAGGATGGATTGGGTGGTCTGCGGATCCAGCGCCGAAGTGGCTTCATCGCATAATAGAACTGATGGATTGGTGGCAAGCGCCCGGGCAATGCCGATGCGCTGTTTCTGGCCGCCGGAAAGCTGGTCGGGATATTTGTCTGCCTGATCGCCCAGGCCGACAAAATCCAGCAGGTCCTTCACCTGTTCCTTGATCTTGTTTTTCGGCGTTTTGGCGAGGATGAGCGGCATGGCGACATTGTGGAAAACGGTTTTGGAATTCAGCAAGTTGAAGTGCTGGAAGATCATTCCGATGTCTTTCCGCGTCTGGCGAATGTCTTTTGCGGACAAGGTGGAGATGTCTTTTCCGTCAATCAGCACGCGGCCGCTGCTTGGTCGCTCCAGCAGGTTGACTGTCCGGATCAGCGAGCTTTTGCCGGCGCCGCTGAAGCCGATGACGCCGTATATTTCACCAGTTTCAACAGTCAGGTCGATGCCGTTCAGCGCGTGGATCGACTGTTTGCCGGACTGGTAGGTTTTTGTTACCTCCTCGAATTGAATCATAGTGTAAGCCTCCTCAAGCTGTTCCAGTAATGCAAATCTTTTCGCAGAGGGCTTTTTATCCGAAAGTGAACGAAAAAAGCCCCCTTTTTTCTTATCCACAAGAAAAAAGAAGGCTTCGGCATGAAACCATCTCATTCTCATCTTCCAAACGCAAAAATGCGTTTGCAGGAGTTAGCACAGTTTTCGCATGATGCGAATCCGCTGCCGAAACGTCATAGGGCCTGTCCCTCGGTTTCTCTGGATAAGAAAGTGATGTACGTATTTGATTTGTAAGGACTACTTTATGGGGGATTGTTGAAAAAGTCAACCTTTTCTTTTAAAAAAATTTCAGGAAGATCCTTCAGCCTTTTTCCGGAATACGGAAGAAACCTTGTTTTCAGTGCCGTTTGCGATGCGGGAAATGTTTTCCGTGTGCTTGAATACAGCCATCGCGAACAGCGCAGCAGCAATGAACAAAGGAAGTCCGCCTTCAGCGGGCCACCAGGCAATGGCGAAGAACGTGGCATACAGGACCAAGACGCCCGCGACCAGGTAATTGGTGGCGAGTGCTGCTCCGACAAGAAGCAGCAGGCCGGCCAAGCCAAGCTTCCAGTCGAGCGCCAGCATGACGCCGATGACGGCCGCTGTTCCTTTTCCGCCGTTGAACCTCATATAGAAAGGGAAGTTGTGTCCGACGACGACGCCGGCACCGACGACGAACAGCAGGGCCCAGACGGTTTCTTCTGAAAGTGAAGAAGCATGCAGCGCCCAGCGGAACACCCACACGGCAGCTGCGCCTTTGAGAATATCCAGGAAAGCGACCAGCGCTCCGTATTTCCAGCCGAGCACGATGGCTGCATTTGAAGCGCCTGAATTTTTGACGCCTTCTTTTTTGATGTTGACGCCTGTCAACAGCTGCGCGACCAGTGAACCATGCATGCAGCCGACAATATAACCTATGATGAGAGCAATAACTATCCATGAAAACATCTTTTCCACTCCTTCTCTTATAGATTTAACGTTTGAAAGAAGCGCAGGTTTCAAAATTTTTAGAATTATCCGCTTGACAAATCCCACATCCATTTTATATACTTCAGGACATGATGGAAAACTAAATCTGAATACTCTTATCAAGAGAGGCGGAGGGAATAGGCCCTGTGATGCCCGGCAACCGACAAGCAGCTCAGCTTGGAAAGGTGCTAAATCCTACAGATCCGGAAAGACGGGATCTGGCAGATGAGAGGAGGCATACCCGTATGTGACGGCCCTCTTCTTAACCGAAGAGGGCTTTTTCTGTTCCCTCCTCAACCCGCGGTTTCCATCAAAAAAACCTTAGGAGGAATAGAAATGACAAATTTTAAACCAGAAACGCTTTTATTGCACGGCGGACAGCAGCCGGACCCAGTGACCGGAGCGAGAGGGGTCGCCATCCATAAAACGACTTCCTATGTGTTTAAGAATACGGAACATGCCCAGAACTTGTTCGGCTTGAAAGAAGCAGGAAATATCTATTCGCGCATCATGAACCCTACGGTGGATGTATTTGAACAGCGTGTGGCTCTTCTTGAAGGCGGGTCGGCAGCTGTCGCCCTGTCTTCCGGCATGGCGGCCATCGCATTCTCCATATTGAACTTGGCGGAAGCCGGCGACGAAATCGTGGCAGACAGCAATTTGTACGGAGGCACAGTCAGCTTGTTCGCCAATACCTTGCCGAGATACGGCATCACGGTGAAATTCGTCGACGGCACGGATCCGGAAAACTTCCGGGGCGCCATCACAGACAAGACAAAAGCGATTTTCGGGGAGATCATCGGCAATCCTAGCCTGAACGTCTTTGATGTTGAAAAAGTGGCGGAGATTGCCCATGAAAACGGCTTGCCATTATTGATCGACAATACATTCGCTTCGCCATACGGCAGCAACCCGATCGAGTTCGGGGCGGACGTCGTTATTCATTCGGCAACGAAATGGATTGGCGGGCACGGGACGACCATCGGCGGCGTGGTCGTCGACAGCGGTAAATTCGACTACGACAATCCGCGATTCCCCAACTACACGGAACCGGATGAAAGCTATCACGGCATCCGCTATGGAATCGATGCGGCAGGAGCGGCATTTGCGACCAAACTCCGCGTCCAGCTGCTGCGTGATTTCGGACCATCGCTCAGCGCGGAAAGTGCACATGCCTTTTTGCAGGGGCTCGAGACGCTGCATCTGCGGATTCCGCGCCACAACAGCAATGCCCGCATCATCGCCCAATACCTGAAGGATCATCCGCAAGTGGAGTGGGTCAACTATATCGGCTTTGAAGATCACCCGTCGCACCAATTGGCCCAAAAATATTTGAAGGACGGCTATGGTTCGATTGTCAATTTCGGCGTGAAGGGTGGCCGTGAAGCAGGCCGGAAAGTGATTGACAGTGTCGCTTTATGGTCCCACGTGGCGAATGTCGGTGATGCGAAATCGCTGATTATCCACCCGGCTTCGACGACCCACCAGCAATTGACGGCTCAAGAACTGGAAGCTTCAGGGGTGACGGAAGAATTGATCCGCTTGTCGATCGGCCTGGAGAATCCGGAAGACCTGATCGCCGACCTCGAACAGGCCATCAAAGCGGCTGTACTGGAAAACGCATAGGAGGTGAAAGAGATGGCTTACGTATCCATCGGTACGCTGGCGCTGGAGTCGGCGGAAATCTTGGAAGGTGTCGAACTCGCATATGAACGCTGCGGCAAGGAAGGAGCTCCGGTCGTTCTCCTGTGCCACGCTTTGACAGGCGACCAGTTCTCGATCGGCACTCCGGATAATCCGGGGTGGTGGGCAGGATTGGCCGGGCCGGGCAAAGCCGTGGATACGGAGAAATTTCAAGTCATCACCTTCAATGTGCTCGGAGGATGCAACGGATCGACCGGTCCATTGTCCGTCAACCCGAAAACAGGCGAGCCCTACCGCGCGGATTTCCCGGAAATCACCATCCGCGACATGGTCCGGGCAGAGCATGCGGCTTTGCAGAAGCTGGGCATCGACCGGCTCGCGGCTGTCATCGGCGGTTCGCTCGGAGGCATGAAAGCGCTGGAATGGGGGAGGCTATACCCCCGTTTCGTCTCAGCGGTGTTTCCGTTGGCAGTAACGCCCGCCTACAGCGATTACGGCATCGCGTTCAACTGGATCGGCATCCATGCTATCGTAAATGATGCGGAATTCAAAAACGGGAATTATACGGATTCTTCTCTCATTAAAGGCTTTGAAACGGCTCGAATGGCGGGGATGGTGACATACAGGAGCGGCGGGCTCTTCAATGACCGGTTCAGCCGCGGCCATAACGGCAGCGGATTCGATGTCGAATCTTATTTGTCCTATCAGGGCAGGAAGCTGGCCGGGCGCTTTGATGCTAATAGCTACGTCACATTGCTGAAGGCAATGAATACCCATGACGTGGAGGAAAGCCAATTGGAAGTGGCGCTACACGCGTTATCGTTCACCCATGATTTATTGTATCCCGGACCCTGGATGAGCGATTGGGTCCAAAAGCAGCCCGAAGCGAGCTGGGCTTTAGTGGAAACAGCGTTCGGCCATGACGGTTTCCTGGTTGAATTTGAAAAATGGGATGGCCACATCCGGGAGAAATTGAATAACATTCTTGATCTGCAGCCTGTGCGATAGCATAGGCTTTTTTTATTGGTTCAAGAACTTTCAAGCAGGAATATATCTCTAGTTAAATCATCTTAAAATCAAGATAATAAAAAAGAAAAAATAGTTAAAAATAATTATAAAGGAATATGTTTACATTTATGAGAATGGGGAACTATGCATTTGTATCAGAATAATAGGACTAAGTATCTGCATAAGCGATTCGAAAAAATGGAAAAAGGAGAGTGATAACAATTTAGGTAAAAATACCCTGGGTTCCTTTTACCTAAAAAACGACATTTGTCGATTTGGAGTATTTTGACAAACTTCAGGAGAAAGTGGTAAGGATATAAAGTAAGGAAAAGTTTGTTCACGTTTAAAGGAAGCTGGTATCAAAGCGAAGAATGCTTCCAGAAAAAGGGATGGACCGTGTTGTTTTTCCAAGATAGTTTTTAAAGGATTTGAAGAAGAAAAAACCGGGAGAGTGCCGCAATGATCGAATCGAAGAGAAAAGCCATTATTTTTTTCCTGCTTGCTGCAATCCTGGCAGGAACCGCCGGATTTTTAACGCTGCAAAAAGTGAAAGAACTGAACAATGATTTAGGGACAATGGTGGATGTCTACGCTGCCGGACAGGATATCTCCTCGCGGAGCGTCATAACGCCGAAAGATGTCACGATCGAAAAGATTCCGAAGAAATTCGTGACAGATGAACACATTACAAGCACTACCGATCTCGAAAACAAAGTATCGGTCATTCCCTTGTCATCCGGCGATCTGATCACCAAAAATATGCTGAAGCAGGCCTCTGCCGTGATGGAAGAAAACAACCGGCTGATCACGCTGATGGCTTCGGAACGCGTCTTTTTCGATGAACAGCTGGAAGCGCTCGACCGGGTGGATATCATCGTCTCCCTGCGGGACAAAGACATCAACAAGACGGAAATATTCATGAAAGACGTAAAAGTAGCCCGCGTCGCCAATGAAGCCAAGAAGTTTGCAGGCGTGCAAGTCGAAGTTGCGTTGGATCAGGCACCTTTACTCATACATATGCAGAATTACGCAGACAGTGTTCGGATTATCAAAGCGAATGTCGGCAACGGCGAAGCCCCGGCAGAAGCTGCCGCTGAACCGCCTGCCGAAAAAGCCCCGGCCGCTGCAACACCGGCGCTGCCGGCAGAAGAAAAGCCAGCAGAAGCTAAACCGGCAGAAGAGAAGCCGGCCGCTGCAGAACCGAAAACTGCAAAGCCGAAAAGCTGAAGGAGGAATATGGGATGAAACAATCCAAACTATTGATTGTCGGACAGAAAAACGAAATGTATTCCTTGCTGATGCAGCAGTTTGAAGGCGAATTCGATTATGCTTCACTGGATCCGGTCCATCTGCGTTCCGAGCTGAAAAATATGGATCCTGCACTTGTCCTGCTGCTCCACAATCCAGGGAAGGACCTGGAAACACTCGCTTACCTGCAGCAGGAGCTCGACAACGTACCAGTAGTGTTTGTCCATGAAAGCCACGATTTCCAGCTGTTCCGCGATTTGGTCCGGGCAGGGGCGATCGATTATTACGTTATCCCAGAGGATTTGAACGGGCTCGATAACCAGATTTCCATCCTGCTCGCCCGGCTTCAGACCGCTCCGGAAAAAGATAAGCAATTGAGCTTCAAACGGGGCAGCGGCCAGGTCTTCGCTTTTTACAGCGGGAAAGGCGGCAGCGGCAAAACCTTATTGAGCACTTCTTTTGCCCAGACGCTGAAGTTTGAATCGACCGCACAAGTCTTATACATTGATTTGAATTTGCAATATGGCGGCGGCGAATCCTATCTAGGAGTGGAGACCGCGCGCAATATTCTGGATCTCGAACCGGTCATCAAAGAAATGACAGAACAGCATCTCCGGAATGTCACCGAAAAAGAGCCGCTTTCGAAAATGGAGCTGTTGATCAGCCCATGCGATGCAGAGTTGGCGGAATACATAACAGAGGATTTTGTCACACGTCTTCTCCGCGTCTGCCGGCGCGCCTATGACTTCATCGTCGTCGACTTGCCGGTCAATATGGATGAGCGGACATATACCGCGCTTGTGGAGGCGGACCGGATTTACTATACGACTTTGCTCGACACGCCATCGATCCGGGTCTTCAAGCATACGGAAGAATTGTTCCAAAAGCTTGGGATTCCGACGGCAGACCGCCTTGAACTCGTATTGAATGAAGTCGGCAGGGAAAACGAACTGAGCAAAAAGGATTTCGAACGGTTTATCGAATATCCGGTGGCTGCTGAAATCAGGCGCGACATCAAAGGGGTCCAGACCGCGATCAATAAAGGCGAGACGCTCCGGAAGATGCCGAAAGAAAAGAAATTGACGCCGGCTGCAAAAGATATGCGCAAATGGGTTGTCTCGATGTTAAAATAACCGTTTTTAGAGAGGTAGGATAGCGATGTCGCTCTTTCAAAGAAAAAGAACCGAAACCGCTGCAGCGGTCAGCGACCATGTTTCTGTGCAGACTTCCCAAGTCCTGACCCCGTATCTGGAAGAATTGCTTGAGCATTACAAGGCACGCCTCTTGGCGGAAACCAATCTGGAGCCGCTTATCGCTGCAGAAGAAGCCGAGCGGCGCTTATCGATCGAGCGGCTGATCAGCCAGTTCATGCTGGAAGAGAAAGTCGTCATTTCCAAAACAGACCGGGAGACGCTGTTGACCCGCCTGATTGATGAAACGGTCGGGTTCGGCCCAATTGAACAATTATTGAAAGACCCGACCATCACCGAGATTTTGGTGAACGGACCGAAAGAGATCCACGTGGAACGGAACGGCCGGCTTGAGGCATCGCACATCACGTTCAAAAACGAAGAGCATGTACGGCATATTGTCGACCGGGTGATTGCGCCGCTGGGCAGGCGGATCGATGAAAGCTCGCCAATGGTCGATGCCCGCCTTCCCGACGGCAGCCGGGTCAATGCGGTCATTCCGCCGATCAGCCTGAACGGGACACTCCTATCGATCCGGAAATTCCGCAAAGAGCCATTTGAAATGGAGGACCTCCTGAGGATGTCCTCGCTGGACGGTCCGATGGCGCAGTTTATCCAAGCACTGGTCAAGGCGAAGCTGAACATCCTGATCTCGGGCGGAACCGGGAGCGGGAAAACGACCCTGCTGAACGCAGTGGCCAAAGCGATTCCGGTCAGCGAACGGGTCATCACCATCGAAGACTCGGCGGAACTTCGGCTCAACCGGGGCAGCGTCATTGGCATGGAGGCGCGCCCGGCGAACGTTGAAGGAAACGGCGAAATCAGCATCCGGCAATTGGTAAGGAACTCGCTGCGGATGCGGCCCGACCGCATCATCGTCGGGGAAGTCCGGGGAGCTGAAGCGTTCGATATGCTGCAGGCGATGAATACCGGGCATGAAGGGTCGCTGACGACGGTGCACTCGAACTCTCCGGTTGATGCCATCAGCCGTGTGGAAGGGATGGTCATCATGGCAGGAATGGATCTGCCAAGTGAAATCATTCGGGAATACATTGTCGGCGCACTCGATTTTATCATCCAGGCCGACCGCCTTGGCGATGGCCAACGGAAAATCGTCAATATCTCGGAAGTCTATGTGGATGAGGACAAAGGCGTCAAAATACGCGATGTCTTCATTTTCAAGCGGACCGGAACCGGAAAGAACGGCGAAGTGCTGGGCTATTTCACGCCGACCGGCTATGTGCCGCAGTGCATGGAGCATTTGCGGATGTTCGGTATCGAGCTTGATGAGTCGATGTTCCATGTCCGCCGGGAGGTGGCGCAATGGACTTAAGCATCGGGATTCTGTACGGAGCAGCTGTCCTGTCGCTGCTGTTTGCCGCTTATCTGTTCCTCGACTACCGGAGCAGCAAGCAGGAATGGAAGAAAAAGCTGAAGACCTGGTATCCGGAAGAAAAGCGCAAAAGCGCCATCAGCGTCTGGGGCGACCGCTTCGACGAATCGGAAGCTTCGAGCGGGCTCGCCAGGAAATTGAAGAGCGCGAACGTCAATCTTCTGGCTTCCGAGTATATCGGCATGCATGCACTTGGCGTATTGATGTTCTATGTCGTTTTCAACATGATTTTCAATATGGCGCCGCTGCCGAGCATCATCCTGACAGCGGGCATCTTGGCAGGCAGCCATTTTCTCTTGTTCTATATCCGCAAAAACAAATACGAAGAGCGCTTGAACAGCCAATTGAGTGAAGTATGCCGCTTGTTAGCGAATGCCGCAAGGTCCGGCATGACCATCACGCAGGGAATCGACCTGGTGGCCAGGGAAGTCAACGAACCGGCCAGGGATGAGTTCAAGCGCCTGTCGAATGAATTGAAACTCGGCGTGCCTTTTGAAACAGCACTGCGCACCGTGCAGAAACGGAATGAATCCCGGGACTTCCAGTTGTTCATTGCAACGCTTTTGATCCAGAAGCGGACCGGCGGCAACTTGGCGACAACGCTTGAGACGATGTCCAATACGCTCGAAGACCGCAAGATCCTGCACCAGACCATCCAGACCATGACATCTGAGCAGCGCTACATTTCCTTGATCGTCCCGGCGATGCCGATATTCATCCTGCTCTTCATGAACAATATCATCGAAGGCTTTACTGATCCGCTGACGACGCCGATCGGCATCATCTTGATGATCGCATTCGGGCTTGGCATCATCTTATCGTTTTTCCTGATACGGCAAATTACAAATATAAAAGTGTAGGTGAAGGCTATGGATGCGCTCATTATTTTTACGGTCATCGTCTTTTGGTTCATGGTGGTGCTGGGAATCCGGAACTGGTCGGTGTATGTGCAAGAGAAACGCGGAGTGCTGGTCCATGTCTCCGAGCTGACCAGCATGGACGCTTTCGATAAAAAGAAGAAAAAGCGGAAACAGAAAGCGAATCTGTTCCAGCGGCTGACGGGGTATGCGGATGAATTTGCAGACCTTGGCCAGCGCATCAATTTTTTCAGCGAGAACATCGAGGTGGCGGATTGGCTGAAAAAGTCAGGCAATCCCTACAACCTCACATTGGCCCGCTTCCAAGGGCTGAAAATCCTTTTGTTCATCATCGGTTTTTTCGCGGCGATGCTGGCTTTCATCATCGGCTTCCCGCTTTCTAAATACGGTTTGGTGTTCCTGCCGCTGATCGGCTATTTCATACCGATTTACATCGTCAGGCGCCAAGCCAAAATGAGGCAGGAGAAACTGAGCCGGGACCTTCCGGATTTCCTCGATACGATCAGCACCAGTATCCAGGCGGGGGTCAGCATGGATCAGGCATTAAGGGAGGTGATTCGCTTTTTCGACGGTCCGCTCCGGGAGGAATTTATGCGCTTCATGCAAGAAATAGACTTGGGCGTGCAGCGTGAAACGGCTTATCGAAACTTGCTGGAACGAAACGACAACGAGGAATTCCAGCAGTTGATCAAATCCCTCCTGCAGGGCATGAAGCTCGGTGTCCCGATTGCCACGACATTCAAGATCCAGGCAGAAGACATGCGCCAGCTGCGGCAGGAACGCGTCAAGGAACTGGCGGCCAAGGCCTCCCCGAAAGTGACGCTCGTCACGACATTCGTCGTGGCGCCGGTCTCGATCATGATGATTGCAGGACTGATGCTTTTGAACATGATTTATGGAGAAAACAGCATATTCAACATTTTGGACTAAAACTTAGGAGGAATTGACATGAAAGAAAAATTAAACGACCTTAGCTTGCAGATGGTGTCTTCAGTACAAACGAAAGTAGCGAATGAAAGAGGATCACAAACATTGGAATGGATCGGCATTGCAGCGGTCATCGTAATTGTCGTAGGTGTTGTTTCCCAAGCGTTCGCAGGCGGCGGGTTTGGCGATACACTGGTTTCAAAATTTGAAGGATTCATCAGCAAAATCGGAGGAGGGGCTTAATCCCTCCTGTTTTATTATTGCCAGTTTAGAAAGGAGCATCCGATGAAGCAAACACGATACTTGCTGGTGGCCTTGCTTGCCGTGTTCTTGGCAGGCTGCCAGGAACAAGCGCAGCCAGAAAAGCCTCAAGCGGAAGCCAGTGGACAACAAGAGCCAAAAGCACAAGAAGATTCTGAAGAAGCACCAAAAGAAAATGGAGAAGACTTATCAGCGGTTCTTAAAGAAAAAGAAATGCTGCCTCTCCCGGCAGACGAAAAAGATTTGATCGCTCAGCCTTCAGGCAAAATCAATGATATCTATGTCGTAAACGCTGAAGAGCGACAGCAAGTCGAAGAAGCTTTCTTGAAAGAATTCGGAGAAGTTCCGCCATTGCCGGAAGATGCCTCTGAAGAACAACTGGATTTGTATTTCAATTATATTTATTCGCTCGTAGCCTATGACTTCCAGGATCCTCAGGACGTCCTGGATCAAATGGAATTTGCATTGTCCGGAACACCGGAAGCAGATCCGCGCTTTGCTTTTAAAGAAAATTACAATGTTGAAATCATCCTGGATTCAAGCGGTTCGATGGCCAACCTTATCGAAGGGGAGACTCGGATGGAATTGGCAAAAGGAGCCATCCGTGAGTTCATGACCCAAGTTCCCGAAGAAGCGAACGTTTCGCTGCGGGTTTATGGCCATGAAGGCGACGGGACGGAAGCTCAAAAAGCCGCTTCGTGCGAAACAATCGATGAAGTGTACAAACGCGGAGCATTTGATGAGGCGAAATTCAATCAGGCATTGGATGCTTTTGAACCGGCAGGATGGACGCCGGTAGCCGGAGCATTGGAATCAGCAAAAGAAAGTTTTGCCGGGCTTGACGCAAAAACCAATACAAACCTGGTATACCTGGTCAGCGACGGCATCGAAACGTGCGGCGGAGACCCTGTAGCTGTTGCAAAAACTTTCTCCGAAAGCGATGTATCGCCGATTATCAATGTCATCGGCTTTAATGCAGACAGTGAAACACAGCAACAGTTAAAAGAAGTGGCGGCTGCTGCAAACGGCATTTTCTCGAATGTCAATAGCGGCACGGAACTGACAGAGGAATTCGAGCAGTCCCAGGAAGTGTTGGCGCGATGGGAAGCCTGGAAAGTGGATTCGGAAGTGGATGTGCTTGCAGCCAGCAACGCCAGTTGGCTGGCCATCACAAAATTTGAAAATCGCTGGCATGCAAGTACGGACCAGCAGCATTTAGGACTAATCCGCGTTTTCGGATTGTTGCAGGAAAAAGGATACCTGACTTTCAACCAAGTCGACGCATTGACTGCAAGAGCAGCAGAAATTGAGCAGCTGGCAAAAGAGTCAAGGGAAACACTGGTTACTGAACTGAACCGGATAAAAGAGCAAGGGCTTGAAAAGATGCGCGCCGAAATCGATCAAAAGTATCCGGATGACGCAGATCAACAGTAAAAAGGGGACTCCCCTTTTTCCGGCTTATTTATGCATCCCCCTGCAAAATAAGCCGGAAAAGCGGGAGTCTGTCAGCAAAGGTGGAGGCCATGAAAAAATTAATGAACGAACGAGGCTCAGCGACAATTGAATTTTTAGGGGTTGTGCCATTGATTTTTACGGTCATGATGATTGCCTGGCAGTTCATCGCCGGCTTCCATGGCTTGATGATTGCAGAATCTGCCGCAAGCGAGGCTGCCAAAGTCTATTCGGTGACGGCGGACGCGGGAGAAGCGACTGCTGCGGCACAGAAAATTGTGGACGCCGGAGGCACTTACATCAGCTTTGCCGGCGCCCCGATATCGGGCACCAACGAATTTACAGCAGCCGTCAACGTCAACATCGACTTCGTCTTTCTGCCGGCCAGCATGTTCGGCGGAGGCAAACCGTCATTTTCCTATAGCGCTGATACATCGGGCAAGGTGATCAAATGAACAGGATCCGGAACCGCCTTGAAAATGAAGAAGGGAACGTGGCGCTGTTCGTGCTGGGGCTGATCAGCATTATGATCATCCTGTTCTTGCTTATCCTGAACCTGGCAGGCGCACTGATTGTGAAGGAGCAGGCCATGTCCACGTCGCAGCAAGCGGCGCTGGCGGCTACGGCGACGCTTTATGAAGAGCTTCCCGGTTTCATCCTTTCCTATGAAAAAGACTTGAAAGAGTTCTTGGAAGAAGAGGAAGCTGCTAAAGATGCGGCTGAACCGGCTGAACCTGAAGTGCCAGGGGATGAGGAAGCGCCGGAAAAGGAAAAAGAGGAAAAAACGCTGGATGAATTGATCCAGGAAGAAACCGAAAAACTTTCCGGGGAGATGGCGGACTACACACTCAATGAAATCCGCAACGAAGCCATTGACCGCATCTTGGCCAAAGAATTGGACAAGGGCCTGGGCAATGGTCTGTTAAAGAAAAGAATGAGTGAAGAACTGGAATTTGCATGGATCAAATCGATGAAAGAAAGTGCACGCAACACGATTTTGGCCAATGGAGGAGAGCTTGAAGGAGCGGTCATGACCGTGTTTGATGATGGGCAGATCGTGGTGGAGTCCTCGCATGAAGCAGGGGCAATCGCCTATAACGGCTTTTTCGCCGGCATTCAGAAAAACCTTTACAAGTCTTCCAAAGGACCTGAAGTGAAATTTGTGCAGAAAATACCCGGATGGGAAGGGAGAACGTATTCCCTGGAATAGAGGTCTCTAATGAGCAAACAGAAAAAATGGCAACGAATTTATTTGATGTTGATGCTTTTCTTTTACGGCATCTTCGTGCCTGTCACAGTATTCGAATGGCTCTTCAGCGATGGTGCTTTTCCATTCACCGCCATTGCGGTAGGGCTGGCATTGCCCTTTATGAGGAAGAATCATTTAGCCCAGCTTCAAAAACAATAAAAGGATGGAGGTTTTAAGATGGAACGGCCAATCCGGTCAGCGTTAACTTTTTTCGGCCATAAATACGAGCGCATCCTGCTGCTTGTGCTTTTCATTCAGCTGCCTGTCATCTTGATCCAATTTTTTGCAGCCAATTATATTCTGGCGGTTACCCCGACATTCGGCACCCTTTTCAGCATTGCCGATGTTTACAACGCGTTTATCGTCTTTTCATTCTTTCTCTTTGCGCTCGTGCCGTTCGTCCATTTTTGGCACAGCGAAGAAATGGGTGTAGAGAATCCGCTGCGCCAGACATTTTTGCATTTTGCTTTAAAAGCTTTTCATTTCTTTTTGTTTTCGGTTGTCGCAGCGGCAGCGGTCACGATCGGGTTGATGCTTTTTATCCTCCCGGGAGTGATTCTGCTAGGAATTTTCTCGCTAGCCCCTATTTTAGCAATCATGGACAAAGAGTCTGTCTGGACATCAGTCCGGGAAAGCATCCGGATTTTTAAAGTCCATCACTGGAAAATCGTATTGCTGATAGCTGCCTTCGGATTCGCAGAAATCATCGGCTCCTATATTTTACAGACCATTGTGATGGACATCACGACTTCCTTCCTGGCAATCGCTATTTGCCATATTTTCTTGAATACAATCTTCCTTCCATTGTTTTACTTGATTCTTGCGGCGTACACAGCGAAATGGAGAGAAGACATGAGCTTGTTTGCTATTGGGAACAAAGAAACCGGATTTTCAGAGTGAAACATAAAGAGGGAGGAACATCATGGAGAAATTAATGAAACGAAGTGTAGTGATTGCGGTTATTTTATTGACTGTCGCTCAATCTTTCTTCTATTCAGTTGCAGCAGCTTCTGTTCAACCGTGGAGCGGCAATTCGTGGACGGGTGATACGTGGAAAGGCGACACTTGGGAAGGCACGCCATGGCAAGGCAATACGTGGACTGGCGATACATGGCAAGGCGACTCGTGGCAAGGTGACGGAACGTCGGGCGACGGCACAAGCGGCGATGGAACGTCAGGCGACGGCACGAACGGAGACGGAACTTCGGGCGACGGCACGAGCGGAGACGGAACTTCGGGCGACGGCACAAGCGGTGACGGAACTTCGGGCGACGGCACGAGCGGCGACGGAACTTCGGGCGATGGCACGAGCGGCGACGGAACTTCGGGCGACGGCACAAGCGGTGACGGAACGTCGGGCGACGGCACAAGCGGTGACGGAACGTCAGGCGACGGCACGAGCGGAGATGGAACTTCGGGCGACGGCACGAGCGGCGACGGAACTTCGGGCGACGGCACAGGCGGCGACGGAACTTCGGGCGACGGTACGAGCAGCGATGCGACCTCGGGGGACGGCACAAATTCTGACGGGCCGGATGGCTATGAAGTNCAGCGATGCGACCTCGGGGGACGGCACAAATTCTGACGGGCCGGATGGCTATGAAGTGTTCAATTATATCGCCAAAGATGTCATTCTTGGACAAGTGGATCTAGCAGGGAATTCATTGACGGCAACGAGCGGAGAGATGGGCAGAGGGTCTGCATTTTTCTTGTCCGGCTTGTTATTGAACGGCTTGAAACTGGGGATTGACAGCCCTATTTTAGATGGAATATCTGATGCAAATGATGCCCTAGGCAATGGCTTCACTGCTGCACAGTCAATCAGCACCATTCAGAATGCGCGGAATGCCTCGAACGCTTCAGCTGTCGGTGGTGCGATGAGCGGAGCAACAGCTGCTGGACCGGCGGCCATGGGAGCTTTAGGAAAATTGAATGTAGTCGCTGCAGTCGGCGGAACAGTGCTCGGCGGAATTGACACGTATATGAAAACATTTGGCGATGGCGGCGTCACGGATACATTCAATGATGCGAATGCCAGCGGCGCAGACAAAACAGTCGCAGTTGCGGATGCGACGGCCAGCCTTGGAGCTACAATGATGAGCGCTGGCGTCGTAACAGCGGCCTTTCCTGGTGCCCAAGCCATCGGGGCCGGAATCGTTGTAGCAGGGGCCGCTTTATGGGGTGCTTCGAAGCTTACCGGATACGTGGCGAAAAACTGGGAAGGCATCAAGAGCACTGCTTCAAAAGCGGGTGACGCGATTGCCAAAGGATGGAATTCATTTACTGGATTGTTCGGGTAATGCTATCATTTAGTAAGATTGGTTAAAGGAGAGATTCGACAATGAATGACCAGACTACGCAACTGCTCCTGAAAAAAGTGAAAAAACATAAAAAATGGACCGAAGGCGTTTTTGTAAACCCGGTTTATTGGACGGTGAATGGGAAGCCTTATTACATGGCAGGATTCACGAAGAACAATGCGTCTGTCGCCACCGCCTATTTGACGCCGGGTGAAGAGAACCGGGAAGAAGCGCTTGAAGCCCAGCGCCATCTGGCTCTTTTCGGTGATCTGAGCAGCAACATCTTCAACATCGGCATGGATTACCTGAAAATCAATGCGGCCTATTTCACCGAGCCGTTGAGCATCCCGGCTTCTGGGGCCGATGCTTCTGCTCTGAAAGGAAGGGATGCATTTGCCGAACTCTGGCAAATACAGCAAAAGCTTTCTTCGATGGTCAAAGACTACAAGAACTATTACGACAATGACGTATTGGTCCGCAAGGAAATCACCCAGGCTGATGTGGAAAGAACGCAGGAAACTGCAAATCTGCTGACATTGTATCAATTCCTCAACCTGCAGACCCTGCTGGAAAAGAATTCAGAGATCCAGGCGTTTGCTTCATTTTTGAAAACTACTGAAGGCTGGGAGCGGATGGGGAAAGAATCGCAGAAATTTGTCCAGGGAATCACCGGCAATGCCGAGAAAATGCGCAAGAGCTTGGAAGGGCTGAACGTAATCCCAGGCAATGATTTTGAAGAAATGAAAAAGCTTAACTACGATAAGATGGTCGAAGATAATAAGAAAATCATTGAAGGCCAGCGGCAGTATATCCGCTATCCGAGATAATCCATTCAAAAAAGCATCCCGGCAATCAATGCCGGGATGCTTTGCTGCATATTTTCAATCTTCGTCTTTGATATCCACATCATCTGGAATCGGAGTCATCTGCCATTCTTCCAAGGCTTGCTTTGCCAGCTCCAATTGTTGGAAATGCGTTTCGAATTGGGAGGTGTTGACCAAGTACTGTTCACCGTCATGGACTGCGCGGATGCGGCCTTCTAAAACATACCGGGTGACCTGTTCTTCAGGCATCGACAGAAAAGCGGCAGTTTCCGGGACTGTCATATACATATGATCATCTCCTCTTTTTTCTTTTATTATAATGGAAGAGAGAAGGTATCTCAAACCATTCAATTGATGGTAAGCTAATGGCTGGAATATTGGAATAGAGGTGTTTTTTGTGAAGTTTTGGCCCTATATCTGGGTGTTGGCAGCAGCGGTTCTTTGGGGGACTACAGGGACTGCGCAAAGTTTTATCAATGGTGAAGCGCATCCGCTGACAATCGGGGCGCTCCGGTTGAGCGTCGGCGGATTTGCGCTTCTTGCATTTGTTTTATTGACCAAAGGATTGCGATGGCGTGAAATCCCTTGGCAAGCCGCGCTCGCTTCTGCCGTTTTGATGGCGCTGTTTCAGCCGCTGTTCTTCTCTGCTGTCCAATTGACAGGCGTGGCAATCGGCACTGTCGCTACGATCGGAAGCGCGCCGGTATTTTCGGGGATTCTGGAATGGGTGCTGTTAAAGCGCCGGCCGGATAGAATCTGGGTGTCCGCGACGGTTTCAGCGATTGCCGGATGCTTCCTGCTGTTTTTGGGCAACGGCTCGGCATCGGCCGATCCTGCCGGCATCCTGCTGGCGCTTGGTGCGGGTGTGTCTTTTGCAGGCTATGCGATCACCAGCAAAAAGGTACTCGAAAAGATGGACGCCGTTCCGGCGGTCGCAGTCATCTTTTCGCTGAGCGCATTGTGCCTCCTGCCGTTCTTGCTGTTTTATGACATCTCCTACATAACGGATTTCGGCAATTTAGGCGTTATCGTCTATTTGGGGCTTGGCGCAACCAGCCTGTCTTATATTTTGTTTTCAGCCGGGTTGAAAAAAATTCCGTCGTCGTCAGCAGTGACCTTGTCGCTAGGGGAGCCGATGACGGCGGCGCTGCTAGGTGTCTTCATTGTTGGCGAAAGCTTAAGCGGCTCTGCTTGGTTTGGTGTCCTATTGCTTCTCGGCGGAATCCTGATTTTGACGATGGGCAAAAGAAAAGCGGCCGTATAAGGAAGTGTCTATCGAATCTAACAGGGCTCCTGCGCTTTTCTTATTGTCCAGACTCCGGCGGCCAGCCCCTCGAGGTCGCTTCGGAAGTGCTGCGAACGGCAAAAAGCGCCGTTCATTGCACTTCCTCCAGCGCTTGTCGGGGCTAGATGGCCGCCTGCGCTTTTCTTTTTGTCTAGACTCCGGCGGCCAGATTCTCGGGGTCATAAGCCGTTCCGGCTGTGCGGCAAAAAGCGCCGCTTCGCCGGTCCGTCTTATGCCCGTCGAATCTAACAGGCCGCCTGCGCTTTTCTTAAGAATTTCTTCATATTTTTCCTAAGGTCTGCTTAAGAAGTTTCGTTTACAATAAATTACAGAGATGAAAGAGGTGTTGACGATGGGGAAATTTACGGTGCTGGTGACTGATGACGATCAGGATATCCGCGACGGCATAGAAATCTATTTGAAGAATGAAGGCTACAATGTGTTGAAAGCCGCTAACGGAGTTGAAGCGATCGAGTTGTTGGAAACGAGCGACGTCCACGTCATCATCCTCGACATCATGATGCCGAAGATGGACGGAATTGCAGCTACGTTCAAGATCCGCGAACAGCGCAATATTCCGATCATCATGCTGAGCGCCAAGGCAGAGGATTCCGATAAGATCCATGGGTTGTCGGTCGGTGCAGACGATTATGTGACGAAACCGTTCCATCCGATGGAATTGGTCGCCCGGGTGAAGTCCCAACTGAGACGGTACGTCAGTCTTGGGACATATGAGGACAAAACCCAGCGCATTGAGATCGATGGGCTGGTGCTTGATACAGAAGCGAAAGATGTCTCGCTTCACGGGGAACCGATCAAGCTGACGCCGATTGAATTCAAAGTGACGGAATTGCTGATGGCGAATGCCGGGCGGGTGTTTTCCATCCAGGACATTTATGAGCGGGTCTGGAACGAACCGGCGTACAATGCTGAAAACATTGTCGCTGTCCATATCCGGAAGATACGGGAAAAAATCGAAGCGGATCCGAAAAATCCGCGGTACCTAAAGGTGGTGTGGGGCGTTGGCTACAAAATGGAAAAATGATCTGTGGTCAATTGCCGCAGTCATCTTAGCATTGTTTTCACTATTATATTGTTTCGCTTTTGTTGTGGAGATATTGAAAGATACCTCTGCAGCTGAACTGCTGGCTTCGCTCCGGCTCCTTCCGAAAGGGGGAGCATGATGATGAAGAAATGGCTATGGCTTTTGGCTGCGTCACTTGTTTTGCTCGGAGCGTTTACCATTATGGAACTCGGGCCGACTCATTTCGGGAAATCCTATACGGAAACGGCTGAATTTGATATGTCCTATGAATTCTATACGGACCGGCTGTTCGCTCATGAACTTGCACCCCTGGATGAAGAAACAAAGATTACGGTGACAGCCAGTGAAATCGAGGAATATCGCACAAGGTACGGCTCGTTGGCGGATCAGGTAGATAATATTCAAATGCAATATGCTGATGAAATTGACCAAGCCAAGGCGTCCGGAAACAGTAGTGTTGAAGAAATCCTGGTGAAAGAACGGGACCGGAAAATCGATGCAGTCCAAAGCAATTTTGCCGATGAAGATGTGGTGCGCGAAAAGGTTATAGAAGAAAAGCGCCAGGAAATCCTTGAATTGAAGAAAAGAACAGAAAGTGAAAGGGCATACTTCGAGCAAGATAATGGTTATTACGTTTACCGCCTGAAAAATATCGATACAGGAGAAACCTTTACACAAGGAGAGCTTTTGGAGAATCCGGTTTTTGAAAGAAGCTATTCGGCACGCCAACCGTTAACGGACACAGAAATGGATTATAGTCTTGATGACACAGATGGGTTCCTGGGAGAAGGAAGATTTGAAGGCACTATTCAGGTCGACCGCGAACTTTTGGCAGCTTCGAATTTAGGAATCGAACTGCAAAGATTTACGCTCGCAAAATCAATACTGTATATTTTCTCTATCATTACTGTAGCAGGGCTAGGGCTGCTGCTTACGGTTCTGAAGTTCCGCTTGGAATGGTTTACATTCAGCAGCTTATATGAAAAATGGACCGGTTGGTCTATTGAGATTCGTCTAGTTGCATTTATTCTGTCAGGCATCTATGCGCTTTATGCCTCGTTCTCTGCTTTTTATGCACTGAATTCTTCTTGGCGCGATGATTATGCGCTGAACATCGTTGATTCCATATTGGAATTCGGAGTGGCACTGGCGGTGATCGCACTGGCACTCCTGCAGGGAATCTATTTGTTTGCTTATTACAAAAAACCGGGCCTTCTCCGGAATGAATTCCAGAACAGCCTCATCCATCGGAATTTGCTGGTGATGAGGCAGGCATTTCTCAATAAAACAATCGGCGTCCAGATGCTGATCCTGCTGATCGTCATCTTTTTCTGGGGATTCGGTACACTGTTGACAGTCGTCGTTCCGGGAATGGTGCTTCTCTGGATCCCGGCGACGTTGCTGATCGGCATCCCGGTCCTGGTCATGATGATGAAACGCTTCGGTTATCTGAATGTATTGATGCAGGAAACGGAAGCGATGGCGATGGGGCAGTTGAATCAGCCGGTGCCCGTTGCCGGCAATTCGCCGCTTGCGAATCATGCTCGCCAGCTGAACCGGCTGAAAGAAGGCGTGCGGCTGTCGATGACGGAACAGGCGAAAAGCGAACGCTTGAAAACAGAACTTATCACGAATGTCAGCCATGATCTGCGGACGCCGTTAACTTCGATCATTACGTATACCGACCTGCTGAAAGCACCGGACTTGTCGGATGAGGACCGTTTGTCGTATGCAGCGATCCTTGATCGGAAATCCCAGCGCCTGAAAACGCTGATTGAGGATTTGTTCGAAGTATCGAAAATGGCAAGCGGCAACATGGAGCTTCAACGGTCGAAACTGGATGTCGCCCAGCTGCTCCAGCAGGCGCTGGCGGAACACGCCGAAGACATCTGCCAATCGGGCCTCGACTTCCGGGTATCGCTGCCGGAACGGCCGATCCAGGTGTATGCCGATGGCCAGAAATGGTGGCGCGTGCTTGATAACCTTATTTTGAATGCCATCAAATATGCGCTGCCGGGCACGCGAGTATATGTTACGCTCGAGGAAATGGATGGGCAGGCACAATTCATTATCAAAAATATCACTCGCTACGAACTCGGAGAAAATCCGGATGAATTGTTTGAGCGCTTCAAACGGGGAGATGCTTCCCGCCAGACGGAAGGCTCGGGCTTAGGTCTGGCGATTGCCCAATCGATTGTCGAACTCCATGGCGGCACGATGAAAATCGAAGTGGACGGGGATTTGTTCAAAGTGACGGTCACCATCAACAGCCTGTAAGAACCAGTACGAACAAATGAATCAAAAGACAAACAAAAAAGGGCTCCCGCGGGCCCTTTTTTTGCTGGCTCTATTTCTCCATGACCGCAAAGTAATTGTCTTCATTGTCCGCAAAGTTGAATACCTTGTTTGAAGCCATTTCGACAATTTCCCCGACTGTGATGTTTTTGGAAGCAAACTCCTTGTGCAGCTTTTCGGCATCTTCAGTGAAGAACATCAACGATGGAGTATCCAGATTCACTCCGGGCGACATGTTAGCAACGGTTTCCCTGTCGTGCAGAATGATGCTTGTTTCCGCGTTAACCGATGGCGCAATTTCAATCCATCTCATACCTTCAGTTTTTTCATCCGCTACTACAGTGAATCCCAGCTTCTTTGTCCAGAATTCCACTGCCTCGTCTTGGTTGTTGACGTATAGCATCACTTGTCCGACCTTACTGATCATGTCTCCAGCTCCCTTGCTTTGTTATGGGCTTGCATTTATTCCATTTTAATTCACATTTCAGAAAACTGGAACAACCCGCTCATTTATTCTATTAAAAAAAGCCGTCCAGCGAATGCAGACGGCTTTTTTGGCAGATTAAATCATTGCGGCGGTGAGATGAGGCGGTGCTGAAACGCATAGATGGCCGCCTGGGTGCGATCATGGACGTCCAACTTGGAAAGCAGGTTGCTGACATGGGTCTTCACAGTCTTGAGGGCGATAAACAATTCGTCTGCAATTTCCTGGTTGGTTTTTCCCGATGCGATCAACAGCAGGATCTCCATTTCCCGCTCCGTCAATTCTTCGTGCGGGACGCGGTCATGGCGCATCTGTTTCATCATTTTCGTCATCACTTCCGGCTCGAGGACCGGTGTGCCGTTCATCGTTTCCCGGATGGAGTCGGCGATTCGCGAAGCTTTGGACGTTTTCAGAATATAGCTGACGGCTCCGGCTTTCAAAGCCGGATACACTTTATCGTCATCCAGGAAGCTGGTGACGATCATGATTTTCGCTTCCGGCCATTTCCGGATGATGGCGTCGGTCGCTTCTGCGCCGTTCATCACCGGCATGACCATGTCCATCAGCACGACATCCGGACGGAGTTCAAGGGCCATCCGGACAGCTTCTTCACCATTCACTGCCTCCCCGGCCACTTCCATATCCGGCTGTGATTGGAGGTAGGCAGATACGCCGATGCGGACCATTTCATGGTCGTCGGCCAATAAGATTCGGATCATCAGAAACCTTCCTTTCGATCGGTACTTTCACTTCAACGATAGTGCCTTCCGACGGCACCGACACGATTTTGCTGACGGCCCCGATTTCAATCGCGCGTTCTTCAATATGCTTCAAGCCGTAGGAAGTGGATTTCGATTGTTCGCTTTCAAATCCGATTCCGTTGTCCTGCACCCGTAAAATAGCGAACCCGTCGCGTTCCACAAACAGGATATGGACTTCGGTCGCCTTGGAATGCCTTAGGGTATTCGACAGCGTTTCCTGGGCGATGCGGAACAGGTGGTCTTCCGCCCCTTTGGGAAGCGGCACTTCTTCAAGCTTGCTGTCAATGGCGAAATAGACTTTCTCCTTCAGTTCGGAAATCAGTTCTGCCAAGCCTTGGCACAAACTTTTGTTGTGGAGGGCGGCAGGGCGCAGATGCAATAGCAATGCCCGCATTTCCAGCTGTGCCTGCTGGACCATTTTCTCAGTCTGTAAAAGCGCGGGTGAAGCGGCTTCCCGCTCGGTCATCGATGACAGCAGCATCGAGGCGGCAAACAATTGCTGGGACACGGAGTCGTGCAGTTCCCGGGCGAGGCGCTGGCGCTCCATGACCAGTCGTTCCTGGATGATTTTGTCCTGGTTTTCGGCACGTTCGTTCGAAATGCGCGCCAGGCTTTTGCGCTGGGATTCCATCAATTTCTGCAGCTTCAGGATCGATGAAGATAAATTGCGCGGCAGCGCCTTCATCTTGGCAGCTTCGATGGCCGCTTGATCTTCGTTGCGAAGGAGCGCTTGGAAAATTTCATCGATGTCCTGGACCTTTGAACGGGACAGCGATTCCGACCACCAGGCGATGCCTGCTGACAAAGCAAGCATAAGAACCAGCAGCCAGATCCCAAAGGGGAGGCCGGCGACAAAATCTTCCCATAACACATCCCAGGTTGCGAGAGTTGGAAGCCCTAACAGCACAATCAGAATGCTGAAGACGATCAACGCGAACAGCCCCATGAAGAAAAGGCCGCGCGGGAGAATCTGCCTCATCGGCGGATCACCTCGACATCGCCCATCCACGTGGTGATTGTGATGATCATTTCGGTCCGGCCGTCTGAAGGATAGCCATTGTCAGTATGCACAGCTCCGTTCCAAACACGCTGTTTGGTGCTGGTGAAAAACCGGGCATCCCCTAAGAGGGTATTGTAATAAATGCGGACCGGAACTTCGTAAGGCAGTATGATCTTCACTTTGCCGAAGCCCTGGCGTATGGATACGAATGACGTTTTTTTGGGAAGGACGGTCTGGGTCGCATCAATCAACAAATCGCCTGCGAATCCCTGGACATGGATATCCTTCCATTCGTATGCTTCAATCGGTGTACTTTGCGCCGCGAAAAAGCGGTTCTGGATGAGCCCTTTGTCGACTGTTCCGCCGAGCGGCAAATCCTGCTGCCAGTCTTCGCCTTTCCAGAGGCGGACCAAAAGATACATGGCGATGGAAAAGATGATCAGGCGCAGGCTCCACATCGACAGCACCGAAATGCCGATTAGGATGACGCTGGTCCAAACATATATTTTCCGGGTTTGAGGAGCTTTGTTCATTGCGTAATACAGAATTCCAATGCCAAGAAGAACCAAAAATACGCTGCCGTTCCGGAAAAAGGCAACTTCTACAAAGACGAGCAATAAAGCGCTCCAGAAAATCAGCGCTTGCCGGTTGGTTGTCAGTTCTTTCATCGTGTTTTTGCCTCCTTCTTTGCAGCGGAAAAGCGAGAAGAAGGGATTCTTCTTCTCACTCTATTTTAACCAATTTCGATTTGCTTTGCGCTGTTTTTTTCCAGCGCTTCCAAGCGGCGTTCCATTGTTGTCCGTTCGTGCTCTTCTTCGACTTTCGCTCCCAGGTTCTTGATGTAGGAAGCCATGTCATCAAAAGAGCCGAGGCGTTCTGCTGCGAGTTGAGGGCTCAGGACCTTATCCATCTGATGATGGGCGCGCGTGGCATTTTCTTTCCCCATCAATTGCAGCTGGCGCACTTTCATGTCTTTCACTTTGTGTTTCATTTCCTCGAAGCGCTGTTCCAGGCTGTTGATCTCATGGAGATTTTCAGCAATCGCTGCTTTCAGATCATCGGCGCGGCGGGAGTAGGAAGCCACTTCCATTTCAGCAAAGGACGTTAATTCGCTTTCTCCTGCAGATTGCGCAAGTTCGTATTGGGCCCGGCGTTTTTCGAGCATGTTGCTTGTTTCTGAAAGTTCCTTTTGGAGCTTTGTGTTGAGCTGGGTCTGGCGTTCCACCCATTTGCCGGTTGCCTCCGTTTGGCGTTCAGCTTCTGTGATGTAGCGGTTCAGTGCGGCAATCGGATTTTTCTCCTCCTTTTTTGAAACCACGGCGTCCAAATCAGTTGCGACTGCGAATTTAAAGCGTTCCCATAGTGTTGTCATTTTGTCTTCTCCTCCTTATTTGTTGAGCTTGTTCCACTGGTTCTCGAAATTTACGAAAGGATCTTTTGTTTCGGTAAAAGCAGCCGGGCAGTCATTCCATTTCTGGTAAATCATCCATAGCCCTGCAGCTGCCGCAACGCCGATCAAAGCGGGTACATTCGAAATGGCCGAAATAGCGCCGATGGCAGCAACGAATCCCCACCAGATTTTTCCGGCGGTTGCGGTGCTGCGCAAATAATAATGCACCCCCGCATACAGGATCAGCGCCGAAATTGCCAATGCAGCAATCGCGCCCAGGTTCGACAAGACGATGATGGCCGCGATGGCGCCGAGTGTGATCATCCAAAACTTATTCATATTTGTTCCTCCTCTCAATTTGTACCTTCATCTTATCAAGCACCGCATTTTTCCGACATGGACCCTGACTGCATCTTTCTCTAAGCCTTGAGGCGTAGTTGGAATCGGGAGAGGTGGTTTGCCTGTGAAAATGATATAATACCTGTTATATGGAATGAAGAAAGGGACAACTCTATGAAAAAAATTGCTGCCATTGGCGGCGGGATCAGCATCTACCTGGCGCTGGCCATTTATTTGGGCTGGAATGTCCGCATTTGGCTCATTTCGTGGCTGCCGGATATGAATGCCTGGCTTTTTTGGGGAGCATGGATGGTTATTGCCTTCAGTTTCTTTATCGGCCGCTTCGGACATCGATGGCTGGCATTCAGCATCATCGGCTCTTACTGGTTCGCGTTCTTCCAATACGGGCTCCTTCTCTTCCCGCTGGCGAATGTGCTGAGCCTGCTGGTCGACTGGCCGCAGGAGGCCATGCTCATCGGCAATGGCATAGCTGTCCTGATGGCTGGCATCTTCTTGGCCGGCTCTTACCTGGCGTATAGCCCGGTCGTCAGGGAAGTGGAGATTCTGGTAGAGCATGGACCGGCGGAAACTCTGCATATCGTTGTAGGCTCCGATTTCCATCTCGGCGTCTTGTCGGGCAAGCGCCACTTGAAGCGTTTTGTCGACAAGGCCAATGGTTTGAAACCGGATGTGGCGCTTTTGGCAGGCGATCTAGTTGATGATGATCCGATCTGGTATGCACGGTATGGCATGCAGGAGGAAATGGAGCGGCTGAACGCGCCGCTCGGCGTCTACGGCGTCCTAGGGAACCACGAATATTACGGCAGGAAAATCCCACTGCTCGTCCGTTTGATGGAAAGTTCGGGAGTCCGGATTCTCCGGGATGAAACTATTTTGGTTGCCAATCGTTTCTATTTAACAGGGCGCGAAGACCGCACGAATGGAAAGCGGCATGGCCTCGACCTCTTGGCTCCTGAAAAAACGCTGCCATGGATTGTCATGGACCATACGCCGTCGGATCTGAAAAAGCCGGTCCAGCTGGGGGCAGATTTCCATGTTTCCGGACATACCCATAGAGGGCAGATGTGGCCGAACAGCCTCATCACCCGAAAGGTGTTCGAGCTGGATTATGGACACAGGAAAATCGGCAAAACCCATTTCCTTGTAAGTTCCGGTTTCGGGTTCTGGGGACCTCCAATCCGGATCGGCAGCCGTTCTGAATTATGGTCGATTAAAATGAAATTCGAAAAAGCAATGTAAAGGGAGAGTATGCATGGAACAATGGATTACAGACATCATGTCTGACTACGGATATTTTGGAATATTTTTACTGATTATGTTAGAGAACGTCTTCCCGCCGATTCCGTCAGAAGTCATTCTGACGGTCGGGGGTTTTATGACCACCACTACGACCATGACCATTCCGGGCGTCATATTGGCGTCGACAGCCGGGTCGCTTTCGGGTGCTGTCGTCTTGTACGGCATCGGATTGCTGCTGGATGTTGAACGGCTGGAGAAAATCGTCGACAAATACGGACGCCTGCTGCGTGTGAAGCGTGCAGATATCCACCGGGCTGACGCCTGGTTCGACCGGTTCGGCATCTGGACCGTGTTTTTCGGCCGGCTCATTCCGCTGGTCCGGAGCCTGATTTCAATTCCCGCCGGGATGTCGAACATGAAATTTTGGCTGTTCCTGACGTTCACCACACTCGGGACGCTGCTTTGGAACACGGTTCTCGTCTACGTCGGTGAAGCGGTGGGGGACAACCGTGAAGCGATTCTGGAACAATTGGATGTTTATTCGAACATTGTCTACGCCTTGATTGTCTTGGTAGGACTACTGGCCGTTTGGTATTACATGAAAAAAATCCGGACCCGTCCGATGGATTGAACAGAACTGGAAACTGCTGGCATTTGCCGGCAGTTTTTTTAGTTGTTATAATTGTTTGATAATAGAATCTGAGGGAGGCCATTATGAAACCAATTATTTTTATTACGCAAAAATTGCCAGAAAAAGCGGTCAGCGGACTGCAGGAATCATTCGAAGTCCGGATGTGGGAAGACGAAGAGATGCCGGCCCCGCGCGAGGAGCTCCTTCGCCAAGCCAAAGAGGCGCATGCGTTATGGACAATGCTTTCCGATAAGATTGACAAGGAAGTATTCGAAAATGCGCCGAACCTGAAAATCGTCTCCAATCTTGCGGTCGGCTTCAACAACATTGACTTGCATGCGGCGCATGAACATCATGTCATGGTGACCAATACACCGGAAGTGCTGACGGAAAGCACAGCTGATTTGACGTTCGCGCTGCTTCTGGCGACAGCAAGGCGCATTGTCGAAGCATCGGACTCGGTCCGCTCCGGCGATTGGAAATCATGGACGCCGATGGGCATGGCTGGCCGGAATGTCGGCGGCGCTACACTGGGCATCATCGGCATGGGCCGCATCGGGGAAGCGGTCGCACGGCGTGCACAGGGCTTCGGTATGGAAGTGCTGTACCATAACCGGACACGGCGCAGTTTTGAAGATGTCAAATACGCAGCATTGGACGAACTTTTGGGCAAGTCCGATTTTGTGGTCCTCCTGACCCCGCTTACAGAAGAGACGAGAGGCATGATCGGCGCCCGGGAGCTTTCCCTGATGAAAGAAACGGCATGCCTGATCAATGTCGCGCGGGGAGGCATCGTGGATGAAACGGCGCTTTACGAAGCGCTGAAATCAGGCGGGATTTGGGGAGCCGGCCTCGACGTGTTCGAGCAGGAACCGGTACCGCTTGATCATCCATTGCTGACTTTGCCGAATGTTACCGTACTGCCGCATATCGGCAGTGCCACTGTCCAGACGCGCCTGGCGATGATGGACATGAACGCGAAAGCCATCAAGGCTTGCCTTGAAGGTGGAAAAGTCGAAAACCGGCTCTGCTGAAAAAAAGGAGAAGAAGCCCATGAAAGGTGCAATCACGCCCTATTTGACATTTTACGGACAAGCAGCTGAAGCGTCCGCGTTCTACCAAGAAATTTTCGGCTTGGAACTGAAAGGAAGCCAGACATACGGCAATGCCGGTTTTCCTGCACCGGAGCACGCAAAAGAGTATTTGCTGCATTGCTTGCTGCAAAAGGGCGATTTCCGCCTGATGATGGCGGATTCCGTCGAGGAAGCGCCGGCTCAGCCCCGCTCAGGACTAGCCTTGGTCGTCGAATGCGAAAGCGAAGCGGAAGCAACCGCGATATTCGGAAAGCTGGCCCAAGGCGGACAGGTGCTCATGGAATTGCAGGATACGTTCTGGGGCGCCAAATACGGGAAAGTGAAAGACAAATTCGGATTTGTCTGGGACTTGAACGCTGAAAAAGAACAATGAAAGAATTTGGAGAAAAGGGCGGCTGCTTTGTGCAGCTGTCCTTTCCTTTGAAGAGAAGTTGAAGTTTGCCGGGTTTTATTGTAAAATGATTTAGGTTTTTAATGCTTTTTTGGCAACGAGAACTAATCGAAGAATAGGGGGTATGATTCATGCAAAATCATACGCACAACGTTTTACTTTATTATTTATACACACCGATCGAAGACCCGGAAGCTTTTGCGGCTGAACATTTGGCGGCCTGCAAAGAAATCGGTTTGAAAGGCCGTATTCTGGTTTCCCATGAAGGAATCAACGGTACTTGCTCCGGTACGATCGAACAGACGGATGCATACATGGAAATGGTGAAAAGCGATCCGCGTTTTGCTGATATCGTCTTCAAGATTGATGCAGCGGAAGGCCATGCATTCAAGAAAATGCATGTGCGCGCGAAAAAAGAAATCGTTCACTTGGGATTGGAAGAAGACATCAATCCGCATGAATTGACTGGCACTTACTTAGAGCCTGCTGAATTCTATAAACGCATGCAGGATCAGGATACCATCGTGCTTGATGCACGCAACGACTATGAATATGACTTGGGCCATTTCCGCGGCGCTGTGCGTCCGGATGTAGAGAACTTCCGCGATCTTCCGGAATGGGTCCGTGAAAATAAAGAAATGTTCGAAGGCAAGAAAATTTTGACGTACTGCACAGGCGGAATCCGCTGTGAAAAATTCTCCGGCTGGCTGAAAAGAGAAGGTTTTGAAGATGTGGCGCAATTGCACGGCGGCATCGCAACTTACGGAAAAGATCCGGAAGTCAAAGGACAGCTTTGGGACGGGCAGATGTACGTCTTTGACGAGCGCATTGCCGTTCCGGTCAACCAAGTGGAACATGTCGTCGTCGGAAGAGACCATTTCACAGGCGAACCATGCGAGCGCTACGTGAACTGCGCGAATCCCGAATGCAACAAGAAAATCCTTGCTTCTGAAGAAAACGAACACAAATACATGCGTTCTTGTTCAGACGAATGCCGCGAGCACCCGCGCAACCGCTATGCTTTCGAGCATGGGTTGACTGGTGCAGACGTACAGGCACGTTTGGATGCACTAAAAGAAACAACTGAAGTCTAAGAACATAGAAAAAGCCGTCCTTTTGGGGACGGCTTTCAGTTTGTAGACAAAAGAATAATTTTTCAATTAGCTGAATAAAACTAATGGAAGCTGTGTAGGATCCTTCACTTCAGGCGGACGCTTTCCGCGGGCTCGCGCCGAACTAACTCGGACTGGCGTCCGAGTTAGTTCGGCACATCGCTATCCCGCAGGAGACGCCGCCTTCCGTAGCGGATCTTGAAGCCAGCGGCTTGCATCCAGCTGCACAAAGTAGAATTAGCGTCTTAATCCTTTTTTATGATACAGGTGACGCTCCCGACCGGGCTGGCCACGAAGACTCCTGTGGGACCAGCTCGAGCTGAAGACCCTGGACTGAGCGAAGCGAGGGAAGCGGCTGAAGCCGAGCCCACGGAAAGCGAAGTGGCCAGCCCGGTCGGGCTTATACATCTCTATTCATCATAATTAAACTTTGTCTACAAGCTAAAAGCCGTCCTTTTGAGGACGGCTTTTTCACATGCTTTCTATTGAGCTTAATCTTCTTCGTTCACAATGATGGCGCGTCCTTTGAATTTCAGCAGCAGCGGCACAAGCAGCCAAGCAGCGGCGACGATCAAAAGAGCCAGGGAAATCGGTTTGGTGACGAAAATGGAGAAATCGCCGTTCGAGATGGTCAATGCGCGGCGCATGTTGTTCTCGATCATCGGTCCAAGCACAAGCGCCAATACGAGCGGTGCCACTGGAAAATCGTTCCGGACAAGCAGGTAGCCGAGTATTCCGCAGCCAAGCAGAAGGAACAAGTCGAACGTTGTGTACTGCACTGCGTAAACACCGAAGAAAGAAATGGCAATGATGATCGGCAGCAAGTATTTCTTAGGCGTCTGAATGATTTTAGCGAACACTTTTACAAGCGGCATGTTCAGCACCAAAAGCATCAAGTTCCCGACGAACATACTTGCAATCAGTCCCCACGCTACTTCCGGATGGTCGTCAAAAAGCAGCGGGCCAGGCTGGATGTTGTACATGATGAGCGCGCCCATCAAGATTGCAGTTGTCCCGGAACCCGGGATGCCAAGCGTCAAGAGGGGGATCAAGGCTCCGCCGGAAGCAGCGTTATTCGCCGATTCCGGTCCCGCTACGCCCGCAATGGCGCCGGTTCCGAATTTTTCAGGCGTTTTGCTGAATTTCTTCTCGGCAATATAGGAGAAAAACGATGCCAATGTGGCGCCGGCACCCGGCAAAACACCGATAAAGAACCCTAGGAATGAACCGCGCAAGATCGGTGCAGTGCTGTCTTTCATATCCTGCCGGGTTGGAAGGATGCGGCCGATCTTGGCGATCGACCCTGTTTCATGATCGCGTTCAAGTACTGTTTTGAAAACCTCGCCAAGGGCGAAAAGCCCGACGGCAATCGTCAAGAATTCCAGGCCGGAATAAAGGATCGGCAAATCGTAGGTAAAGCGGGCAATGCCTGACACGGCATCGATGCCGATGGTGCCGAGCATCAAACCGAAAACGGTCATCATCAATGCCTTGGTCATCGATTTTCCTGCAAGCCCGCTTACAGCAGCAAGCCCAAGGAGCATCAATGCGAAATATTCGGCAGGGCCGAACTCGAGTGCGATATTCGACAACGGCTTCGCCAGAAGGACGAGGCCGATCAGGGAAATGATCCCCGCTGCGAACGATCCGATTGCTGCAATCGAAAGCGCTGCCCCGGCACGGCCTTGCCGCGCCATCTGGTAGCCGTCAAGCGTCGTTACGACTGAAGAGGATTCACCTGGAGTGTTCAGCAAAATCGAGGTGGTGGAACCGCCATACATGGCCCCGTAATAGACGCCGGCCAGCAGGATGATCGAACTCGCGGCAGCCGCTTCTGGCGGCAGACCAGCTGTAAGCGTAGCTGTAACCGGAATCAGCAGGGCTACACCGCTCATCGGACCGATGCCCGGCAGAACGCCGACTGCCGTTCCGATCAAGACACCAACAAAAGCGAAAAGGATATTCTGCCATTGGAAGGCGACGCTGAAGCCATCCATCAAGAATTGTAAAGTGCTCATGATATTCCGCCTTTCCTGTTAAAATACCGGGAACCCGGGCAATGAACCGCCGAGGAATTCCGCAAATAAGTAATAGACGCCGAATGAAAATGCGCCGGCAATCACAAGGGACTGAATCCACTTGCCGCGTTCCATTGTCTGAAAAGCAAGAAGCAGGAAAGCGAAAGTGGTGATGACATACCCCAGGGGTTCAAGAAGCGCTGCGTAAAGGACTGCGCCGATGAAGATCACCAGGAATTTGCCGTACTGCACTCCTTCGGAATTGCCGTCAACCGCCTGGTAGCGGAAGGTTTCATACAATAGCCGCATGCTCAGCAAAATCAACAGGATGCCAAGGCCGATTGGAAAAATGTCCGGACCGACAGAAGATCCATAAGAACTTTCAGAGATTTTCCGACTTTCCAGAACGAAAAGAAGCCCAATCAAAAGAAAGGCGATTCCCGCAAAGCGGTCAAACGTTTTACTCATAAATTCCACTCCTTAAATGGAGAAAGCGGCCGAAGCCGCTTGCCCATTATTTTTGCATTTCAAGTGCAGTCAGCAATTCAACGATGACTTGCTCCTGGTTTTTCAAGTATTCTTCAAAATCAGCGGCATTTTTGTATTCGCTCTGCCAGCCGTTTTGCTCAAGTTCTTTTTTCCACTCGTCGGTATTCGACATTTCTTCCAGCTTTTCAGTCCAGTATGTTTTCGCGCCTTCAGACATATTTTTAGGTCCGAAGATTCCGCGCCAGATCGTGAATTCTGCATCAATTCCGGAATCTTTGAAAGTAGGGACTTCGCTCAATTCGCCTTCAAGGCGCTCAGGTGAGCTCACTGCAAGGACGCGGACATCGCCGGATTTCACATACTCGGCAATTGTGGAAGCATCCGTGGCGATCACATCTGCATTGCTTCCAAGAAGTGCTGCGACTGCTTCGCCGCCGCCGTCATAAGAAACGTATTTTACGGATTTCGCATCGATGCCGTATTCAAAAGCAGGCAGGATGCCGACAAGATGGTCCATCGATCCGGGTGCAGAACCGCCTGCCAATGTGATGGCTGTCGGATCTTTTTTGATTGCTTCGAGCAGCTCTTCCAATGTCTGGTATTCTGAATCCGCTTTAACGACAATTGCGCCGTAATCACGCGTCAATTGCGCAAGCGGGGTAGTATCTTTATAGCCATAAGGGCTATTGCCTTCAGCTTTGTTGTTATTGATCAAGATTGGCGGTGATTTCACCATCATCATATAATCATTATCCACTTCTTTGGTAGCATACTCTGCCATGAAAACAGCACCGCCGCCCCCGGGTTTATTTTCCACGGTAATCGGTTCTTCGATCAGTTTTGTGCTGTTCATCGTTTTCGCGATTGAACGTGCGGTTAAATCCCATCCACCGCCAGCGCCTGATGGAGCAACAATAGCTATGCCGCGTTCAGGATAATTAGAACCTGCTTCCTTGTCTGCTGCTGTTTCTCCGCCTGATGAACAAGCGGCCAAGCTGAACGCCATGACACCTGCCAATGACAACGAAATCATTTTTTTCAACATTTGAACATCCCCCTTTGAAATAAATAAAGACAGCGCTTTCATGCGCTGTCTTTAATTTATCAGAACTTTTATGCAATTAAAGTTTTTGGAAATAAGGGGGATATTGTTCAAATTAATAATTTTGTTCATAAAGTTCACGGCTGGGGGAAGTAGCGCCTTTCGGGCCTGCCGATTGTGCCGTAAAGCAATTCCGCAATCGCCAGGTGCTCGGTGACCAGGTGTTCGAGGTAGCGCCTCGCTGTCGAGCGGCTCATTCCACAAGCGGCTCCCATTTCTTCCGCCGTCATTCCTTCGGGTGAGCCGGTGAGCCGGTCCCGGATGCGGGACATGGTGTTCGGATCGATGCCTTTTGGCGTTTCTGCAGCTTCAAGGGAATTTCGGCGGTCCATATTCCATAGCCGTTGGATGGCCGCTTCGTCTAACGTTCCGTCTTTTTCAAGCGCCCGCTTTTTTTCCTGGTACGCCAGCAGGCTTTCCTGGAAGCGCCCGAAAGTCAGCGGTTTGAGAATATAATCCGCGACACCGCTGCGAAACGCTTTTTTCACGATTTCGGTTTCCGACGCCGCTGTGATGAAAATGATGTCGGAGTCCGGGCTTTCCTTTTGGATGAATGGAAGAAGGTCGGTGCCTTTCATATCCGGCAGGTAGACGTCCAGCAGAATCAGCTGCGGCTTCAGGGCTTCGATCCAGTCTTTCCCTTCTGCGCCGTTATGGGCAGAGCCCACCACTTGGAAGCCGTCGATTTTTTCAATGAATCGCTTGTGGATATCCGCTATACGCTTATCGTCTTCAATGATAAGAATTTCAATCATTTATAATTCCTCCGTCTTTATGGAAATGATGAACAGCGCGCCGCCAAGGTCGCCTGTCTCCATCGCGATTTCGCCGTGAAGGTCGCGCACGCTTTCAAAGACCTTGACCATGCCGTAGCCGCGGTCGTCGCCCGGCTTGGTGGAAATCCGTTCTTTAAAAAGAACCGGCAGGATGGATGGGTCCAACCCGGAACCTGAATCTTCCACTTCAATCAGTATCTCATTGCCGTTATCAGCAATCAACAGGCGCACAATCCGTTCTTCTTCCGGCAAGTGTTCGACCGCTTCAAAGGCGTTCGCTACCAAATTTCCGAGGATCGAGACAAACAGGCTTTTTTCGAATTGGGCCGGAAGTTCGTCCAAGTAACTGTCTTCGTCGAGCAGGAAGCGCACTTTCAGTTCCCGCGCCCGGTTGTAGAGCCCGATGACCAGACCGCCAAGAAACGCATCTTTCAGCCGCGTCGTAACGAAGTGCACGAGCGACTGCTGTTCCTCGGTTTCATGATGGATCAATTGCATCGCTTCTTCGAGCGAATTCAGCTGGATCAATCCGGAAATGGTATACAGGGAATTTTGGTGTTCATGGGTCTGTGCACGCAGGGCTTCAGCATATTGCCTGACCTGTGAAAGTTCGCTCCTGAGCCCTTCAATATCCGATTGAAGGCGGAAACTTGAAACCGCGCCGACAATCTCATCACCCATCAAAATCGGAATGCGGTTGACGATCGTCTTCTTCCCAAGGAAATTCATCGGCCGGTCCAGTTGGGGCTCGCCTGTCTCAAGCACTTGAGGCAGCAGCGTATTCGGCAATACATCATCAATGGCTTTTCCGATGAGCCGGCTGCCTTCCGGCAAGGACAGCATGTCATACGCCGCAGCATTCGCCATCGTGACTTCTCCGGTCTTGTTGACCATGATGATGCCTTCCCGGACGGATTCGATCAAGGCGTTCCGTTCATTGTAGAGGTTGGCAATCTCTGTCGGTTCGAGGCCGAACAACGTTTTTTTGATGTTATGTGCCAACACCATCGAACCGAACAAACCGATCACGATGGCAATGAAAACGATGGCGCTGATGGAGTCCAAGTATTCATGGAAGACGGATGCCATATCGGCTTTCAGGAATCCGACGGAGATCACGCCAATGATCGTGCCGGCTTCATCGCGGATCGGAGCCTTGCCGCGCAGGGCAGGGCCGAGGGAGCCGGTAGCTTCAGAAATATAGGACAACCCTTGGACAAGCGCTCGTTCGTTATCATCGCCGACCATTTTTTTGCCGAGCCGGTCGGGCATCGGATGCGAATAGCGGATCCCGTCTTTATTGCCGATGACAACGTATTCAGCGCCGGTCTGCTTGCGGATCTCTTCAGCGATCGGCTGAAGGGCTGCCGCAGGATTCGGGGCCGAGAAGCCTGCCTGGATATCGGGCCGTTCCGCGGAAGTCACCGCAATGTTCAACGCCCGCTTTCCGACCTGTTCCTCGATGGCATCGGAAATGGTCATATAAAAGAGAAGGCCGGCGACCACCATGGCGGTGGAGATGAAAAATGCGCCGAATAAGAAGATTCTTTGCTGCAAAGACATATCTGCGTCACTCATTTCAGTGTTGATGGAACATCCTTTATTTACCAAATAGATATAGAAAAAAACGCAAAAGGGTTACTTTTGCGCCGTTTCTTCTTTTTCTGCACAGTCGAAGCAGAATAGTTCACCGTCGATATAAGTGCCGTCCAAAAACCCGTCGCGGCAATAAACGTCTTTGCCGCAATTGCTGCAAGGTCCGATAAGCTCACGCATCCTGAAGCCCGGCGGCGTATATGTACATCGCTTCTTTCAGGTATTGGGATAGCCCCTGGCCATGCTGGTCGATGTTGCTTGCAAAACGCTGGTCTGATGCGTAAAGGTCAGCAAGCCCGCGGAACATTCTCGGTGTGCAGTCATAGAAGCGGTTGAGCAGCGTGTAATAAGCCTGCATTTCAACTTGGACTTCAGCGGTATCGGCTGGAAGGTGCATGAGAGAAGCGACCGCCGAGTAGATGCGGTTGCCTTCACGGTTGATCTCTTCCAGATCCTCTTCCTCTTTTTCCGGCTTTTCTTCTATTGCCGGTGCTTCTTCGTAAACTACCGCTTCCGCAGGATCTTCAGCTGTAAACGAATTGCCCTCGCCACCCGTCTCTGCTGCAGAGGCGGTTGCCTGGACAAGCGCTTCAACCAGCTCCGGTTCTTCCGTTTCAGCCGCTTCTTGCGTAATCAGCTCTTCTTGGGCCAGTTCCGGAATTTCCATCTTGTACAAATTGATGTTGTCGGCGGAATTTTTGATGGAGAATGCAGCGAAACGTTCTTCATTTGTCAATGAAAGTGCGCCGGCGTTTTCAAGCAATGTCTGCTCGGCGTTTTCGATCAATCCTTCCAAGCGCGCTTTCTTCTGGCGAAGAAGTTCAATGTGCTGGGTCAGTGCAAAATTCGAATCAAAGCCGTGCTCCACGACTTCCTGGATTTTTTTCAATGGAAATCCGAGTTCTTTCAAGAAAAGGATCTGTTGGAGCAACTTCAAATCTTCGCCGTTGTAATAACGGTAACGGTTGGCTCCGATATTGGAGGGTTTCAGCAACCCGATGCTGTCGTAATGGTGGAGTGTGCGGACACTGACTCCTGCAATCTTTGCTACTTCCTGTACTTTGTACACGATTATCATCACCTCTACCTTTAGATTAGACTATTACGAACCGTGAGTGTCAATAGAATAAAAAGAAATTCTCTGAAATGGCACATTGTTCACAAAGAGGCAGGGGAACGCATTTTCTAAAACGGGTCTATTCACTCACAATTATTATAGAAAGAAAATTCTTAATTTTACATTTGAGGGGGTGGCAGTTTACAAGGGGCTGTGAAATAATGGGATTGATAGCGCTTTCAAAAAATACATAGGAGGGATTCAAATTGAAATTGACCAATTATGTGAACGGGAAGTGGCAGGACGCTGCAGGAGCTGAATTTGCTCCCGTACTGAATCCGGCTAATGGGGAAGAATTGGCACAAGTGCAGCTGGCGACAGCAGAAGATGTCGGAGCCGCCGTAAAGGCCGCAAAAGCAGCACAGAAAAAATGGGCGAAAGTCCCTGCTCCCAAACGGGCGGATTATTTATACGAAATCGGGCGTCTGATGAAAGAACGGAAAGAGCATCTGGCCCAGGTACTGACTAAGGAAATGGGCAAAGTGATTGAAGAAGGACGGGGGGAAGTCCAGGAAGGGATCGATATGGCTTATTACATGGCAGGCGAAGGGCGCCGGCTGTTCGGAGAGACGACCCCCTCGGAGCTTGCCGATAAATTCGCCATGAGCGTCCGTTCGCCGATCGGAGTCGTTGGGCTTATCACGCCCTGGAATTTCCCGGTGGCCATCGCTACATGGAAATCCTTCCCGGCGATTGTGGCGGGAAATGCATTCCTGTGGAAACCGGCGACTGAGACGCCGATGATGGCATATGAAATGGCTAAAATCTTTGATGAGGTCGGGCTGCCGGAAGGCGTCGCCAATATTGTCTTCGGCAGCGGATCGGAAGTCGGGACTGCAATGATTGAACACCCGGATATCCGGGTCATTTCATTTACTGGCTCGACGGAGACAGGTCGCAAAGTAGCGGAAGCCTGTGGGCGCAACCTGAAAAAAGTATCCCTTGAAATGGGCGGGAAAAACGCCGTGATCGTTATGGAAGATGCGGATTTGGACCTTGCCGTCGAAGGGATTCTATGGAGCGCGTACGGGACGGCCGGGCAGCGCTGCACTGCCTGCAGCCGCGTCATTGTCCATAAGGATGTCAAAGAGGATCTGCAAAAGCGCCTCCTTGAAAAAATCGGAACACTGACCATCGGGGATGGGCTCGATGAGTCGGTCAAGGTAGGCCCGGTCATCAATAAGAAAGCGTTGGAGAAGATCCACTCGTATATTGAAATCGGCCAGCAGGAGGGGGCAACACTCCTCACTGGGGGCACCATCCTGTCAGAAGCCCCTTACGATAAAGGGAACTATTACGCACCGACAGTGTTCTCGGAAGTGGCGCCGGATATGAGGATTGCGCAAGAGGAAATTTTCGGTCCGGTCGTTTCCATGATTGAAGTCGGAAGCTTCGAAGAGGCGATTGAAGTCAATAACAGCGTTATCTATGGTTTGTCGAGCTCCATCTATACACAGGATGTCAACCGGGTGTTCAAGGCGCAGCGCGACCTGGATACGGGCATCGTCTATATCAATGCCGGCACTACGGGCGCGGAAATCCATCTGCCGTTCGGCGGGACCAAAGGGACCGGAAACGGCCACCGGGATTCAGGCGTCGCGGCGCTCGATGTCTTTACGGAATGGAAAAGCATTTACGTCGACTACAGCGGCAAACTGCAGCGTGCGCAAATCGATAACGACAACTGAAGGGAAAGGGGCGAGGAGGATGAAAGTAGCGGTATTGGGAGCAGGGTTGATGGGAAAGCAGGCTGCCGGTGATTTGGTGGAAAATCCGGAGGTGGAAGCAGTCTTCTTGGCGGATCTTCATGTCGCACAGGCCGAATTGTTCAAAGAGCAATTGGGGAGCGCCAAACTGCACGTGCTGCAGCTTGATGCCAACGATGACGAAGCGCTCGCAGCGGTGATTTCAAAAGCCGATGTGGTGGTCAATGCGCTGTTCTATACTTTCAATGAAAAAGTGGCGCGGACTGCGCTTCAGTGCGGCGTCCATGCGGTCGATCTGGGAGGCCATATCGGCGGGGCAACCGATGCGGTCTTGTCGCTCCACGAGCAGGCAGAAGAAAAAGGGGTGACGCTCATTCCGGATTTGGGGGTCGCGCCCGGAATGATGAATATTCTGGCCGGGTACGGGGCAGGAAAGTTGGACCGCGTTCAGGACATCCGCATATTCGTCGGCGGCATTCCCGTGGAACCGGAGCCTCCGCTCGAATACAATCATGTGTTTTCTTTAGAAGGCGTGTTCGACCATTACAGCGACCCGTCGCATGTCATACGGAACGGCAGGGAAGTCGAGGTCCGGTCTTTATCCGAAATCGAACATGTTGAATTTGAAGGCTTCGGCGAACTGGAGGCCTTCCATACGTCCGGCGGCACGTCGACGCTGATCGATACGTTCAGCGATGTGGACACGCTCGAATACAAGACCGTCCGCTATAAAGGGCACGCAGAAAAATTCAGGCTGCTTGTCGATCTCGGATTCACCGATCGTGAAAAAACCGTTACGGTCAATGGCGTGGAAATCAGGCTTCGGGATGTCCTGCGTCAAGTGCTGGCGCCAATAACCGCGCTTGGTGAAAAGCAGGATGCCGTCCTGCTTCGGGTCCGCGTCTCCGGAACGAAAGATGGAGAAGCGCTCACATATGAATACAATATGATTACGCTGCGGGAAGATGCGGGCGTAACGGCGATGGCGCGGGCGACCGCGTATACGATTTCGGTCGTTGCCCAACTGATCGGCAACGGCACCATCAGCAAACGAGGATCCTATCCGCCGGAACTCATTGTCCCGGGGGATGTCTATATCAAGGAAATGGCAAAGCGCGGTGTGATGATCGAAGAAGCCGTGCACCGTTCCGCTTACCAAAACTGAAGCTTCGAACACGAAGGGGGAATACAGATGGATTTCGGATTTTCACAAGAACAGGAATTGCTCAGAAAAACCGTGCGGCAATTTGTCGATGACGAAATTGTGCCGCATATTGCCGACTGGGACGCCGGGGGTGCATTCGATCCGGCAATCTGGGAGCGGCTGAGAGACCTAGGGCTGATGGGGGTCTGCATTCCGGAGAAATACGGCGGCAGCGGCATGGACTATAATTCCCTGGCCATTGTCTGCGAAGAACTGGAACGCGGCGATACGGCTTTCCGCACCGCGGTTTCCGTGCACACCGGCCTGAATTCGATGACGCTTCTGCAATGGGGGACAGAAGACCAGAAACAGAAATATTTGATTCCCCAGGCAAAAGGCGAGAAGATCGGTGCTTTCGGATTGACGGAGCCTGGGGCCGGATCCGACGTAGCGGCATTATCGACAACCGCTGTACGGGAGGGGGATGAATACGTCCTGAACGGGCAGAAGACCTGGATTTCGCTGTGTGACGTGGCGGACCACTTCATCGTCTTCGCCTATACCGATAAAGCGAAAAAGCATAACGGCATCAGCGCATTTATCGTCGAACGGACGCGGGAAGGGTTTTCCTCAAAAGCGATTAAGGGCAAATACGGCATCCGTTCCGGAAATACGGGCGAACTTTTTTTCGACGATTTGCGGATTCCGGCAGAAAATCTATTGGGCGAAGAAGGGGAAGGCTTTAAAATCGCCATGGCTTCGCTCGATAACGGGCGCTTTACTGTAGCGGCCGGGGCAGTCGGCCTGCTCATGGCCTGCCTGGAAGAAAGCGTGAAGTACTGCCATGCACGGTCGACGTTCGGCAAGCCGATCGGCGATCACCAGCTGGTCCAGCAAATGATCGCCAATATGGAAGCTGGCTATCAGATGAGCCGGCTGCTCGTCTACCGTGCCGGCGAGATGAAAAACAAAGGGATTCGCAATACCCGTGAAACCTCGCTGGCGAAATGGCAGGCGTGCGACTTCGCCAACAAAGCGGCAGACGATGCGGTGCAGATCCACGGCGCCTACGGTTATTCGGATGAATATCCAGTCGCCCGTTTTCTGCGGAATTCCAAAGCGCCGGTCATCTATGAAGGCACGCGTGAAATCCATACCATCATGCAGGCGGAATACGTTCTTGGAAAACGCAGCGATAAAAAGCTGAACCGCATGCTTCCGGACTGGCCGGCAGAAGGATAAAAGCAACCCGAGACAAGGCAAAAAAAAGGATGAGCGCAACCCGCTCATCCTTTTTTTCATTCCGGGAGAGTTTCGGCCGCAGGACGCGGCACCAGCATCATCAGCTGTTTCGGTTGGATGCGGATATCCAGGGGGGTCGTCAGATAGACTTCGCCATCGGTATCCACCTGCATCTCATTTTCCGTCCGGATTTTGATATTTTTCCCTTGGTAATGAGTGATGTATTCCAGGTCATCCGGCGTTATATTCGGCCGGCTGAGCGAGAACCATTCACGGATAGCAGCGAGTGTCGCTGCCTGGATGATGAATACATCCAGCAGGCCGTCAGACGGGCTGATTTCCTCCATCGGCAGCATATGCGTGCCAATCGATTTGCCGTTCATGATCAGCACAGCTTCGCCTTTTTCGGCATAGTGGATGCCGTCCACTTCCAAGTCCACGGAAAATGGCGCAGATTGCCGCATCGTCTGCAACGCACTCATAAAATAGCTCAGTTTGCCATAGCGTTCTTTCAGGTCGGGGTCGATGTTGAGCGAAGCGTCGGTAATCAGGCCGATGCCAGCAAAGTTCAAAAACGAACCGTCATTGATAAGAGCAGTGTCGATTGCCTTGATTTCGCCGTCAACAAGCGCTTCGGCCGCTTCTTCAAGGAGCAGCGGAATGTTCAATGTGCGGGCGAAATCGTTGCAGGTGCCGCTTGGCAAGATGCCAAGGACCGGCGGGTTGTCCAGGCCGCTCAATGCCTGGACGGCTGTATGGACGGTGCCGTCGCCGCCTGCCACAAAAAGGGCGTCGCACGAAGAGCGGCAGGCTTCTTCAAACTCTTCCTGGGAGTCCGTTTGGATCAGCTCCAGATGCTTGGAGGCGCGCGCGAGCGCCGGTACTGCCAAAGGGATGATGGTGCCGCTCGTGGACGCTCCCGCAGTGCCGTTATACAATAGAATGGAACGATCAAATCTCGGCATGCTTATTCCTCCTAAAAGTGCTGTCGGTATTCATTTCCACTAAACAGAAGCTGGTAAACACCGAAGCAAGGGGCCGAAAACCGAAAGGAACGATCATTGATGACCTTGAAATTATATTACGAAAATCCTGAAATGAAAGAAGCGGAAATTGAAGTGATCCATACCGGAAAGGACAGCCGGGGCGACTATGCTGTTCTGGACAAAACGCCCTTTTACCCTGAGGGAGGCGGACAGCCGGCAGATACCGGAACAATCGGCACAGTACGCGTGCTCGACGTGCAGACTGCAGAAGGCGAGATCCGGCATTACACCGGTGAAAGGGTCGAAGCGGGCGGCTACCGGGCGTCGCTTGACTGGAACCGTCGGTGGGACCATATGCAGCAGCATGCGGGCCAGCATGTGCTGAGCGCTATTTTCGATGACGGATATGGATTGAAGACCAGCAGTTTCCATTTGGGAGCGGAACGGGTGTCCATCGATTTGGATGCGCCGGAAATTTCTCCGGAAATTCTGCAAGAGGCAGAAGAGGCGGCTAACGAAGTGATCCGCCGGCATCTGCCGATCACGGTGCAATGGGTCAGCGACGCTCAGGCGAAAGCGATGCCTTTGCGCAAGCCGCCTGCTGTCAGCGGGGAGATCCGTTTGGTGGAAATCGGGGAAGTCGATTTGAATGCCTGCGGCGGGACGCATCCCGGAAATACCGCAGACATCGGCCAAATTAAAATCATCAGCACGGAAAAATCGAAAGGCGGGACCCGGGTTTATTTTCTTTGCGGAGGCCGGGCGGCAAGCTATTTCCGCGAGCTCATCCGCGTTTCGGACAAGCTGGTCGGTCTGTTGAATGCCCCTTTGCAGGAATTGCCGGCAGCGGCAGAAGCGGTACTGGACGAGAAAACGGCGCTTGAAAAAGAGCTGAAGGAAATCCAGTCGAAATTGCTCCAGGCAGAGGCAGCAATGTTCCAGCCGGACGGGGATGGAGTGATTGAAAAAGAATTCACCAACCGTTCAGTGAAAGAAGTCCAGCAATTGGCGCGGCTCGTGGCCGCGGACTTTCCGAAAGCCTATTTGCTTTTTCTGGTACAGGATGCTTCGGGCATGAGGTTCGTCTGTGCGAAAGGCGCGGAAGCGGAAGGGGACGTCCGGGACGTGCTGAAGGAATTGCTGGCACTGACGTCCGGCAAAGGCGGAGGCAACGCCGGTTTTGTCCAAGGCGGCGGAGAAAATTCGCAGTCATCGGTGGAATTAAGCAAGGCTTTCCGCAGAGTTGTTAAAAATATGCAGGGAATTCTGTAACTTTTTTCAGTGGGGACTGTCTAATGGGAAAAGTGAGCCTCGAAAGGCGGGAGCAGGGATGAAACGAAAAAGCAAATGGCTGGCGGGGGCTGTAATCATTGCAGCAATCGCCATTGCAGCAGCGTTCATGTTTGAAAAAGTGGCTGTAAGCGCCCCGGCAGTCGCTTTGTCGGAACAGGGGTGGCGGGTGAACTTCTCTTCTGTGCTTCAGCCCGGAGCTGTGGCCGAAGGCGATATCTATTTGACGGATGCAGCCGGTGAAGCGGTCGAGACGGAAATGGTGCTATTGAAAAACCGGCAGACGCTGGAAATTCCGCAGCTGCCGCCTGGAGAGTATAAGCTCCACATCAAAAATTCAGCAGTAGCCGGCAGTTTCTTCAAGACACTGGAAAAAGATGAAGTCGCATTTACAGTGCAGGAGAAAATCCAGAGCGTATCAGGCGAAGAAGAACTGAAAGCGTATTTTGAACAGCTGCTTGCTCTGCAAAAGAGCAATGAAGGAAAAGACGGAATGGCCGAGAGGGCTGGCGGGACCGAAGAATCGTCAGACAGCTCGGGCGGCAGTGCTGAAGGCGGCGATTATTCCACAACCAACAAGCAGGTGGAAGGTGTAGACGAAGCGGACATGGTGAAAACAGACGGTTCCTACATTTACTCCATAAGCGAGAACCGCGTTGTCATCTCGGATGTCCGAGATCCGGCAGATTTGAAGGTTGCGGATGAACTGGTATTTAAAAAAGAATGGTATCCGCAGCAGCTGTTCCTTTCTGGGGATGTGCTGGCGGTGCTTGGCAACCGGTATGTCATGCAGCCTGCAGACGGAATTGAAGAAGGGATCTATCCGCGCGACGGAATGACGACGGTCTCGCTATACGATGTGAAAGATCCGGCATCGCCTGTGTTGATCCGGGATTTCGGCACAGAAGGCTATTTGAATGGCGCGCGCTTGGCGGACAATGTGCTGTATTATGTCACGAATGTCTATCCCGATTTCTGGCGGATGGAAGAGCAGGACGATGCGGAGCTCCGCCCCCTCACCTATGATTCCAAGGACAGCGGAGACATGAAAGCGATGGAATACAGCAACCTGGCAATTCTGCCCGGAACGATGTCCGGCAGCTACAGCATCATCTCTTCCATCGACCTGTCCAATCCTGCGGAGAACGAAGTCAGTACGAAAGGCTTCCTCGGCGGCAGTGAACAATTGTATATGACGAAAGACCATTTGTACCTGACGGCCGCAGCCTATCTGCCGGCAGAAGAAGATACACAAGGGGAGGACGTGCGGATCTGGCTGCCGCAGCTGGCCAATACCGCAGTTTTCAAGTTCAGCCTCAAAGGCACGGACGTGCAATTCCTGGCATCGGGCGAAGTGGCCGGAACCTTGCTGAACCAATTTTCAATGGATGAACACAACGGCTATTTCCGCATCGTGACGACGGAAGGATTTTCATGGAATGAAGACGCTCCTTCCAAAAATCATCTGTTCGTGCTTGACGCCGGCATGAAGCAGGTGGGATCTGTTGAAGATTTGGCGAAGGGTGAGCGCATCTACTCTGCACGCTTTATCGGAGACAAAGCCTATATGGTGACATTCAAGGAAACCGATCCACTGTTTGTCATCGATGTAGCCACACCTTCAGCCCCAAAAGTCCTGGGCGAATTAAAGATTCCCGGCTTTTCAAACTACCTGCATCCATTGGATGAAAACCATCTGATCGGGTTCGGATCCGATACGAAGCTGGAGCCTGTGAAGGACGGAGAGCCGCGTGTCGTGACAGGGGGCATGAAGATTTCCCTCTTCGATATCAGTGATTTTGCAAATCCGAAAGAAAAGGACACGGAAATCATCGGGGGGATGGGCACCTATTCGCCGCTCCAATACGACCATAAAGCCCTGTTCGTCCACGAAGCGAAGAATCTCTACGGATTCCCGGTGACAATGTACAAGGAAACAGGCGCCAATGCAATCGAGTTTGAAGGGGAAGGCGCGGTGGTCTTCTCCATTACAAGCGGCGGCATTGAAGAAAAAGCGAATTTGGTGGAACCGTCGAATATGCAATATGAAGATTGGGAAAAAAGCGTTCAGCGCCTGCTCTACAGCGGCAATACCCTGTTCACGGTCGCAAACGGCGAATTGAAAAGTTTCGAGCTTGAAACGTTCGAAATGAAGGATCAAATCGGGTTCTAATCTAAAGCCATTCTGCAAATTTGCGGAATGGCGTTTTTCTTTGCCCGATAGGGGGAAGAGATAAAGTATTCTGAAAAGACGGAGGAGATTCGATGAAAGCTGTAACGTTTCAAGGCACAAAAGACATGCAAGTGAAAAACGTAAAGGACCCCGAACTCCAGAAAAAAGACGATATCATTGTAAAAATAACCTCAACGGCGATCTGCGGCTCGGATTTGCACATCTACCAAGGCGCTTTGCCGACCCGCAAAGACTATGTCGTCGGCCATGAACCGATGGGGATTGTTGAAGAAGTCGGACCTGAAGTGACCAAGGTGAAAAAAGGCGACCGCATTGTCCTGCCATTCAACGTGAGCTGCGGACATTGCCATTACTGTACTCACGATATGGAAAGCCAATGCGATAACTCGAATGGAAATCCGCATTTCGATACCGGCGGCTATTTCGGCTTCACGGAGCGCTACGGTGATTACTCGGGTGGCCAGGCGGAATATTTACGAGTTCCTTACGGAAATTTCATGCCGTTTGTCATACCGGAATCTTCTGAGCTGGAAGATGAATCCGTGCTGTTCCTGTCCGACGTTCTGCCGACAGCTTGGTGGAGTGTGGAAAATGCAGGAGTGAAGCCGGGAGATACAGTAGTTGTCCTCGGATGCGGTCCAATCGGCTTGATGACACAGAAATTCGCCTGGATGAAAGGGGCTGAACGCGTCATCGCTGTTGACGAAATCCCTTACCGCATGGAATTGGCGAAACGGATGAATAATGTGGAAGTATTAGACTTCTCGAAGTATGACAATACCGGTGCCTTTATCCATGAAATCACAGCGGGCGGCGCCCACGTGGTCATTGATTGTGTCGGAATGGACGGCAAGAAATCACCGGCAGAAGCGGTCCAGCAGAAATTGAAGCTGCAAGGCGGAACGCTCAGCGCTCTCGATATTGCCAAAGACGCTGTCAGCAAATTCGGGACGATCCAATTGACCGGGGTATACGGCTTGACTTACAATATGTTCCCGCTAGGCAATATTTTCGAACGGAACGTTACGATGAAAATGGGGCAGGCGCCGGTCATCCACTTGATGCCGATGCTGTACGAAAAGATTGAGAACGGCGAATTCGACCCGCGCGAGATCATTTCACACATCGTGCCGCTTGAAGATGCTGCCGATGCTTACCAGATTTTCAATGACCATATGGACGATTGCACAAAAGTCATCTTGAAACCGTAAGTGATTTGCTGAAACGAACGCTCCGCATCAGCGGGGCGTTTTATTTTTTGTCCAAGTGCGCTATCATGAAAAGAAAACAGAAGGGGGAAACTCGGTGGCTCAAATTGGAGAAACACGGCGCGAGCTTGCCCTCGATTGCTTTTTACTGGCAGGGAAATTGATGATGGAAAATGGAGCGGAGACTTACCGCGTAGAAGACACCATGATCCGCATGGCCAGATCGCAGCAGATGAATGACTCCCATTGCTTTGTCACGCCGACCGGCCTGATGTTCTCGCCGAGCGATGAACTGGCAACACGTTTTGTCCGCATCAACGACCGGCGCACCGATCTTGAGCGGGTCGCACTGGTGAATTCCGTCTCGCGCAGATTGGTCTCAGGGGAATTGACCTTGCAGGAAGCTTATGATGAATTAACAACGATCAACCAGACCAATTATATGTTCAATATATGGATCCAGATTCTGGCGGCAGCCACTGCGAGCGGCTGTTTCCTGATTTTGCTCGGCGGCACCTGGAGCGATTTGCCGTTCGCCTTTTTATTCGGCGGCACCGGGTTCATCATAGTCGAAACCATCCTGGAACAAACCCGCGTGAAGTTTTTCGCGGAATTTGTCGCGGCGCTGGCAATCGGCATCCTGGCCCTCTTATCGGTCAATTCAGGTATGGGAACCGATTTGGACACGATTATCATCGGTTCGATCATGCCGCTAGTTCCCGGATTGCTTATTACGAACGCTGTCCGCGATTTGATGGCGGGGCATTTTGTGTCGGGCTTGTCGAAAGGCGCGGAAGCCTTCTTGACGGCATTCGCCATAGGGGCGGGCATCGCTTTGGTTTTATCATTTTAAAGGAGGGGTTGGATGAACTGGCCACTTGAAGCATTTCTCAGTTTTCTGGCCGCTGCCTCGTTCGGCGTCATTTTCAATACGCCCAGAAGGACGCTTCTCAGCTGCGGGCTTGTAGGAATGACCGGCTGGCTCATTTATCGGGCATTCGAACTGCTCCTTGAAGATCCAGTCCAGGCGACTTTTGCCGGCGCGTTCGGTGTTGCGCTAGTAGCGCATCTTTTAGCGAAAAGGTTCAAGATGCCGATGATCATTTTCAGTGTTGCGGGCATCATTCCGTTGGTGCCGGGGAGCAAGGCCTACAACGCCATGCGCAATATCGTCGAAAACAATTATTTGGAAGCCATCACGTTCGCTTCAGAAGCGCTCATGATTTCAGGCGCTGTCGCCATGGGGCTTGTATTTGCAGAAGTATTGATGCAGATTGTCTTTAAGCAAATGGCCAAACGGGTGCAAAAGAAAATCGGCATGACCTAGAAGCGATTTCTAGGCATGCCGATTTTTCATTTGTGTTCAGCTCTAACGGGGCCGAGAACCTGAACGGCCGTTTCCGCTTTTCTTTTGTCCAGCTCCAACGGCCAGGTTCTCGGGTCATAAGCCGATCTGGCTGTGCGGCAAAAAGCGCCGCTTCGCCAAACCGTCTTATGCCTGTCGAACCTGAACGGCCGTTTCCGCTTTTCTTTTGTCCAGCTCCGGCACCCAGATTCTCGGGGTCATAAGCCAGCCCAGCTGCGCGGCAAAGAGCGCCGCTTCGCCGGTCCATCTTATGCCCGTCGAATCTACATGGGCGCCTCCGCTTTTCTTTATTTCATCCACTTCTCCAAGTCTGCGGCTTCCATCGGGTAGCCGGAGATATAGCCTTGGATCATGTCGCATTCCATGGCGCGCAGCAGTTCGAGCTGTTCGTTCGTCTCGACGCCTTCAGCTGTGACTCTCAAGTCGAGGCTCTTGCCGAACTGGATCATGCCTTTGATCAATTTCTGCATTTTTTCCTGCTTGGTGATCGATTTGATGATCGAGCGGTCGATTTTCAAGTTCTTGATCGGCAGCATCAGCATGTAGCGGAATGCCGCATAGCCGGTGCCGAAATCGTCCAATGTGAAGTTGATGCCGGCCTGGTTCAGCTGCTGCATCTGCTTGACAATCGAGCGTTCCGATTCCGCTTCAAGCGCAAAACGTTCCGTGATTTCGATCGTCAGGTTCTTCGGATCGCAGCCATTGGTCTGGATCTGCTCCAGGAACGCCTTCGCCATGTCTTTGTCCCGGAACTCGCGGATTGAAGTATTGATGCTGACATTGATATCGAGTCCGCGCGAATGCCAGTCTTTCAGCTGTGCACAGACCGTCTCCAAGACGTATAAGCCGATTTCATGGATCATGCCGTTTTCTTCGGCAATCGGGATCAGCTCATCGGGCGTGACAATTCCGATTTCGGAATCCTCCCAGCGCACCAATGCTTCAACGCCGTCCATCTTGCCGGTCTTCAAGTCGATCTGCGGCTGGTAAAGCAGGCGCAGGTTGTGGCGGTCCAGTGCATGGATCAGCCGTTTCTCAATCATGGATTTGCGGTTCAAACGCTCATGGTCATCTGCCGTAAGGACCGAGATGGCGCTGCCGCCGCGCTCTTTCACTTTTTTGATCGTCGCGTGCGAAGCTTTGATCAGGTGTACGAACGATTGCTGATCTTCCGGGTAGCGCGTGATGGCGCCGCTGATGGTCATCGGAATGGCCATGCCTTGGATGTAGATCGGGTGCTGCTGCAAATAATGCATGAAACCTTCGATGAACCAGTTGCTGAGCGGCGTCACCAAAGCGAATTCGTGCAGTCCGGCACGGGTGATGATCGTATCCGAGAAATACATGCGGAGCCGCTTCGTGAATTCGATGAGCAGTTCATTTTCCGTATCGGTGTCGGAAACATCGCGCAAGGTATAGAAACGGTCGATATCCAAGAACACGAACGAAAAATTCTTTTGCTCCTCAATGAATTCATTGACGATCTGTTCCAGGCGGTGCCGGTTCTCAAGCCCTGTAACCGGATCGACGAACGCGATTTCTTCCAGATGGTGCTGGGCTTTCTTAGCAGCTGTAATATCTTTTTCCAGGAAAATGTAATAATTTTCGTCGCCCTTGATTTCCATCGGGATGGCGGTCAAGTCGACCCAATATTCTTCGCCGTCTTTTTTCACTTTTTTAGTTTGCCCGTTCCAGACTCTTCCGCTCTTCAAGGTGCTGATCAGCGTCTCGACAAAACGGACATCTTCAGGGTCTTCGCTGAACATTTGCCAAATCGGCTTGCCTAAGATCCGCTTCGGCGTCCACTTGCTCAATTTCAAAAACAGCGGATTGGCATACGTGATGAGAAATTCCTCATCAAAATACAGCAGCATGAACGAATCGTCCAAGCCGCTCCGCAGGCTGTTCAGTTCCCGGCTCGCCGAGCCTTCTTCATCCGCATCATCCACCTCGAAAATCGACATGACATATTGGCTGCCGTCAGCCGCAAACGCCTTGGTGACAATTGTCGTATATGTCCGTGTTCCGTTTCCTAAACCGACTTCCACATCCTCAAAGCGGATGGGGTCTTTGCTATGTATGACGGTTTCCCAAGGGTGTTTGTAGAAAGCCGCTTTTTCAGGATTCATATAAGGATACAACTGGCCCTTGATCGTATCTGTCTGCAGTTGAAAAACACGTTCTGCATGGCGGTTGCACCACACAACAAGTCCGTCTTTGTCCATAATGATGATGGGAAAAGGGATATGGTTAAAAACGAGATTATCTGATAGTAGTTCTTGCAATTCACTCATTCCATGACGCTCCTTCTCCGTAGGCTAACTTCATTATAAAGAAGAAAAGGACTATCGTCATCCTTTTCAAAATATTCCAGCCGATTATTTTATGAAACAATCACTATGCTTATTTTAACAAGCATGAGAGAATGGTGGAAGAAAAAATGAAAAAAATGATAAATGAGGTATGAATGATGAAAAAAATAATGATGCTCCTGATGGTTTTTCTGATGCTGACGCCGTTCGCGGCGCACGCCCATACTGCTTTGACCGATTCCAACCCGGCTTCCGGCGAAACCTTGGCCGAGCAGCCCGGGCAAATTGAATTGACGTTCAATACGGATATTGAAGAGGGAAGCTCCATGGCCCTCCAAGGTCCTAACGGAGCAGTGGAAGTTGCTGAATTGTCTCTGAACGCAAACATGATGTTCGGCTCAGTGCCGACCGACTTGGAAAACGGGTCTTACACGATTTCCTGGAAAATTATTGGAGCAGACGGCCATCCGATTGAAGGGGAAGTTCCGTTCAGCGTCGAAATCGCCGCGCCAGCTGCAGAAGAACCTGAAGAAGAACCGGCAGAAGAATCAGCCGCCACAGAGCCCACGGCAGAACCAGCCGCCACAGAGCCCACGGCAGAACCAGCCGCCACCGAGAAACAGGATGGAATTGAAGGGGCAGCTGCTGCAAGCGAAGAAGAGAACGGTTTTTTGACAATCGGCCTTGTGCTGTTGCTGGTAATTTTAGCGGGTGCGGCCATTCTTTTGCTGGTTAAGAGAAAACGATGATTTGGTTCACGGCCATTTCCGACATTCTGCTTTATGTGGCGTTCGCTTTTGCAGCAGGCGCCATCGCATTGAAATTCGTTCCGGAAAGCCAGAAGCCCGTTCTTAGGGATTCCCGTGGCCTGTTAGTGGGAAGTGTTGCCGGCATTGCGGTGTTCTCGGCAGCGCCGGTCATTGAATTGGCCCTTTTCCTGGAGAACGGCGAAGGATTTTTCAAAACATTTGCCGACACGCTGCTCAATTACCGCGTCGGCAATGGCTGGGTCATTACCGTCTTGTTTTCTGTATTGCTTGGCGTTACTTTATATTATAATGGTTCAAAACAGATGGCCGCGGGGTATGCCGGCTTGCTGATCCTGGCGGTCGGATTTTACAGCCACGTGTCGACGGTCAACCTTTGGGGTGGTTTTGTAAGCCACTCCATTCATTTCCTGGCGCTTGCCTTATGGGGCGGCATCCTGCTGCACGTAGCCTGGTTCGCCAAAGAAACGCCGAACTGGAGCCGGTTCCTTGACTGGTTCACGCCATTCGCCTTTGCCTGTGTCGGCATTCTGCTCGCAAGCGGGGTGGTGATCATGCTGTTTTTTGTGGATCTGGCGGATTACGCAAATTCCTGGGCGCTGCCTTACGGGCAATGGCTGCTGTTGAAACACCTAAGCATCCTGCCGCTTCTTGCGGCGGCGATGGCGAACGGGCTGCTCAATAAACGGCGCCTCTATGAACGGGCTTGGCTGCGGGCAGAAAGTCTGCTGCTCCTTCTCACGCTCGCTCTGACAGCGTTCATGAGCAAGGAAGCCCCGCCGCATAACGTCAATGAAACCTTCCGGTCGGAAGGGGCCGCGCCGCTGCTAGAGGGGCTGAAAGGTCCGCAATATTATCCGATTGATGCCGGGTTCGCTGTATCCGTCAATGGTCTCTTGCTGTTGGTGGTCAGCATGGTCTGCCTTGGGCTGATGATCCTCGGGTTCAAGCGGAACCTGTCCGGCTGGTTTTCCGTCCTGTTGGGCGTTGGGTTCATTTCTTCCGCGTATGCCGGCCTGATGATGAACACCATTTTTTAAAATAAAACAAAAAGCCAATCTTCCGGGATTGGTTTTTCATTTGGGAGAGGAGGGTCTGGATGAACCGTTTTAAAGGAATTGCCATGATTTTGATTGGAGCGATGCTCTGGGGCGCAACGGGACCGATGATGGAGCGGCTGATGGAGGATTACGGACTCACCGCTTCTTTCATCTCAACGCTGCGGCTGATTTTGGCAGGTACGCTGCTGCTCGGTTTCCTGAAGCTGAAAGGCGTAAGGATCAACTCGATTTTCAAAGGGAAAACATGGATCCCGCAGCTCCTGCTCTTCTCGGTATTCGGCATGCTGGGCGTTCAGCTCACCTTTGTATCGGCGATTGAAGCAAGTGATGCGGTAGTGGCCACATTGCTGCAGTTTTTGGGGCCGGTCTACATCATTCTATTTGTATCATTGCGGCAGAAGAAAATGCCGCCGGCTTATCAGGTGATCGGAATGGCCGGGACATTGGTCGGACTCTTCCTGCTGTTGACGAATGGAAAGCCGGACGAATTGACGATCAGTGGGGAAGCGCTGTTCTGGGGGATCCTGGTCGGGTTGACCTTTTCTTTTTATACGCTGTTTCCTGCCCGGCTCATGCAGGAATGGGGCGTGCTGCTTGTGGTCGGCTGGTCGATGCTCATCGGCGGACTGTCCTTGGGGCTTGCCAAGCCGGTCTTCCTGTCCAAAGAATGGGGGAAACTGGCTGATCCGAGTGCACTCGGTTTGTTTTTAGCGATTGTCATCGGAGGCACTGTAGCATTCATCCTCTTCCTGAGCAGCATGCGTTTTATCACGCCGGTAGAAACCAGCGTCTTATCGGCGGTGGAACCGTTGACGGCGATGGTCATCTCCGCGCTCTGGTTCCAGCAATTGCTTGCCCCTGTACAGCTCACCGGAACATTTATCATGCTGATCTTTGTGACATGGCTGTCGCTGGCAGGCAATCTGAAACCGAAAAAACAGCAATCTTTGCAGAAAAATGGCGGCGCTTCGTAAAAGCGCCGCTTTTTCCATGTCTCTATTTTTTTCAGCGGCTGGCGGTTTTCAGATTTTTGAGGATAATTGCTGTCTGTCGTCAGAGAATTGTGGCATAATAGTCAACATAAAAGTTCGTGTATCGAAATGTTTAGGAGGCTTTGCGATTGAAAACAGTATTTTCCTACGCCAAATCATATAAATTATTTATCGCCATTGCCTTGTTCCTCATGCTGCTTGAATTGACGGTGGAGCTTCTGCAGCCCCTTGTCATCGCAAAAATCATCGACGATGGCATTATCGCAGGTGACCGGGGGCAGATCGTCGAATACGGCTTTCTGCTGTTGGGGCTGTCCGCTATCGCCTTTCTATCAGGCATCACCAACTCTTATTTCGCTTCGCACGTTTCCCAAAGCTTTTCATTCGATCTTCGAAAAGCTGTATACGGCCGCATCCAGTCTTTTTCATTGGCGACGTTCAATAAATTCCCGGCTTCCGGTTTGATCACCCGGCTGACAAGCGATGTCACCATGGTGCAGACGGTGCTGTTCATGGGCCTTCGTATCATGCTGCGCGCACCGCTCCTGGTCATCGGAAGCATCGCCATGGCGTTTGTCGTCAATGCCGAGCTTGCGGTCTACCTGGTCATCGTCTTTCCGGTCCTGTTGATTTTCCTTTATGTCATGGTGAAACAAGGAGTGAAGTATTTCAGCTTCGTGCAGCAGCGGCTTGACCGCCTGAACCGCATGGTGCAGGAGAATCTCCAAGCGGTACGCCTGATCAAGGCCTACTTGAGAGGGAAATATGAAGCGACCCGGTTCTCGGAAGTGGCCGGCTCGCTGAAAACCGATACGGTCAAAGCTTTCCGCATCATGGAAATCATTTTGCCGGTCCTGCTGTTCGGGATGAACTTGTCGCTATTGGCAGTCCTGTGGTTCGGGGCAGGGCAAATCCGCCAAGGCGGCGCTGAAATCGGCGAATTGGTGGCGATTGTCAATTATGCCATGCGCATGACCGGTGCTTTCTCCATGTTTTCATTCATCATCATGGCGTTTGCACGGGCAAAAGCTTCGTCTGAGCGCATTGAAGAGGTGCTGCTTGCAACAGATGTCCGGGAAAAAGGGGAGAGCGGCGAGACGAACGTGCTTACGCGCGGAGAAGTGGTTTTCAAAAACGTTTCCTTCACCTATCCGGGCACAGACCGTGAAGTGCTCCACAACATTTCGTTCCGGCTCGAGCCGAATGAAAAATTGGCGATCATGGGCGCGACCGGTTCCGGCAAATCGTCGCTTCTGCAGCTCATCCCCCGGTTCTACGATGCTACTGAAGGGAACGTCCAAATTCACGGCAGGGATGTGAAGGACTGGTCGCTGCGTTCGCTCCGGAAGACGATCGGTATCGTGCCGCAGCAATCAATGCTTTTTACCGGCACCATTTCGAACAACCTTTCATGGGGCAAGGAGGGGGCGGAACAGCCTGAACTGGCCGGCGCCGCTGCCAAAGCGCAGATCCATGAAACCGTCGAACGGTTCCCAAAAGGCTATGAAACGCGCGTCGGGCAAAAAGGGGTCAATTTGTCCGGCGGCCAGAAACAGCGTCTGTCGATTGCCCGTGCCCTTGTCAGAAAACCTTCAGTGCTCATTCTTGATGACAGCACGAGTGCCCTGGACGTCAAGACGGAGGCGGCGCTTTGGGAAGAATTAGAAAGGGAACACGCAACGATGCTGATGGTGACGCAGAAAATCCGGACAGCGATGAAAGCGGATCGCATTCTCCTATTGGAAGACGGCCGCATCTCCGCATACGGTACGCATCAGGAATTGCTGCAAACGTCAGTTCTTTACCGGCAGATTGCCGAATCCCAGCAGGAACAGGAGGTGGACGAATATGTTTGAAGCCATCCGCAGGCCGTTCGGCTATGAACCGGTCATCGCCAAAGAGCAGCTGAAAAAGGAGCCGGATAAAAAGACGGAGCGCGCCAACAATTGGCAGTCCACGCTTCTGCGCATCTGGAAACTGGTTGATGAACACCGCTTCTTGCTGGTGACGGTGCTGTCGCTCGTGTTCATCAGTTCAGCGCTTGCGCTGCTCGGTCCGTATTTAATCGGCTACATCATTGACGAATTCATCGTGCCGCAGAGTTTCAGCGGAATGGGAGCCATCGTGCTATGGCTGATTTTAGTCTATGTCGGGCATTCCGTATCGCTTTATCTCCAGAACTACTGGATGGTCGGCATCGCCCAGCAAGTGGTCTATCGCATGCGGACCGGCTTGTTTGAACATCTTCAGCGCCTGCCGGTGTCGTTTTTCGACAAACGCCAGCACGGCGAATTGATGAGCCGCATGACCAATGATATCGAAAACGTCTCCACCACATTGAACAGTTCATTTATCCAAGTGTTCTCCAGCATCTTGACACTGACGGGCACCGTCGTTGTCATGCTGTGGCTGAGCCCGTTGCTCACCGTCTTGACGCTGGTCATCATTCCGCTCATGTACATTTCCATGCAATGGATTACGAAGCGGACAAGCCGGCTCTACAAGGAACAGCAGGCAGCGATCGGCGACTTGAACGGCTTTATTGAAGAAACGATTTCTGGCCAGAAGATCGTCAAGGCTTTTTCCCAAGAACCGCGCGTCATGGACGAATTCCTTTTGAAAAGCGAGCGGCTCCGCCGTACAGGCTTTTGGGCCTGGACGTACTCCGGCTTTATCCCGAAAGTGATGAACTTCCTGAACAACGCGAGCTTCGCGATTGTCGCAGGCGTCGGCGGGGTCCTTGCGCTGAACGGTTCGATATCGATCGGGGTCATTGTCATTTTCACCGAGTACGCCCGCCAGTTCACGCGCCCGCTGAATGACCTCGCTAACCAGTTCAACACGGTCCTTTCTGCGATTGCTGGTGCCGAGCGAGTTTTTGCCATCATGGGGGAGCCGGAAGAACAAGACGATGCAGCCGCGAATGCAGACAAGAAACTTCAAGGGCTGGTCGAGTTCGATAACGTCTCGTTTAAATATGAAGGCGCTGAAGAAGACTGGACCATCCGCAATGTCAGCTTCACCGTGGGCATCGGCCAGACGGCGGCGCTTGTCGGTGCAACCGGCGCCGGCAAGACCACCATCATGCAATTGTTGGCCCGTTTCTACGATGCTGCCGAAGGGCAGATCCGGCTCGACGGCACGCCGATCGAAGCGATGTCGCGTGAAACCCTGCGCAGCCAGATTGCTTTCGTGCTGCAGGATCCATTTCTCTTCGAAGCGACAGTCCGGGAAAACATCCGCTACGGACTGCTTGATGCCACCGATGAAGAAGTGGTGGAAGCCGCTCGGAAAGCAAATGCCCATGACTTTATCGTGAAACTGCCGAACGGCTACGACACAGTGCTGAAAGGCGACGGCTCCATGATCAGCCAAGGGCAGAAGCAATTGCTGTCGATTGCCCGGGCGCTGATTGCGGATCCTGCCATCTTGCTTCTCGATGAAGCGACCAGCAGCATTGACACGGTGACCGAGCTGAAAATCCAGGAAGCGCTGGAGCGGCTGATGAAAGGCCGGACCAGTTTCGTCATTGCCCACCGATTGAACACCGTAAGGCAAGCGGATCTGGTGCTCGTCATGGAAATGGGCGAGCTCGTCGAATTCGGCAAGCAGGAAGCCTTGATCAAAAGCGGCGGCAAGTACGCAAAAATGCTCTCAGAAGCGAAATTGTGAAAATAAAAAGCTGGCCCGATTTTCATCGGGCCAGCTTTTTTTGGGTTAATTCGTCTGCATCGGTCGTCTCGGCTTGAAGCGGCCGATCAGGATTTCGCCGAGCGGAATTGTTTTTGGGATCAGGATCGACAACAGGATCGGTGCGAAAAGCCCGATGAACAAGTACGTCAACAAATTGTACGGCAGGAAATCCCGGACCAGGAAGCCGAAGAAGATGTGCAGGTACATGATGGAAATCGAATGCTTTTCGATTTTTTCGATCCAAGGCAGCCGCTGGATGGCCGTCAGTTTCTGGAACAGCCCGACCACGACGATGGTCATCGCCAGCGGAATCACCAGATCCAGGACGAAATGTTCGTAGCGTAGGAATTTTAAGCTTAAGTGATAGTCGATCAGCCCGGCGCTATCCGCTTTCATAGCGGCGAGGACAGCCACGGCCGAGATGAAAATGGCCATTTTCGGGATGTTCATCCAGAACGCTTTCAAGTAATAGCCGATGGCGAAATAGACAACGGCAATCAGCACGACATCGAGGTTCCAGATCATCGGAATCTGAGCGGAAGCGGCATCCGGTTCAGCTGCCAGGCTCATGGCAAACGACCCTTCGATCTGGGCCAGCGTGTAGCAGCCGGCCAATACGGCGAATTGGATCCACCGCTTCAAGCGGGTGATCCATAGAAACAGCAGGAACGTTGCAAACATGACGGTGACGAACCAGAAGACGCCGTGTTCGCCGCGCAGAAAACGTCCGCCGACGGTCAGCTCAATGAGATCCTGCCGCAGGAAAGCGGCGGTGAAAGTGCCATCGCCAATCATCATGCCGTATTTGAAAAACGTCAGCAGCAGCAGGAAAAACAAGTACGGCACCATCAGCTGCATAAAGCGCTTATGGATAGCGGGCTTCAGTTTGGCATTTTCCAAAATCGGCTTGAAGAACAGGCCGCTCAATAAAAAGAATGCCGGCATATGGAACCAATAAATATATTTGATAAGGGGGAAATCAAATGCCATCGGACCGGCATAATGCCCGATGACCACGAGGATCATTAAAAATCCTTTTGTTGCATCCACCCATGTTAAGCGTTCTTTAGCCACAGCGTTGACCTCCGGAAAAAATAGTATCGACTTAGTATAGCCCAGAAGGAGCCGCTGTAAACCGTTGATACACAACCGTAAAAGTTCGTTTATTTCTGTAATCTTATGATACGATAAATTCAACAAAGGAAAGGATGGTGGAAAATGGACATATCATTGTCAATAGAGTCATTTCCGCTTGCTGCTTCAACCGTCACCGACATGAAGGCATTGCTGGGTTTATTTCAAACAGATTACAGCTCAGTGCTTCATGAACCGCTGTGGGATCGGCCGGATTCCCGGGGATTTGCCGTCATGGCATACACGGCGGAAGACCGGTTGATCGGTTTCGCCGTTTCTGCTGATATGGTCGGCCTGCATCAATACGAATGGTCAGTGCTTGTGCATCCCGATTTCCGCCGCTTGTCGATCGGCAGCGCGCTTGCGGACGGCATTCGGCATGGGCATAGCCAGCGCCAGGCAGAAGGGGACTTGGCTGCATTCATTGAAAACCCAGAAGCGGAGGCCTTCCTGGAAAATCTGGGCTATGAATCGGCATTTTCAGAAATTCTCCTCGGCGTCGAACCCCTGGAGCATTTTGAACTTCCGAACGGCGTCGAGATCGCCCCTTATAGCGGCGAACGCGAAGCGTTGGAAAAGCTGCTAGTGTCGGCGTTTGATGAAGAAGTCTTGCCTGTCCTCTCCTATAACCTTGAAGCGGCAGGCAGGGATGTCTGGGTAATGAAAACAAACGGCGCCTTGGCCGCTACCGCGACCCTTCTTGAAGAAGGCAATGATCTGTGGATAACCGCTTTTGCGGTGAGCCCCCATCTGCAGGGCCAAGGATACGGCCAGGCATTCCTGCGCTGGAGCCGTCATCAAGCCCTCCTCCGGAATAAAAAGCAAGTGCTGCTGGATGTGGAAACGGATAACGGCGCATTGCGTGTCTATGAAAAAGCAGGATTCGAACCGGTCAGCAAAGTTGATTATTGGAAACATATTTCAAATGACGAAGAAGAATAACTTGTAGAAAGCTTAAAGCGGGAGCCGGGCTTTTTGGCATGAAAAAACCGCCCGCAGGCGGCTTGTCATTGGCCGGAAGTCTTGTATTCCTTTTCCGTACCGTCGGGGTAGCGGACTTCCGCTTCGATATACTCATATCCTTCTTCGAGGCCGAATGCTTCAACAATCTGGGTGATGGCTTCTTCGTCCGGCGTATCGGCAGTCAATTCCAGTTTCTGCAGGGATTGCTCCATCTGCTGCATGGCTTCATCGCCTGCCAGGTCGTCCTCCGTGAAGCGGTTTTTGTATTCGGCAGAAATATTGTCGCGGTCTTCCTCATATTCAATGGAAATGGCATCGTCGAGTTCAGGATAGCCAGCTTCGACGCTGAATTCCGTGAAGCCGAACGTCTCGCCGCCTATGCTGTCTTCATCGGTGCCGCCGCCAGGCGAAGCATCACCGGTTTTCGGTGCAGGTTCAGTCTGTGATTCATTGCCGACAGGTTCGTTCACTTCGTCGCTTTCGCCGCAGGCGCCGAGCACCAGTACGGAAGAAAAAATCAAAGCAGGCAACAGCCGCGAGTTCTTGTATGCCATACGAGTCATCCTTTCAGCAAAGCTTAGTTTGTACTTGTTTTCCCGAATTCCCGTCTTTTAATCGGGCGTTCCATCATCACTACGTTTGAAAGTCAGCCAGATAGATGAGTTCAGTAAAAGCCGAGCAGGAATGGAGCGATACAGATGAATAAATACACGAACGGCCAGAACATTGCAGCCGCAGGCGAAAAAAACATCCGCACCGATTTCAAGGAAAACATGACCTATGGGGATTATTTGCATCTGGATCAATTATTGACCGCACAGGACGGCATGAGCGGCCACCACGATGAAACTTTGTTTATCATCATCCACCAGGTATCCGAGCTTTGGATGAAGCTCATCCTTCATGAATTGGATTCGGCGATCCGCCACATCAACGCGGATGACCTGCAGCCGGCATTCAAGCAATTGGCGCGGGTCTCGAAAATCCAGTCGCAGATCATCCAGGGATGGGACGTGCTGGCGACGATGACGCCTGCCGAATACATGGAATTCCGGGAGGACCTCGGAAATGCGAGCGGCTTCCAATCTTACCAATACCGCATGATTGAGTTCGCTTTAGGGTATAAAACAAAACATGTATTGAAAATCTACGAGAAGGATCCGGTCTTGCATGAAGAGCTTCTAAAAGCGTTCCAAAAACCGGGCCTCTACGATGCCGCGATCCAAAAGCTTGCCAGAAGCGGATTTGCCATCAATCCCGAAGTGCTTGAACGCGATGTCACCACGGTTTATGAACCGGACGAGTCGGTGAGGGAAGCGTGGATCGCCGTTTACCGGGATGTGGAAACCCACTGGGAGCTTTACCAGTTGGCAGAGAAGCTCGTGGATGTCGAGGACTGGCTCCAGCAATGGCGGTTCCGCCATATGAAGACAGTGGAGCGCATCATCGGCTTCAAACAAGGGACTGGCGGCTCATCAGGCGTCAACTATTTGAAAAAAGTGCTCGACCAGTACTTTTTCCCGGAATTATGGTCGATACGGACAGAGATTTAGGAGGCCAACGGATGAAAATTTATGCACACAGAGGATGCTCCGGCACCCATCCTGAAAACACGCTTGCCGCTTTCAGTGCGGCAGCGGAATTGCCGGTTTACGGGGTGGAGTTGGATGTCCATTTGACGAAAGATGAAAGAGTGGTGGTCATCCACGACGAAAAAATCAATCGCACGACCAACGGCAAAGGCTACGTCAAAGACATGACTCTTGAAGAACTGCAAAGCTTTGATGCGGGAAGCTGGTTCTCGGAAGAGTGGGCGGGGGAAACCATCCCGACACTCGGCGAAGTCCTCGATATTTTCCAGGAGACGCCGCACCGTCTGAATATCGAAATCAAATCCGATGTCTTCCCGTACGACACCCTCGTCGATAAAGTGGCCAACTCGGCAGCCAAACGGGGGATGAGCGACCGGATCCTGATTTCTTCTTTCAATCATGAAGATGTGTTGAAAGCGGTCAGGGAAACTGAAATCGAATCCGCGATTCTGACTTCGCAGATCTATGTCGACGTCTATGATTACGCGCGCGTCATCGGCACGAACCGCATCCACGTATCGCTTCCGGCTGCGTTTCGCCGCATGACGACGGACGCACTGCGAAAAGGCGCAATCGTCTATGTCTATACGGTCAATAACGAGGAGTATGCCGAACAATTGCAAGGGATTGGCGTACACGGGATCTTCACCGATTTCCCGGAGCGCATGATCAATAAATTCCAATAAAAAGAGGCGCCCGCGGGGTGCTGCACCCTAAAAGTTAGAGTTAAAAATCTAACTTTTGGGGTGTTTTTTATGGTGAAATATAGTGAAGAATTCAAACTGAATTTGGTCAACGAGTATTTGGCTGGCCCGTTGGGCTATTCCTTGTTAGCCCGGAAATACGGAATGTCCAGCTCCGGGCAGATTGAA